>CALMYC010000122.1 GCA_937873385.1 uncultured Flavobacteriales bacterium | reverse complement strand
GGGCACGGGCGGCGGCTGCGAATGGACATTGCTGGGCGCGCCGGGCTCCAACAGCGACATAGCCACGGCCTACATCAATAATCCGGGCTGCCCGCAAGCGGACAGGAAGGTGGGCATAGGCACCAATGCACCCCAGTACAAGCTGCATGTGGTGCAGAATTCATCCTTGGGGTCAGGAGGCGGATTAAGCGTGAACTATGCGGCGCCACAGATTGGCGTGTCGTACGGTATCGTAAGTGATGTGCAGCCGCAACCGGGCCAAGGCCTGGACCAGCCTTTCGCCATCCAAGGCAGCGTTTCCGAGGTGGACAACAGCGGAATTGCAGTGTACGGCATAGCCCGCGCAAACGCGCATGTGGACGGAACGACGAACAGCATATACGGCACCTCCGGATTGGCGTATGGCCCGAGCAATGGTTCAGTGTTGCTGGAGGCCTATGGTGCCAAGGGTGAGGTGATCAGTGGCACCGCGGGAACCATTACCACCGCCTACGGCGTGTATGGCAAGTCGACCACCCTTGATCATCATACCGGGGCCAACTACGGCGTGTACGGGTTTTCAAAGTATGGCACTACGAACTACGGTATATTCGGGGTAGCGGGTGATGACGATGCAGCAACGGTTTGCTACGGCGTATACGGCAACTTCGGCGGCCCGGATGACCCCTCCGGGCTGAACGGCCACACGAAGTGGGCGGGTTACTTTCCGGGCAATACCTACGTCGGCGGCACTGTGTTTGGTCCCAGTGATGTGCAACTGAAGCAAAATATTGCAGACTTGCCTGTTGATACGGCCGTGTCCAAATTGCTGCAATTGGTGCCCAAGACCTATGATTTCAACCAGGACCAGTTCGGCTTCATGCACCTGCCCACGGAGCACCAGTACGGCCTGATCGCGCAAGATGTGGAGGCCGTTCTACCCACACTGGTCACCAACATCCATCAACCGGCCATGCAAGACAGCGCAGGCGGTGTGATGAATCCGGAAGTGGATTTCATGGCCATGAACTACCAGGGCCTGATCCCCTTGCTGGTCGCGGGTTTCCAAGCGCAACAGCAGCAGATCGCAGCCCTTCAAGCCCAAGTGGCCCAATGCTGTGCCTCCAATCCGGGCATGGCACCGGAAGGAAGTGGCGGCCTGAAGAGCACCCCGGCAACAGGCGAGCTGCGGGAACAACGCCTGCTCATCATCCCCAATCCGGTGGCTGACCTTACCACGCTGGAGTACTATGTGCCCAAGGCAGGCATGGTGGTGCTGCAAGTAGCCAGCATGGATGGCAAGCCCTTGGCGACGCTGCGCGAGGAAATGGCGGAGCCAGGCGCGTACCAGTACACGTGGAACACCAGCAAGCTTGCCCCGGGCACATACCTGTGTACTTACATGCTGGAAGGTGCCGTGGTGGTGCAGAAGGCGGTGAAAGTGGCGCGGTGAATATTGCACACTGATCAGGTGGAAAGGGGCTGTCCGCGTTGGGCGGCCCTTTTCCGTTCCATGGAGGACGGAAACAAAGCGATCAATGCTACCGCCCCGCCCAGATCCCAGTAAGCGCGGCCGTGCTGTCCGTCCGAAAATCCCGCAGGGTGGCGGCCATGTAATGCACCTGTTGCCCTTTCACAGTGCCGTACACGTAGTACACCAAGCTGTCCTTGCTGCGGATGCTGTTGCTGAAGTTGATGTCGCAACTGTCGAGCACGGCCTTGCGCAGATCGGCGAGAGAAAGGTTCATGGGTTCCAGCTGGGCTTCAGCAACTGGCGTAGCCTTCACCAAGGTGCTTTGCAGGCGGAGCTTTACGCGGTGGTTGGGCATCCAGTCGGTGTTCTCCAAGCGCTTGCCGTAGAACGCCCAAGCCACGATGCAACCGAGCACCAGGCCAAATCCGAACAACAACAATCGGCGCTTGAAGGTCATGTTTTGGAAGGTAAAATGATCAACGATCAAAAAGCCAATTCGGGATCAAGCTTGACAAGGACGAATGGGCAATGATCCGTTTCGGGCTGTTCGGTCATGCATTGCGTGTTAGTCATTCCAATCACTGATCACCGATCACCCGTCACTTCCCGCTTTTCACCCACCACTTCCCCTGCCCATCAGAATGCGGCCAGCATAATGTCCAGGTCCTTGTAGGGCAGGCGGTAGGCCTCGGAAAGGATCTCGCTGGTCAGGGCACCGTTGTACAGGTACACGCCTTGGCGCAGGCCGATGTTGCGCTTGATGACATCCTCGAAGCCGCCCATTTCGCCCATGGTGAGCAGGATGGGGGTGAAGATGTTGGTGAGCGCGTAGGAGGCGGTCCGGGGCACGCGGCTGGCGATGTTGGGCACGCAATAGTGCACCACGCCGTACTTGCGGAAAACCGGATCGGTGAGGGTGGTTTGCTCACTGGTCTCGAAGCAGCCTCCGCGGTCGATGCTTACGTCCACGATCACACTTCCGGTCTTCATCTGGCCCACCATGTCCTCGTTCACCACCATGGGGGTGCGGCCGTGCTCGGGGCGGAGGGCGCCCACGGCCACATCAGCCTGGAGCAGCGCTTGCTTCAGGACATCAGGCTGGATCACGCTGGTCCAGATGCGCTGGCCCACGATGCTTTGCAACCTGCGCAGGCGGTAAATGCTCTTGTCGAAGACCTTCACACTGGCGCCAGCGCCCAGTGCGGCCCGCGTGGCGAATTCACCCACGGTGCCCGCGCCGATCACCACCACCTCGGCCGGTGCCACGCCGCTGATGCCGCCGAGCATGAGGCCCTGGCCACCCTTGTCGGTGCTGAGGTATTCCGCGGCGACCTGGATGGCGGTGTTGCCCGCGATCTCGCCCATGGCGCGGATGATGGGGTAGATGCCCTCCCGGTCCTTGATGAAGTCCCAAGCCACGGCCGTGACCTTCTTGTCCATCATGCTGCGCAGCGATTCCCGGTGCTGGCCGCCCATCTGCAGCGCTGAGATCAGGATCTGTTTGTGCCGAAGCATGGCGATCTCCGCTTCCACGGGGGCCGCCACCTTCAGGATCATGTCCGCCTCGAAGACGCTTCGCGCATCATCCACCAATTTGGCCCCGGCCTCCGTGTAGTCGCTGTCCTGGAACTGCACGTTGCCGCCCACGCCGCGCTGCACCACGATGTCGTGCCCGCGCCCGGTGAGCACCGCCACACTGGCAGGGGTGAGCGGCACGCGGTGTTCCTGGGGGGTCACCTCCTTGGGAATCCCGATGAAGAGGTTCTTGCCTTTGCGGCCCACTTCCATGGTCTGCTCCTGCGGGAGCATCGCCACCTCACGGGCCAGTTGTTTCAGAAGTTCGCTGCTGGTGCTCATGCGTGGTGCCCGTGTGCGGTGCGTGCGAGGTCGGCTCCGATGGTGCGTGTGCCGTCGGCGGCCACCCGCACGTTCACGGCCACCGTGCCCGGCGGATAGAGGCCCTCGGCGAGTTCAGGCCATTCCACGAAGCAATAGTTGCCACTGTCCAGGTATTCGGTGAAGCCGATGCCGTCCAGTTCCTCCATCTTGTCCAGGCGGTACAGGTCGAAGTGGTACACCGGTTCGCCGTTGCGGGCGCGGTATTCGTTCACGATGGAAAAGGTGGGGCTCGACATGCCGGCTTCCACGCCGAGCCGCGTGCACAGCGCCTTGATCAATGTGGTTTTCCCGGCGCCCATTGGGCCGTTGAACGTGAACACCCGGTTCCCGGCCCAGGCCCGCAGCAGTACTTCGGCCACGTGGGGGGCCTCTTCGGGACTGCGGAGCTCAAGGACGGTGCCCATGCGTTCAGCGCGGTTTCAGGTGGATCACCGGCACGAGCATTTCCTCCAATGATATGCCCCCGTGCTGGAAGGTGTTCCGGTAGAAGTTCACGAAGTGGTTGTAGTTGTTCGGGTATACGAAGTACAGGTCCTTCTTCGCGAAGATAAAGCTGCTGCTCACATTGGTCTTGGGCAGAAAGGCCTGCCCGGGATCCTTGATGACCAGTACGTCCTTGGCCTCGTAGGTGAGGTTGCGACCGTGCTTGTAGCGCAGGTTGGTGTTGGTGTTGCGGTCGCCGATCACTTTGCTGGGCTGGGTGACGCGCACCGTGCCGTGATCGGTGGTGATCACCACGCGCCCGCCTTTTTCGGCAATGGCCTTCAGGATGTCCAGCAAGGGGCTGTGCCTGAACCAGCTCATGGTGATGGAGCGGTAGGCGGCCTCATCCTCGGCCAGCTCGCGGATGATCTCCATCTCGGTGCGGGCGTGGCTCAGCATGTCCACGAAGTTGTACACGATGGCATTGAACGGGTTGTCCATCAGGTTGCCCACGGTTTCCACAAGCTTTTTGCCTGCGGCCAGGTTGGTGATCTTGTGGTAACTGCTTTTGACGCCCTTGCCCAGGCGCTTCAGCTGCTCCAGCATGAATTCCTCCTCGTGGGCGTTTTTGCTGCCTTCCGCATCTTCACTGAGCCACTTGCCCGGAAAACGTTTTTCAATGTCGCCCGGCATCATGCCGGCAAAGAGGGCGTTGCGCGCGTACTGCGTGGCCGTGGGCAGGATGCTGTAAAACAGCCCTTGGTCCTCCACTTTGAACAGGTCGCTCACGATCGGTTCGATCATCCTCCACTGGTCGAGGCGCAGGTTGTCGATCAGGACCAGGAAGAGCGGTCCCTGCTTTTCGTCGATCAGGGGGGCCACTTTGTTCTTGAAGATCTGGTGGCTCTGCATGGGCACGTCGTTGCCCTTGTTGTTCACCCAGTCCACGTAGTTCTTTTCCACGAACCGGCTGAAGAGGTCGTTGGCCTCCGCCCACTGGCTGCGCAGGATCTCGGTCATGCCCTGGTCCGGGTTGCCGCTCAGGTCCAGCTCCCAGCGCACGAGCTCGTCGTAGAGCTGCATCCAATCCTTCGTGCCCAAGCGATCACCCAGGCGCATGCTCAACCGGCCGAACTGTTGCTGGTAGCTGCTGGTGGTTTTTTCGCTCACCAACCGGCTGCCTTCCAGGTGCTTTTTCAGTGCCAGCAGGATCTGGTTCGGGTTCACGGGCTTGATCAGGTAGTCGCTGATCTTGCTGCCGATGGCCTCCTCCATGATGCTTTCCTCCTCGCTTTTGGTGATCATGATCACCGGCGTGCGCGGATTGGTTGCTTTGACACGGGTGAGCGTTTCCAGCCCGCTCAGCCCGGGCATGTTCTCATCCAGGAAGATGATGTCGAATTCTTCCTTGCCCGCGGCATCAACGGCATCCAGCCCGTTGTTCACCGTGGTTACGCGGTATCCTTTCTGCTCCAGGAAAAGTACGTGCGGCTTCAGGAGGTCGATCTCGTCATCGGCCCAGAGGATGGATGCTGCCATGGTGGTGGTTGCCGGGCCTGCAGGCCGGAGGGGTGCTGTTGTGGTCGTGTGCATGCAAGGTGTAACACGCCCACGGGGGGAATGTTGCCTTGCCTTTGTTACAGGGCGTGAAGTTACGGGGTGAAGATCATGGGAGCCGGTCTGGGATTCGTAGGGTGTGGTTCGCAGGGCGTGGTTCGCAGGAAATGGCCCGTGGGGTTGCCTGCGGGACTGCGGGCCATTTCCTGCGCCCTGTGAACTTTGCCCACAAGCCCCCAGTACTTTCGGGCGCGGTTCATTAGTTCCTGGAATGGGATGGAGCCCAGGCTTCCGTCCACTTTTCCCCACGACCCACGAACCGCGAACCATGCCCTGAACACCCCATGAAGATCTTCAACGACCCCGTGTACGGCTTCATCAGCGTGCCGGACCCGCTGTTGCAGAAGCTGATCGACCATCCGTGGTTCCAGCGCCTGCGCTACATCAAGCAGTTGGGCCTCTCGCACCTGGTGTACCCAGGGGCGCTGCACACCCGCTTCCACCATGCCATGGGGGCCATGCACCTGATGGGGCTGGCCTTGGAAAGCCTGCGGGAGAAGGGCCATGGGGTCAGCGGGGAGGAAGCCCTGGGCGCCCGCGTGGCCATTCTGCTGCACGACATTGGCCACGGACCCTTCAGCCATGCACTGGAGCACAGCATCGTGGACGGCATCAGCCATGAGGAGATCGGCGACCTGGTGATGGACCGCTTGAACTCGGAGTTCGACGGTGCCTTGGAGCTGGGCATCCGCATCTTCCGCGACCAGCACCCCAAGCGCTTTCTGCACCAATTGGTAACCGGCCAGCTGGACATGGACCGCATGGATTACCTGAACCGCGACAGCTTCTACACGGGCGTGAGCGAGGGCGTGATCGGCGGCGACCGCATCATCAAAATGCTGCAAGTGGTGGGCGACCGCCTGGTGGTGGAGGAGAAGGCCATATACAGCATCGAGAAGTTCATCGTGGCGCGCCGACTGATGTACTGGCAGGTGTACCTGCACAAGACCGTGGTGGCCTGCGAGCAGATGCTGGTGCAGACGCTGCGCCGTGCCAAAACACTGGGCCTGCAGGGCGTGCAGCTGTTCGGCGCGCCGGCGCTACTGGGCTTTTTGCATGAGCGCCGCGACCGCTCCTCCTTCACGGACCCGGCCATCCTGGCCGACTTCATGCGCTTGGACGACCACGACATCATGGGCGCGGTGAAAGTGTGGGCCGATCACCCCGACAAGGTGCTTGCGCGCCTGGCCTCGGACCTGCTTGCGCGCCGTACCCTGCGCATCAAGCTGCGGAACGAGCCATGGGATGAAGCCCGCGTGCAACGCATCCGCCATGCCTTCGCGCTGGAGCTGGGCATCAGCCAACAGGAGGCCGCCCTCTTTGTGCTCTCCGGAAAGGTGGTGAACAATGCCTACGACACCACCCACGACGGCATCCAGCTCCTCTTCAAGAACGGCAAGCTCAAGGACATTGCCCAGGCCAGCGACAACTTAGGCATCGCCGCCATGAGCGGGGTCGTGGAAAAGCACTTCCTGGCCTTTCCGCGGAGCATGGGGAAGGAGTGGTTCGGTGGGTGACCCGGGCGTCTTTAGTTCCCTCAAGGTCTCCCGAAGGGGACCTTGCAGGAGAGTTTAGTTCCCTCCATTAGTTCCCTCAAGGTCTCCCGAAGGGGACCTTGCAGGAGAAGGTGAAATGCCGCTGACCATCCGATCGGCTGATCTTCTGTTCTTCCGATCACCCGGAGTGCGGCTGTTACAAGGCGCCCTGCCGCGCACATGGCCGCGCGTACCGAAAGCCTTGCGGCAGCGGAGGTGGGCGGCCTCAGGCCGCCAGGCCTGTGTGCCGGATGCACGGCGGATCAACTGGCACGCACTCGCGAAAAACGCGAGCGCGTGCAATGTGCGTTTACTTTCGTGAACCAACTCCAGTTCCATGCATCCCTTCCTAAGAAATGCGCTGGCCCTTGTGGCGGGTATTGTTGCCGGTTCCATCGGCAACATGGGCCTGATCTATGCGGGCAGCGCCCTGTTCCCCCCGCCCGACGGAGTGGACGTGAACAGCGTGGAAAGCATCAATGCCCACATCAAGGATTACTCCGTGGTGCAACTGCTGATGCCGTTCATTGCCCATGCCCTGGGCACATTGGCCGGTGCGTTCGTGGCTGCGCGCCTGTGCGCAAACCGCCCTTGGGCCTGGGCTTTGATCGTTGCGATCTTCTTTTTGTCGGGCGGCATCATGGCCGTGCGGATGATCCCCGCCGCCCCGCTGTGGTTCGATGTTTTGGACCTGGTGGTCGCCTATTTGCCCATGGCCTGGCTGGGCATGCGCTTTGCCAAGCGCGGCACCGGGGCCTAAAAGCCATTGGGACACCGGACCTCCGATCGGCGAAGTGTCTGTGGTACTGTACAGGAGCGAAGGAAGGCATCCTTTCCTTTGTCCCATGGAAAAGGCAGCACTTCCCCGCACCATCCTCATCACCGGCGCCACCAGCGGCTTTGGCGAAGCCATGGCGCGCCTGTTCGCCCAGGAAGGCTGGCGCGTGATCATCACCGGCAGAAGGCGCGACAGGCTGGACGTGCTGAAGCGCGAGCTGGAGGGCCTGCACGGCACCATCGAGGGCGGCACCGCCGCGCATGCCCTGCGCATGGACGTGCGTGACCGCCAGGAAGTGGAGCGCGCCATCGCCTCACTGCCACCGGAATGGAGCGTCATTGATGTGCTGGTGAACAACGCCGGGCTGGCCTTGGGCTTGGAGGTTTTTCCGGATGGCGACCCCGCGGATTGGGAGGCCATGATCGACACCAACCTGAAGGGGCTGCTGCATGTATCGCGGGCCGTAACGCCCGGCATGATGGCGCGGGGAAGCGGCCACATCATCAACATCGGCAGCACCGCGGGCAAGGATGCCTACGCCAAAGGCAACGTGTACTGCGCCACCAAATACGCCGTGGACGGCCTCACCAAGGCCATGCGCATCGACCTGCTGCCGCATGGCATCAAAGTGACGCAGGTGGCGCCCGGTGCGGCGGAAACCGAATTCAGCGAAGTGCGTTTCCACGGTGATAAGGAGCGCGCCAAGCAGAGCTACGCAGGCTTCACCCCGCTCACGGCGAAGGACGTGGCGGCCGTGGTGTACTTCGCAGCAACGCAGCCGCCGCACGTATGCCTCAACGACATTGTGGTGACACCCACGGCGCAGGCCAACAGCACGACGATCTTCCGGAAGTAACGCCTCCACATTGCGGTGATGGGAAAGGTTGGCCGGTCGTCTGTGGAGATGCAGGGTCCCGGGGCAACTGTCAGACAGTTGAAATGCTGAAAGCGGAGACCCTTCGAAGGTATCGAAGAATAGCGCTAAGGGCCGGCTGTGGTGTACTTCGCCGCCACGCCGCCGTCCTACCCTCGAACGGATCAGTAACTTTGGTCGTTGCCTGTACATCAAACCGGACTGATGCCATGAAACACTTGCTTCCCACCTTGGCGCTGCTCACCGCGCCGCTCCTGCTGGCCCTGTCGGCCCATGCACCCGCGCAGCGCCCCAAGGCCAGCCCGCCCGGTACGGCCACCTACGACAAAGGCAGCCTGAAGATCGAGGTGTCCTACAGCCGCCCCTTCAAGAAGGGTCGCGAGATCTTCGGACAGTTGGTCCCCTATGACCGGGTGTGGCGCACCGGGGCCAACGAGGCCACAACGTTTTCAACCAATGAACCGCTCAGCATCGGGGGCAAAACCCTTCCGGCTGGCAAATACACCCTTTGGACCATTCCCCATGCGGACAAGTGGCAGGTGATCTTCAACAAGCGCATGTACCCGTGGGGCATCAACATGGAAGGCGAGGCCAGCCGCGACCCTGCGGAAGATGCCGTGGAGGTGACCGTGCCGGTGGAAAAATTGCCGGACGTGACGGAGCAGTTCACCATCAGCGTGGCGGACAGTACAGTACCCACGCTTCGCCTGGCATGGGATAGAACGCAGGTTTCCGTGCCGTTGAAGTAGGAGGAGGGAATATCCAATGTCTGATGCGGTGCCCGTGCAGGAGGACAGGGGACATCCAGCATACCATGGCAGCCAAGCGTCAGCGCTCCCCGGCACTACCTTCGCCCCTTCAAACCAACAACCATGAACGGCAACTGGGGCAAGGTCATCCTCTTCAGCATCCTTTTCTGCATTCTCGGGTTCATCCTGGGGCGCATCACTTGCGGTGATTGCCGCGGCGGCAGTTGCGACCGCGACGGCATGGGCGGTGGTGCCTGCGCCATGCACGGTGAAATGGGCGGCGAGGCCTGCATGCACGGCAAGAAGGGCAAGTGCTGCACCATGAAGGGCGATTCCGCCATGGACCATCACGGCATGGAGCAGGGCATGACGGACAGCACGGCCAAGCCCCGGTAAGCGGATCGATGGTTGCACGATGGCTTCCCTTTATCGCGTTCATGGGTGCGGCCGTCTGCACCCATGCCCAACGGATCGAGAGCGGTTCGCGCAGCACAGTGGGCTACATCGACGCGGACGGGCGCATCCAGAACAGTTCCCGCAGCACCGTGGGCTACATCGACGGCAGCGGCTCCGATGCGCGCATCCAGAACGCCTCACGTAGCACCATCGGCTACATCAACGGCCAAGGCGACGGGACATTCACCATCCAGGACGGCTCGCGCAGCACCGTGGGCTACGTGGAACGGAACGGCGACGAATGGCAGGTGCAGAACAGCAGCCGCAGCACCATCGGCTACATCGACGGGCAGGGCAGGGTTTCGGACAGTTCCCGGAGCACCTTGGGCTATGCCGAAGGCGTGCCGCCTGCATGGGCCGCAGTGCATTTCTTCTTCTTCCGGTTTCCTTAAGGGGGAGGGAAAACGGGTGCCGGGGACCGGGGGCGGTGCAAGGCTTGCCACGGTCAATTATCTTCGCAGGCCCGCACAGGCATCGGCCAGGCGGGGCTTAACCATGCAATTTTCAGCTGCGCAGATCGCCGAGCTCCTGGAAGGAGTGGTGGATGGTGATGCCCAAGTGCTGGTGAACGACCTGGCCAAGATCGAAGAGGCCAAGCCAGGCACGCTCACCTTTCTGGCCAACCCCAAATACACGGACTTCCTCTATTCAACCGGTGCCAGCATCGCCGTGGTGCCCCGGGATTTCCAGTCCTCCCAGTCCTTGCCCAAGCACCTTACATTGATCCGCGTGGCCGACCCGCGGGCGTGCTTTAGCCGTCTGCTGAAGATGAACGAGGGGCTGGTCAATGAAAAAC
Organism: uncultured Flavobacteriales bacterium; assembly: GCA_937873385.1. Classification (GTDB taxonomy): domain Bacteria; phylum Bacteroidota; class Bacteroidia; order Flavobacteriales_F; family PHOS-HE28; genus PHOS-HE28. The sequence continues at coordinate 11,650 of CALMYC010000122.1, read as the reverse complement.
GGGGCATCGAACAGCCCAGCTTTGTAAGCCCCAAGGCCAAGGTGGCATCCGGTGCATACATCGGCGCCTTCAGTTACATCGGCGAAGGAGCAGTGGTGGAGGAGGATGTGAAGATCTTCCCGCACTGCACCGTGGGCGATGGTGCCCGCATCGGCAAGGGCACTGTGCTGCATGCCAACGCCACTGTCTACCACCGCTGCACCGTCGGTGCAAATTGCGTGATCCACAGCGGCGCGGTGATCGGCGCGGACGGCTACGGGTTCACGGTGAACAACGCGGGCGAACAGGAGAAGATGCCGCAGGTGGGCAACGTGGTCATCGAGGACAACGTGGAGATCGGCGCGAACACGACCATCGACCGCGCCACCCTCGGGCACACCATCATCCGCAAGGGTGCCAAGCTGGACAACCTGATCCAGGTGGGCCACAACGTGGAGATCGGCGCGCACACCCTGGTGGTGGCCCAGACCGGAATTGCAGGCAGCACGCATATTGGCGACCATTGCGTCATTGGCGGACAGGTGGGCATTGTGGGCCACCTGCACATCGGCAACCGCGTCAAGATCGCCGCGCAGAGCGGGGTGGGCACCAACTTGCCGGATGATGCCGTGGTGCAGGGCTCACCTGCCTTCGCCATCGGTGAGTACAAGCGCAGTTACGTGCACTTCAGGAACCTGCCCGTGCTGATGCAACGCACGGATGTGTTGGAAAAGGAAATTGAAGCTTTGAAGCCCCTCGCGGCGGGTTCCCGGAAAAAAAACGCATGAGCGACAACCAGCATACCTTAAAACAGGAGACCGTTGTGAAGGGTGTGGGCCTGCACACCGGCGAAACAGTGACCATTACCCTGTGCCCCGCGCCGGAAGGGCACGGGTTGAAATTCCAGCGCACCGACCTGGAAGGGCAACCTGTGATAGATGCCGATGCCGACCTGGTGGTAAGCACCGCCCGAGGCACCACCTTGGGCAAGGGTGACGTGAAGGTGAACACCACGGAGCATGTGCTGGCAGCGCTGTACGCCCTGGGCGTGGACAACTGCCTGATCAAGCTGGACGGTGCCGAAGTGCCCATCATGGACGGCAGTGCATCGCCCTTCGTGGAGGCCATCGAAAAAGCGGGGTTCAAAGAGCAGGACGCCGTGCGCAACTGGTGGGTGCTCAAGGAGCCCATTTGGTTCGAGACCGAGGAACGCGGCACGGAGATGCTTGGCGTACCTGCACCCGGTGGCGAGTTCCGCCTCACCGTGATGGTGGATTACAACAGCCCCGTGCTGGGCACCCAGCATGCCAGCATGTACAACATCGGCGAGTTCCAAACGGAGATCGCGCCGTGCCGGACGTTCGTCTTCCTGCGCGAAGTGGAGCAATTGGCAAAGGCCGGCCTGATCAAAGGCGGCGACCTGGACAATGCCATTGTGCTCGAGGACCGTGAGGACATCACCAAGGATGACCTCAAAGCCTTGGCCAAGACCATCGGCCGTGCATACCAGGACGTGGAGGTGCGCCGCAACGGCGTGCTCAACACCACCGACCTGAAATTCCTCAACGAACCCGCGCGGCACAAGCTGCTGGACATCATCGGAGACCTCGCACTGGTGGGCCGCCCCATCAAGGGCCACATCCTTGCGGCGCGCCCCGGGCACTTCGGCAATACCACGTTCGCCAAGCGCATCAAGGACCGCATCCGTGAAGAAGAAAAGGACCAACGGGTCTTCTTCGACCTCACCAAGGAACCGCTGTATGACATCAACGCCATCACCAAGATGCTCCCGCACCGCTACCCGTTCCTGCTGGTGGACAAGGTGCTGAGCATGGACAAGACCAGCATCGTGGGCGTGAAGAACGTGACCATGAACGAGCCGCAGTTCACCGGCCACTTCCCGGACAACCCCGTGATGCCCGGTGTGCTGCAGGTGGAGGCCATGGCGCAGGTGGGTGGCATCTTCGCGCTGAGCCAAGTGCCCGATCCCGAGAACTACACCACCTATTTTCTGAAGACCGACGGCGTGCGCTACAGGCGAAAGGTGATCCCGGGTGATACGCTTGTGTTCCGCCTGGAATTGATCACGCCCATCCGGCGCGGCATCGTGCACATGAAGGGCGTGGGCTATGTGAACGGCCAACCCGCCGTGGAGGCTGAAATGATGGCACAGATCGCCCGTGACAAAGCCCCTGCCGACGGGAAGAAGCCCGAAACACCCAAGGCCGCCACGCACGCATGAGCATCTCCAAGCTCGCCTCCGTCCACCCGGACGCGCGCATCGGCAAGGATGTCGTGATCGAGCCGTTCACTTCGATCGCCGGCGATGTGGTGGTCGGCGACGGCACCTGGATCGGGCCCAATGCCACCATCATGGACGGCGCACGCATCGGCCACCACTGCCGCATCTTTCCCGGTGCGGTGATCAGCGCCATTCCGCAAGACCTGAAGTTTGCCGGCGAGCGCACCACCGCCGAGGTCGGCGACCACACCACCATCCGCGAGTGTGTCACCATCAACCGCGGCACCACGGACCGCAACCGCACCGCCGTGGGAAGCCACAGCCTGCTCATGGCCTATGTGCACTTGGCGCACGATTGCCTGGTGGGCAACCACGCCGTGATCGCCAACAGCGTGAACCTCGCCGGGCATGTCACCATTGATGACTGGGCCATCCTGGAGGGCAATGTGGCCGTGCAGCAGTTCATGCACATCGGGGCGCACAGCTTCGTGGCCGGCGCTTCCCTGGTGCGCAAGAACGTGCCGCCCTTCGTGAAGGCCGCGCGTGAACCCCTGAGCTTCGTGGGCGTCAACGTCGTGGGCCTGCGCCGACGCGGGTTCGATGATGCCTCCGTGGCCCGCATCGAGGACATCTACCGCGAGATCTTCGTGCGCAACTCCAATTTGGAACGCGCCGTCCAGAACGTGGAACAGCTCTTCAAGGGTACACCGGAGCAATTGCTGATCACGGAGTTCATCCGGAACAGCCCCAAGGGCATCATGCGCGGACTGGCCGAGTAGAATGGCCAACGCGCAAGACCAGGGCATGCGCATTACGTTGCACAACGTGGCCAAGCAATTTGCCCGTGAGAAGGTGTTCAGCCGCGTGGACCATGCGTTTGAACCGTGCAGCCGCACAGCCCTCCTGGGCCCCAATGGGAGCGGGAAAAGCACATTGCTGCAAGTGGTGGCGGGTGCCTTGGTGCCTACGGCCGGCACCGTGGAGCATGTGCTTGCTGATCGCCAAGTGGAGCAGGAGCAGGTGTACCGCCACGTGAGCATCGCCGCACCCTACTTGGACCTGTACGACGACCTTTCGCTGCGCGAAGCCTTGGAAACACATGCGCGGTTCAAGCCGTTCCGCGCGGGCATCGATCCGCGGGCCGTGGCGCGAACAGCGTACCTGGAACCCCATTGGGACAAGCCCGTAAGCTACTTCAGCAGCGGCATGAAGCAGCGCCTGAAGCTGGCGTTGGCCATCCTCAGTGATACGCCCTTGCTCTTGCTGGATGAACCCGCCACCAACCTGGATGCCGAAGGGATTGCTTGGTTCCGGGCACTGTTATTGGGCAATATGGAGGGCCGCACCCTGTTGGTGGCAAGCAACCGTCAAACGGAGGAGACTTTCGCCTGCACGGCGAGCGTGGAGATCAGTAGGTGGAAATAGGGGATGGGGCGTGGTACGTAGTTCGTAGGGGCCTACGCACTTTCCCTACGCCCTACGCCCTACGCCCTACGGACCCTGCTACTTCGCCCGCACCGGCCCCAGCACCGCCGCCCATTTGGCAATCCCGTCCAGCATCCGTGGCGCAGCAGTGGCAAGCACCTCATTGGGCCTGAACACACCGTCCTCGCCGATGAACTGGGCGAAGAAGGGAATGGGCATCTCGCCGGCCACGGTCAATTGCACGGCGGTCAGCACCGGTTTCAGCAGTTGCGTGGCGCGCAGGCCTCCGCTTACGCCGCCATAGCTCACCAGCCCAACCGGCTTCTGCGCCCATTCCTGGAAGAGGAAGTCGATCGCATTCTTCAGCGGGGCCGTGTAGCCGTAGTTGTATTCGGGCATCACAAAGATGACTTTGGCTTCGTCCCATCAAGGTCTCGCGCAGCGGACTTTGACTTCGTCCCATCAAGGTCTCGCGCAGCGGACTTTGACTTCGTCCCATCAAGGTCTCGCAAAGCGGACCTTGACTTAGTCCCATCAAGGTCTCGCGCAGCGGACCTTGACTTAGTCCCATCAAGGTCTCGCACAGCGGACCTTGACGCAAGGTGGGAGCGTTCCTCCTGCAAGGTCCCCTTCGGGAGACCTTGAGGGAACAATAGGCTGTGGGGAGAGTGGTCAACTTAATTGCCGCAGGGATTCCGCCATGTGCTACTTCGCCCGCATCGGCCCCAGTACAGCGGCCCACTTGGCTATGCCGTCCAAAATCGTGGGTGCTGCCTTTTCCAATACGTCATTTGGCTTGAACACACCGTCCTCGCCAATGAACTGGGCGAAGAAGGGAATGGGCATCTCGCCGGCCACGGTCAATTGCACGGCGGTCAGCACCGGTTTCAGCAGTTGCGTGGCGCGCAGGCCTCCGCTTACGCCGCCATAGCTCACCAGCCCAACCGGCTTCTGCGCCCATTCCTGGAAGAGGAAGTCGATCGCATTCTTCAGCGGGGCCGTGTAGCCGTAGTTGTACTCGGGCATCACAAAGATGAAGGCATCGGCCCCTTCGATCAGGGTGCTCCAGGCCTTGGTGTGGTCGTGCGTGTATTTCCGCAGGCGGGGATGGACCGGCTCGTCCATGAAGGGCAGGTTCACCTCCTTCAGGTCCACCAGCTCCGTTTCAAAACGCGCATCGGCCTTGGCCACGGAGGTGATCCATTCGGCCACCGCCGGGCCTTTGCGCCCTTGGCGCGTGCTGGCGAGGATGATCTTCAGTTTCAACATGGGCGCAAAGGTGACGACCAGTGGTGAGAGAATCCGTTGAGATCACGGTTTTCCGCACTTGGTTACCTTCGCGCCTCATTTTTCCACAACATGGCCAGCACCAGCGACATCAGCATAGGCTCCTATATCCGCTTCAACAACGACATCTGCCAGATCGTGGAGTGGCAGCACCGCACCCCCGGCAACCTGCGTGCGTTCTACCAGGGCAAGATGCGCAACCTGCGCAACGGAAAGCTCAACGAGCACCGGTGGCGCAGCGGCGAGCCCATGGACGTGCTGCGCGTGGAGATCAACGACTTTCAGTACCTCTTCCGTGAAGGAGACCACTTGGTGTGCATGGACCCGAAGAGCTACGAGCAGTTCCACGTTCCCGTGGAGCTCTTTGGCGATGCACTGGGCTTGATGAAGGAGGAAATGATGGTGCAGGTGGGCTTTGAGAGCGGCACGCCCATCCTTGCCCGCCCACCGAAAGTTGTGGAACTGGAGGTGACCTACACGGAGATCGCGGTGAAAGGCGACACCAGCAACAAGGTGATGAAGGCCGCCACACTGGAGACCGGCAAAGAGGTGCAAGTACCGTCCTTCGTGGAAATCGGCACCGTGGTGCGCATCGACACGGAGACCGGTGCATACATGGACCGGGTAAAGAAGTGACCTGGCCGGGACACGGCTGCCGGTGGCGGCATAGTTAGTGCGGCTACATTTGTCCTCTGCGGTCAATGCGTGCCAAAACGCAACCGGCGGGCCACGCATGGACCTGAGCGAACCACTTACAGCAGCTGCTGCAGCAGCCCTCATCAATGCACGGGCCTTGGGAAACGAACAATGCCTGGTGACCGGGATCAACGAAATCAACCGCGTGCGGGCCGGTGACCTCATGTTCGTGGACCATCCGAAGTATTACATCAAAGCCTTGCACAGCGCGGCATCCGTTATCCTCATTGACAAGGCGGACGTGGAGATCCCGGAAGGGAAGGCCATACTTGTGAGCGATGACCCCTGCCGTGATTACAATGATCTGGTGCGCCGCTTCATGCAGCCATTTGCATGGACCAGCGGGTCACCGGTTACAGGTGCAGGTTCAACGGTCCACCCCAGTGTGGTGATCGGTGCAAACGTGGTGATCGGAAAGGACTGCACCATCATGCCGGGCGTAGTGCTTTACCCCAACACCACCATCGGAGACCGCGTGATCATCCAGGCCAATGCCGTGATCGGCGGTGACGGGTTCTACTACAAGAAGCGGGCAGGCGGCTATGAGAAAATGGTCACGGCCGGGAGCGTGGTCGTGGAGGACGATGTGGAGATCGGCTGTGGCACCACCATCGATCGCGGCGTGAGCGCGGATACGCGGATCGGTGCAGGCACCAAGATCGACAACCAGGTGCAGATCGGGCATGACACGCTCATCGGCAAGCATTGCTTGATCGCCGCGCAGGTCGGCATCTCCGGTGCCTGCGTCATCGGCGACAATGTGACCCTTTGGGGCCAGGTGGGCGTTCCCAGTAAGCTCACGATCGGTGCCGGGGCCGTGGTGCTGGGCCAGAGCGGCCTCATCGGCGACTTGGAAGGCGGCAAAACCTACTTCGGTTCGCCAGCTGGTGAATGGAAGCAGAAAATGCGGGAAGTGGCCAGCCTCGGCCGACTGCCTGATCTGATCAAAAGACAAAAGGACTGACGGGATGACCCGCCTGGCGCGCCTCAACGAACGCTTGAACTTGAAAGAGTTCCAGCTGCGTGCGCTATTGGACATCACCAAGGCCATCAACAACAACGAGAGCAAACAGGAGCTGCTCCGGCTCTATGCCGGCTTGATGCACGACGACCTGGGCATCACCCGCCTGATGTTCTTCGAGAACGATGGCGGGTGGAGCTGCGTGCAAGCGCTGGGTATCCAGCCCGACGACGGGGTCCCCGTGGTGGAGGACCTCATGCAGGCAACCCATGACATCCGCTTCATCGGTGCGGAAGATGCTCAAGGCCTTGGGCGGTTTGACATCGCCATCCCCGTGTTCCACCGGGAGCGTCCGTTGGCCCTGCTGCTGATCGGTGACATTGATGATGAGGAGCAGCGCATGAGCCCCACGGTGAAGCACCTCAACTTCATCCAAACGCTCACCAACCTGATCGCCGTGGCGCTGGAAAACAAACGCTTCGCCCTGCGGGCCCTTCAACAGGAGCGCAACCGCCGCGAACTGGAACTAGCCGCCGAGATGCAGCAGATGCTGGTGCCCAAGGACCTGCCCAACGATGCCCGCATCCAGGCAGCCGCCTGGTACCAGCCGCACCAGCAGGTGGGCGGCGATTACTACGACATGGTCCGCACCAGCCCCGACGAAGTGGTGCTCTGCGTGGCGGACGTGAGCGGTAAGGGAATTGCCGCGGCGCTGCTCATGTCCAACTTCCAAGCCACGCTGCGGGCACTGGTGCAGCGCGGGCGCCAGCCCTTGGACCAACTGGTGCGCGAACTCAACGCCAATGTGCTGGAACGCGCCCAAGGGGAGCGGTTCATCACCGTGTTCATCGGGCGTGCGGACCTTCGCACGGGCACGCTGGAATATGTCAATGCGGGACATAATCCCCCATTGCTGGTGACAAGCGGGCGACAGCCGCAGGAGCTTGCCCTGGGTTCCATTGCCCTGGGCATGCTGCCTGACCTTCCGTTTGTGCAGGTGGGGAATGCACCGGTGTCAAGGAGCACGCTGCTTTGTTACACCGACGGGCTTGTGGAGCAGGAGGACGCACAAGGGAATGCACTCGGCACGGAACCTGTGCTGAAAACTCTGGAAATGCCTTCGGGCACGGCCCCCAAAACCATCAATGAGGCGCTGATCGCCGTGTTTGAGGCACACCGCGGCGGGATACCCTACTTGGATGACATCGCCGTGCTCACCTGCCGGTTCTCGTGAACCGCTTGCCTGGCCCTTGGTGGACGGGTGGCCGGGCAACCAGGCACTGAAGGCAGGGCAACGGCCAACGCGCCGCCCGCTACCAACGGCCCCTTCCGCACGGCCTGTTCCCATTTGGTACAGCCCCTTCCCGATGCCATCCCTCAGCCACCATGCTCCGCATTGTATTGCTTGGACCCGCCCCTGGGGATCGAAAGCGTCTTCCAGCGTGTTCCTGTGAACGCCCGGGCCAGGACGATGATCTGCCCCACATGGTACGCATAGTGCGCCAATTGCCGCTGCAATGCATCCAGCACCGTGTGCGGCTCTTTCCGGATCAGGACCGTTCGGCCCATGTCCTCGCCTTTCAGCGCACCCACTTCACGAAAGAAAATGGCCCATGCGGCTTCCCATTCCTCCAATAGGCCGGCGCGGCCCAGGGTCCCTTCGGTGAATTCCCCGTCCCTGTCACGCCACGGCTTTTCACCATCACTGGTCAGGAAATCCGTGAAGCGCGATCGCAGATTGCCGGCCACATGCCGCATCAGCACGGCGATGCTGTTGCCGTCCTCACCCAATACCCGGTGCAAATCACCATCCGCTACCTGGGCAACGGCCTTTTCGGCAAGTTCCTTGTAATGCGCAAAAATGGCGACGAGACCGTTGGAGGCTGGGTGCTTTTCCATGTGGGGTGGTTGAAGGCCGGCGGCGGAATGTGGTCACGGTGCACCGCCATGCCGTGGTGGGCTTTGGGATTGGAACACCGGAACACGGCCAACTGTTCATGCCCACGCAGACTTTGCAGTAGGGGACGTAGCGGGAGCCGGAAACGCACGGCCACAGGCATGTTCGGGACGCAAACGGAGCAAGTTGACGGTGAGGAGCGAGCATGCGTGATACGCAGGGTGGCAACGTGTTCCCCGGGTCGTGGTGGTCATTGAACTGCCTGTTCCGGGGCCCGGGCAGGCTTCCGCATGCAGGGCATAGTTTGGATGTGGCGGTTCTGTTGCCGGGCGAGATCGGTGTAGTTTCGTCCTATCGGGGCCGGAAGCACCGGGCCCGTGCACATCAACACTTGCACCCCATGAAGCACTGCTCCACCCTGCTAACAGCCCTCATCGGCTTCGCCGCCAGCGTGAATGCCCAGTATTGCTCACCCACCTTCCAGAATGGCTGCTTCAACTGGAACACCATGTCCGTGTCCATCGGCACCCTGGCGTGGGCCTTGAACGGCGATGATTGCTCACTGTCCGACCAAACTGCGCTGACCACATCCATTGTTGCCGGCGAACCCACGGCCATGGCCGTGGAGAGCGGGGTTTGGTGCGGCTGCGCCGTGTGGGTGGACCTGGACGGCAACGGTTCCTTCGAGGACACTGAAAACCTCTACACCATTTATGTCGGCGGCTCGCCGTCGCACATCTATGATTTCGACCTCACCATCCCGGCCGGCACCCCGGCAGGCAGTCACCGCATGCGCGTCATTTCCCCTTGGGGCTCCGACGGCGTTTCCGTGGGGGACAATGGATACGGACCTTGCGGCGATTACCAGTACGGCAACTTCGAGGACTTCATCTTGAACGTGACCCCTGCCTCCTCCATTCGCACCCCGGGCGGCAACACCGCTGCGTATGTGGCCAGCCCGAACCCCACGAACGGCCGTGTGAAGGTGTCCGGACCGGGCTTCTTCAGTGCAAATGACCGGTTCACCTTGGAAGGCATTGACGGGCGCGCGGTGGGGACATGGACCACCACCGGGGCGGAAGTGCTGGATTTGGACCTTGGCAACCTGCCTGCGGGAACCTATGTCCTGCGCAATGCAAGCAACGCGTACCGCCAGCCGTTGCGGTTGGTTAAGCTGTGAGCGGAGGCCATGGCTGATGGCCAGGGACCGCGTGGCATGCCTGGGCAAGCGCCACCGTGGGAAACCCGCCGCGCTAGATCGTCACTCAGGCAATGGTGCCAGGTCCAGCACCACCAGCATTGCGGTGAAGCCCCAGAAGGGCACGCTGGCTTTGTCCAGGTCCAGGTAGTTGTTCAGGAAGCCGTGGATGTAATACGTGACCAGGCCAAGGAAGGCCGCCCCCACCAACATGCGGTCCGCGCCCGGCGGCAGCCTTGACCAAAGGCGAATGGCCGTCCATGTTACGGTGCAGACCAATAGAATGACAATGAGCATTCCCGGCAGGCCTTGTTCCGCCAAGGGGCCCAGGTATTCACTGTGGGAGTTGCCGTTGAGGCCGAAGTTGGTGCTGATCACCGTACGGTCGCGGGCCGCTTGGAATGGAGCATACTGGAACATGTAGGTGCCGGGGCCCCAACCGGTCAGCGGCCGTGCCTCGAACATGCGCACCGCGGAGTTCCAGCGGTTGATGCGCTCCAGGTTACTGGCATCGGAACGGATGTTGCCGATTGAACTCACGTGCTTGGCCAGGTCATCATTGCTGTCCGTGCGGTTGCGCTCCATGGCGATGGTGATCCGCTCCATGTTCGCATAGGCCACCACGCCCGCACCCAGCGCCACCACGCCGATGGCCCATGCCGGGATGCGCAGGCGCATGATGGCGTAAACGCCGATGGCGCCGGCGAGCCCCACCCATGCCGCCCGGGTGTAGGAGAACAGGATGCCCATGAGCAGCACCAACAACACGAACCCGGCCACCCCGCGGCGCGTGCGTGAATAACCGGGCATGGAAACGGCCGCCACCGTGAACGGCAGGAAGAACGCCAGAATGGCGCCGTAGCTCGTGTGGTCCTTGAAGAAGGGCGACATCACCCAGTGGGCGGGATCTTCCTCGAAGTGGTACTGTGCATGGTGGATCAACGTGTAGCCCACCACGATGGCCAGGCCGGCGAGGTAGCACCAGAAGAACCGGTGCATGTTCCGCGGGCTGGCGAACAGGCGGGTGGCCATGAAGTACATGGTGCACACGAACCAGAGGCGTGCGGCGAGGTACTTCACCGAAACAAGGACCATGCTGCTGGGCACCACGCACACGGCCATCCAGAGCAATTGCAGGAGCAGCACGATGGTGACCGGATGCCGCCATATCCGGGGGTCCAGCACGTGGCCTTCGAGCGCAAGCTTCAATAGAAAGAGCAGGGTCAGCACCACCATCAACGGTTCGGTGGGAATGGCCACGCCGATGCCGCCCAGGTCCAACTGCTCCAGGTTGATGGACAGTGGGGTGGCGAAAACAAGGAAGAGCAGCACCTTGTCCGTGGCGGCGATCACGGCCCAGCCGATCAGCAGCGCCGCGGGCAGCACGTTCAACCAGTAGATCTCGCGGGTCATCAGCGCCGCGTTCACCAAAATGAACGCGATGCACGCCAAGGGAACCCACCAGCTCTTGAGCGCCCGGACCATGTTCAGTCCCGTTGTATGCCCGTGCGCCGCTGGTCCCTGAGGAAGAGCAGGACATAGCAGAGCAGCAGCGCGGCAAACGTGGAAATGAGCACCACGAGCCAGCGAACGGGGAACACCTTCTTGTCCGGCACCTCGGGGCGTACCACCAGGTTGCTGTATGTCAATTCCTTCGTGAGGTCCAATTGCACTTGCCGTTGCTGGGCGAGCTTCTTGCCCAGGTCTTCCACCAGCAGTGCATTCAGGGTTGTCAGGCGGAGGAACTCGCCGCCGTGGTCCTCCAGGGCTTTGAGCCGCCCCGCGATCTCATCTTTCTGGGCCTTGCCCGCGTTGCCGGCAAGCGCCCGCATGTAGCCTTTGGTGACTTCCTCGGCCTGCACCTCATAGTCCAGCAGGCCGTCCGATCGGCGCAGCTCGTTCATCCGCTGCTCCACACTGTCCATCTTTTGTCGGGTGCGGGCCAGGTCCAACTGGATCACCGCC
>CALMYC010000121.1 GCA_937873385.1 uncultured Flavobacteriales bacterium | reverse complement strand
TAAGCGGAACATCCGAACCACCGGAAATGATCCGGAACAAGGCTTCCACGGGTACCTCGCCGGCCCTCGCCCAAGTACCGGCCGTCATGCCCTCCCGGGAATCCCCGATCTTTGGTCCATGCACATCGTTTTCTTCACCGGGGCGGGCATCAGCGCGGAAAGTGGACTGCGCACCTTCCGCGACGGAGGAGGCCTGTGGGAGGACTACCGGGTGGAGGATGTGGCCACGCCCGAGGCCTTTGCCCGCAACCCGGAACTGGTCCTCCGCTTCTACGATCAGCGCCGGCAGCAGGTGCTCCAAGCCCGGCCCAATGCCGCGCATGTGGCCATCGCCGAGTTGGAGGGCTTCGCGCAGGTGCATGTGGTGACCCAGAACGTGGACGACCTGCATGAGCGCGCAGGAAGTACCCATGTACTTCACTTGCATGGGGAGATCCTGAAATCTCGCAGCACCTTGGACCCCGAACTGGTACTGCCGGTGAACGGGCCGTTCCTCCGGCTCGGCGACCGATGTCCGCTGGGTTCCCAACTCCGGCCCCACATCGTGTGGTTCGGCGAGGACGTGCCCCTGCTGGAGGAAGCCGCCAGCTTGGTGGCCCGCGCGGATGTGCTGGTGGTGGTGGGCAGTTCACTGCAGGTGTGGCCTGCTGCGGGCCTGGTGCACGCCGCCCGGCCGGATTCCCAGATCCATTTGGTGGACCCCCATGTGGTGCCGGATCCCCGAACGATCAGGCTTGCCCCGGCCCGGGTTACCCACTGGAAGCAAAAAGCCGGCACGGGCGTACCCATGCTGGCTGATTTTTTGCGGAAAGGAAGTGTTTAGCGCAGCACCACCACGCGCTTGGTGGCCAACGCCTTGCCGTCGCGTTCCAGCACGGCAAACCAGACCCCGCTGGTGAGTTCACCATCCTGAAGCACCACTTTGCCTTGGGCCCCTTTGATGGCCTTCACCAGCTTGCGCTCACCAAGCACATTGTATACGGCCAGGCGTGTACCGGGCGTGGTGGCGGCCAGTTCATAGTTCAACGTGACGGCGCTTGCCGTGGCCGGGTTCGGGAAGGCATCAAAGCCAATTACCGGGGAGGCATGCTCACCTACACCTGCCGCAGTGGCATTGAAGGTGATGTCCACTGAGACACTGTCGGTCGCTTGGGCCATGTCGTACCACACGTAGCGGAAGGTGGCCTGCCCCATGGTCTGGTAGGGTTTGTAGTAGGCATGGAAGCCGTTGGCGATAAAGCCGGCTGCCATGGGGATCGGGTCCGCGCCGATCCAGAGCGGGGACACCCCGGCATTGCGCTCATTGTAGCACAGGTCCCAGCAGAAATAGTTGCCTGTGCCGTGCGGCACATCAATCTCGTAGCGCTTCACGTTGATGGTGCGCTGCTCCCCGGAAATGTTCTCCACGGTTGCGGAATAGCCCATGATCTGGCCGGCATCGCCAACCGCCTCCACCACCTGGATGTTTGTGCCATTGAGCACGTTGCCCTCCACGTCGCGTACATCCACGATCTGGGCGCTCAATGCCAAGGGTAGTGCGGCGCTTGCCGCGATCAAAAAGAAGGAGTATGCATGTTTCATCGCGCTTCAGGAATTGATGTTCCCGTCCCTGCAAAGGTATGCTTCACTTGCCTGGGGGAGTGCGCCCCCGGAATCCATGTTGGCCTGTTGGGAATCCAATTTCATTTCAATGTGGATCCCACCTCGACAAGTGGGTAGCTTAGTTTCGTTCCTCGGTGAAAAAACCAACCCTACCCAAAATGAAGAAGAAACTACTCATTGCCGCCATGGCCTTCACCGCCGTTGGGGCGATGGCCCAGATGCCGGACAACTCAGTCTGCCCCGACTGGACCGGCACTGACCTCAATGGCAACAGCCATAACCTGTACGCCCTACTGGATTCGGGGTACACCGTATTCATTGACGTAAGCGCCACTTGGTGCGGTCCCTGCTGGAGCTATCACAACACGCATGCGTTGAGAAATCTGTACGAAACCTACGGGCCCGGAACCGCTCAAAACAAAGTTCGGGTTTTCTTCATTGAAGGGGATGCATCCACGACATTGGCGGACCTCAATGGCACGGGCAGCAACACCCAAGGCAATTGGGTTGCAGGAACGACCTATCCGATCATCGACAATGCCAGCATCGCCAATCTCCTGGAAATTACCTACTTCCCCACCATCTATAAGGTGTGCCCCAATCGCATCATCACGGAGGTAGGCCAGAAGACTACAGCACAGTTGTGGGCCACCGTAGGGTCCTGCCAACAAGCGGTCAGCCCTTCCGACGGCACCCTGTTGCCACCCCTCAACGGCCTGAAGACTTGCCAAGGTTCCGGAGTTGACCTCTCCGCCCGCCTGCAAAACCTCGGCACCAGCCCCATGACCAGCGCCACCATCGAGGCCCGCCAAGGCAGCACCGTGCTCGGCACCACCACCTGGACCGGCACCCTCAACACCTATGACGTGACCGATGTGCCGGTGACCAACTTTGTGGCCCAGAACAATGGTACCATCACATACCAGATCACCTCCACGGACGATAACGCCACCAACAACAACAGTACGCAAGCGCTGACCACCAGCAACACCATGGCCACCAGCACCACGGTGACATTTGAGATCCAAACCGACCACTACGGATCGGAAACAAGGTGGAAGCTCTACCGGCCGGACGGTTCGGTGTTCGCACAAGGCGGACCCTACACAAACAACTCGGTCAGCGGCCCGCTACCCCCCCTGCACACCTTTACCTGGAACCTTGAGGATATGACCTGCTATCAACTGCAAGTGACCGATGCCTACGGCGATGGCATGTGCTGCAGCTATGGCCAAGGCTATTACAAGGTGATGGTGGACGGCAACATTATCCTGCAAGGCGGCCAATTCGCCTCCGAGGATGTCAAGTTGTTCAAAACCGATGCCGCCTCCGGCATCGCGGACAATCAACTCAGCCGCAGCCTGAACATCTACCCCAACCCCACCACCGGCTTGGTGAACTTGGAATACAACCTGGACCAAGCCGCCGCCATGCAGGTGACGGTAACGGACGTGGTGGGCAAAGTGGTGATGAGCCGTGATCTTCGCGCCGCCAGCGGGGCCCAACGCCAAACGTTGGACCTCGGCAACCTGAGCAACGGCATGTACCTCCTGAAGGTGACCGCCGACGACCGCCAAGCCACCCGTACCATCACGTTGAACAAATAAGCGTGGTGTGGATCCTTGGGAAAGGCCGACGGACCCGCTTGGGACCGTCGGCCTTTTCTTTGGCCCAGGGTTTGCGTCCATCGTGCCCGTTCAAACAATCCTTCCCATTCAGCATTCACTGACCAAATGAAGAAGACCTTCCTCTCGCTTGCATTGCTCCTTCCCTTCCTGCTCAGCGCCCAAAGTGGAAAGCTGCCCGCCGTCATGGTGCAGGACATCAACGGGCAAAAGGTGAACACCTCCTCCTGGACCAACGGCGGCAAGCCCATGATCGTCAATTTCTGGGCCACCTGGTGCGCCCCGTGCAAGCGCGAGCTCAACGCCATCAATGACCTTTACCCCGATTGGCAGAAGGAGACCGGCGTGAAGCTCCTGGCCGTGAGCATCGACGACAGCCGCAGCATGAACCGCGTGAAGCCGTACGTGAACGGCCAAGCCTGGGACTACGAAGTATACCTGGACCCCAACGGCGACCTGAAGCGCGCCTTGAACGTGAACAACGTGCCGCACACCTTCCTGGTGGACGGCAAAGGCAATATTGTGTGGCAGCACAACAACTACGAGCCGGGCGATGAAAACCAACTGTACCAGCAGGTGAAAAAGCTTGCGGGAAAGTAAGCACCGGGGCATTTGCGAAAGCCAAGGTCATCACGGCCTTGGCTTTCGTGTTCCATGCACCACGCTCTTGCCCCAGTGGTCTTCCGCAGGGACCCTCCGGAATGCCGCATGTTGATAGGGATACCATCCATCGGCCAGATCAAATGCGCACGCAGACCGTACTTGCACGGCGATCGCTACTTTCACGCGGCCACCACGGCCTATCCTTATGAACGAAACACGACTTGGCACCTCCCGCCTCCTCACGGTCACCATGGCATTGGCCTGTGCCCAATTCCTGGTTGCCCAGGAGGGTGGGCAGATCCACGGCAACTTCAGCATGGACGGCCAACTGTACAACGATGATGAGCAGATCGGCGCGGTGAAGCCACCCGCGGACTTCGGCCTCAACGCCTGGACGAACTTGAACTACCGCAACGCCAGCGGCAATTTTGACGCGGGCATCCGCTTTGAAAGCTATGAACCCGCCCTGCTGGGCTACCCGGCCGGTGCGGCCTACAAGGGATCGGGGATCGGCTACCGCTATGCCACCTTCCGCAAGGACGGATTGGAGGTCACGGCAGGCAATTTCTACGAACAGTTCGGGCAGGGCCTGGCGTTCCGTTCCTACGAGGAGCGCTCCTTGGGCGTGGACAACGCCATGGACGGCGTGCGCGTGAAGTTCAGCCCGGACACGGGCATCTACCTCAAGGGCATCATCGGCACGCAACGCCTGGCATTCGACAAAGGCACCACGCAGGGCGTGGGCATCGTGCGGGGCATCGATGGCGAGATCTCGCTCACCGAAGCCTTCCCGCACGTCTTTTCCAAGCTGGTGGAAAAAGGCAGCAACTTCACCCTTGGCGGCTCCTTCGTCAGCAAATTCCAAACCGACCAGGACCCGCTGCTGGAGCTTCCGGAAAACGTGGGCGTATGGGCCGCAAGGGCGCATTACACCAATGCGAAGTGGGACCTGTACAGTGAATATGCCTACAAGATCAACGACCCCAACGGCAGCAACCACAACATCTACAAGCCAGGCCAAGCCTTGATGGCCAATGCATCATACAGCACGAAGGGCCTGGGCATCAGCGCAGGCGCCCACACCTACGACAACATGGCGTACCAAAGCGACCGGGGAGCGCCGAGCTTGTTCGACCTCAACATCAACTACCTGCCCACCTTGGCCAAACAGCATACCTACAACCTGCCCGCCACGCTCTATCCCTACGCCACGCAGCCCAACGGCGAAGTGTCCTACCAAGGCGAAGTGTTCTACAAGTTCAAGCGCGGCAGCACGCTCGGCGGGAAGTACGGCACCAAGGTGAGCGTGAACTGGAGCGGTGCCTG
Organism: uncultured Flavobacteriales bacterium; assembly: GCA_937873385.1. Classification (GTDB taxonomy): domain Bacteria; phylum Bacteroidota; class Bacteroidia; order Flavobacteriales_F; family PHOS-HE28; genus PHOS-HE28. The sequence continues at coordinate 719 of CALMYC010000121.1, read as the reverse complement.
GAGCCTGGACAGCACCCGGATCCCAAATGATACCGTGCATTACCTGGGCTATAGGACTAAATTCTTCGCCATGGGCAAGCGCCAATACTTCAGCGACTTCAACGTGGAAGTGCGCAAGAAGCTCAACGCCGATTGGGAATTGGCCCTCACCTACCTCAATCTGGTGTACGACATCGAAACCGTGCAGGGCAAGGCCGGCAAGCCCGTGATCTATGCCGACATGTTCATTCTGGAGGGCCTGCACAACCTCAGCGACCGCACGTCCCTTCGGTTCGAGGTGCAGCACCTTTCCACCAAGCAGGACCACGGCAACTGGGCCACGGCACTGGCCGAGCTCACCTTCAGCCCGCACTGGTTCGTGGCCGCACTGGACCAGTACAACTACGGCGGTTCAGTGGATACGGAGGAGATCCACTACCCCCACGGCACCTTCGCTTGCCTTTTGGGTCCCCCCCCCCGCCCGCGGCGTTGACGCGCAGCTTGCCCGCCGGGCGCCCCCCCGTCATCGCGCCCGCGGCGTCCTCGACGACCAGGCCGAGCTCGACCAGCTGCCGGACCCGTGCGGCCACCGCGGTGCGCGACAGGTCGGTGCGCCGTCCGATCTCGGCCCGGGTGTGCACCAGGCCGTCGTGGATGAGGGCGAACACGTCGCCTGCGCTGGTTCCGGAGCGATCCCGCCACATCGCGGGCCTCCTTCCGACACGTGAGGTGCGCAACAA
>CALMYC010000120.1 GCA_937873385.1 uncultured Flavobacteriales bacterium | reverse complement strand
CACCGTGATGTGGCCGGCCAGCTACGCCGCGGTCTGCAGGCCGCCCGCCTTGGCCAGCTCGCGCAGGTGGTGATCTGCATTGCCGAACATGAGATCGATCATGGTCAGCCGCTTGAAGTAGTGACCGCCCTTGTACTCCATCGTCATGCCGATGCCGCCGTGGAGCTGGACCGCTTCGTTGGTGGCGAGCGTCGCGACTTCACCGGCCTTGGCAAATTGGGCTTGTGCACCGCTGATGTCACCCTTGTCCCGCAACACCTTGCCCACGCCTGCGTAGTTCAAGGAGTAGTTCGGGTTCACTTCAATCCCCCGCAGGTACGCTGCCTCGGCGCTGTCGGCCTGGTCGTTTGCAAAGTAGTTCTCACCCAGGTAGAACCAACCTTCCCCATTGCTTGGCGAGTTCCGGACGATCTGCTTGAAGGCGGCCGTAGCCTTCTCGAACTGCTCATTTTCCGTGAGCTTGATCGCTTCGGGCAATTGCGCGCCGGCGGCAAGGGCCGTGCAGGCAAGTCCGATGGTGAGGAGGGTCTTCATGCGCGAAGCTTTCTATGGGTGGACAATCTCCACGTTGCGCGGCGGTACCGTGATCGGGGCCACGCCCAGTTTGAGGATGATCCGTTGTCCTTTATGGTTGGCGACAAAGGAAACAAATCCGGTGCCAAGACCGCTTTTGCCTTCGGTGAGCACCATGGTCACCGTACGCCGCAACGGGTAGGAGCCGTCCGCAAGGCTACTCTGGGAGGGCTGTACAGCTGGACCGCCGGCAGCCGGGGAAATGGGCAGCAGGCGCACTTGTTCCCGAAGGGCGCGCACGGCGGGATTGTCCAGGTCGCTGATGGCCTCGAAGGGTAAAAAGCCAATGGTACGGGGGTCCCGCGCAACTTGGTCCACCACGGCTGGCACATCGGCCAAAGCCCTGGCCCGAATGGTTTTGATGCCAAGTGAATCCGCCAGCAGCCGTGCCACACCACTTCCTGTGCCGGCAAAAAGGGCCGTAAGGCTGTCCAAATGGAGGTTGGCCTCCATGTCGGTGGTGACCTGCAACCCTTCGGGCTTTCCGAGCAATTCGGCCACCTGGGCCACGCTCAAGTATTGCAACGGGCTGTTCTTCTGTACCACCACGGCAATGCCAGCCTTGTATATCGGGATCACGGGTGCGCTCAGTTGCCTTTTTTTGAAATAAGCGGCCTGGTCAGCGCCGGGAGCCACGGTGGTCACCACGCAACGCACACTGTCGTTGAGCATGGCCTTCACCAGTTCCGCCTCGCCCAAGTACCTCACATGCACGTGCGCCTTGGGGTAGAGCGCACTGAATACCAGCAACTCCTGGTCGATCACGGACCGGCAATCCGCATCGGCAAGTACCAACACGCTTCCCGAGGTGGGGGTATCGTCCTTTTCGGGATCCGGCGCAGAAAACCTGCATCCTGAAGCAGAGGCGGCCAACAAGACCACCCCGATCCCAACGGTCGTGGCGCCCCGAAAGCTCACTGTTCCTTGCTTTGGGCCTCCTTGCGCCGCCAAATGAACCACCGCACCGCACCGTAGGCCATCAAGACAATGCCAAGCGGAATGCGGAACCGGGTGATCTGCGGGTACAGGAAGTTGGTGAACAAGATCAGCGCCCCGGTAGCCAGATATACGGCACTCATCAACAGGGCGAAGTATTTCATTTCAGGGATTTAGCGGGTTTCAAATTTAATGGGCAAAGTGAGGCGGCAGCGAACGTCATGACCGTTCATTCGTGCAGGCTTCCATTTGGGCATGCGGCGCATCGTCCGTTCGGCAGCGCGCATATTGCCCGCCTGGGCCCCTTTTATGGCACGCACGTCCTCAATGGTGCCGTCCAGGCCCACCACGAACTGCACAAACACCAAATCCTTGCCGGCGGCATCGCCGGGGAAATCCAGATTGCGCCTGATCCAATCGCCCATGGCAGCCTGCCCCCCGGGGAATTCAGGCAGCTCCTGCACTTGGAAATTCTCCCACGTGGCGCCCGTGCCCATCTCCGTGCCCAAGCCCACACCGCTCCCCGTTGCGGGGAGGTTCTTTCCACCACCGGTACCGGAACCGCCGGTGGCAACCAAGGCAAGACCGGTATCCACAGGATGGACCGGCGGCACCACAAGGCTGTCCACGGCCAGTAGCAGGAGGGGCACCGCCGGTTCATTTCGTTCCACCGGTTGCCTGGCGGCGGGCCGGGCCGTATTTGCGGACAATGGTGGCGGTGTGACGATACGGTGAAGGTCCACGTCCACCACATGTTGCGGAGGTCGGACGGACATGCCCGGCGGAACGGCATGTGCGAAAAGGGACAAGGCCGCGACCATCAATGCCAAAAAAACAAAAAAAACAAAGAAGGCGAGAACCACACTTCGTTCATATCCGTTTCGCAGGCTGTATGCGCCATAAGAGCGGTTGCGGCCCGCAAAGACGAGGTCGTTCCGCGCAGCGGAAGTTTCCCTGCTCCATGGATGGTCCATGCCGAGGATCAGGCAAAGCAGGGTGAACATGGCCAGTGCTGCAATGGTGAACATGGTGGTTGCCGGTTTTAAGTTTCCGTCCACCTGTACAACCAAATTGCCCCCGCGTTCATTGCACCGTTCCGGTATCCACCGGTACCGTTCCCCGTATCCGCGCGCGGGATGGCACACCAAGGAAAATGCCCGTCTTGGATGGTGCCAAGACGGGCATTTCAAGTTTACGTTCCGGTGGCTTTTACTTCAATTTGAAATCCACCGGGATGGTGAAACGGCACTTCACGGCTTTGCCGTTCATTTTACCCGGGCTCCACTTGGGCATGGACTTCACGGCGCGCAAGGCTTCCTTGTCCAGGCCGGCGCTGACTCCGCGGCGGATCTTCACATCCTCCACACTGCCATCCTTGTCCACCACGAATTCCACATACACCTTGCCTTGGATGCCGGCATCAAACTCCATGTCCGGGTACTTGGTGTTCTTCTGGAGGTACTCGTACATCTTGGCCATGCCGCCTGGGAAGTCGGGCTGTTCCTGCACGGCAGCCAGGTCATACGTCACCTCCTCCACCGGTGGGGGCGGGGGCGGCGCATCGATTTTTTGGCCTTCCTGCGTGGTGGTGCCGGCAGTGGTCTCGCTCAGGTCCTCCTGGGGGGGCGGGGGTTGCTCCACCGGTTCATCAGCAGCCTCAACGGCGGGGAACTGAACGGTTTCGCTCTGCCGTTGCGGGGGGGGGGTCACCCCCGGCGGGGGCGGGGGGTTTTCCCGCCTCTTCCCTTTGGAGAAGGGCCGGGTGCCCCTCCCGGTTGTTCCCCTTTTGGGG
>CALMYC010000119.1 GCA_937873385.1 uncultured Flavobacteriales bacterium | reverse complement strand
TGCATGGCCGTGGTTGCGCTGCTGCTGCTCACCTGGAAGCTTCCGATGGACCTGCGCGTGCGCCATCCGCGCACCTTTGTCGTGATCACCGTACTGCTCATTTTCTTGTTGGGCCGCAATGGAGGAGACTTCATCTACTTCCAATTCTGACCGGGTGCCGTGGCACTTCCTGTTGCCCGTGGCAGCCGGTATCGTGGTGGGCTGCCTGGTGTTGGACCCGCTGATCACCCACGGGCTGGCCTGGTGCAATCCAAGCTTCGGTGCCACCAAGGTGCACCGCATGTTCACCGAAGAGCATCCTGGTGAAGTGCCTATCCTCGGCTCATCCCGTGCCGATGGCTCGTACGTGCCCGAACTCATCCATCCGGCAGCCTGGAACTACGGGATCGAAGAGACCGGCTACGAGGTGACCCGCATGATGCTGGAGCGGGAATTGGCCAAACCGGACCGAGGCCCCGTGATCATCAACTTCGACCATTCGTTCTTTCAGCCCTACAAGCCCAACATCGCACACTTCATCCCGGAGGTCCGCCAACCTGCCGTGGCGGCCTGTTTCTCCCATCGCCTGCATTGGTACAATCACGTGCCCACCGTGCGCTACTTCGGCGTAACCGACGAATACCTCAAGGCCTTCCTTTCCAAGTACGCTTCCGGAACGGTACAGTCCCGGGGCGGTATTTTCACCAAGAATATCATTTCTGCCGCTGAACTCGCCCAAATGACCGGCATGCGCGCCGCCTCCCCGCACGCGTGGGCGCCCCGTCCCGGACAAGAACAGGCATGGCTGGACCTGTTGGCCTCCACCACGCGCACCATGGTGGTGGTGGTGGCCCCGTACCATCCTTCCTATTTGCGGACGGACACGAACCCCGCTGCTGTGCAGCACTATTTGCACCGCATGGATGCATTGCCGAACGTGCAGGTGATCGACCTTTCCGCCATGCCCCTGCCTGACAGCTGCTTCCAAAACACCACGCACGTGAATTGGGCGGGTGCTGTGCGGTTCAGCAAGGAACTGCGGACACGCTTGAACGGCTTGGACCTGGTTCCCATCCGCCGGGATCAGCGGTAAGGGGCCAAGCACCATGAAACGGCAATAGTGCCCCGCTTTCTACCTTGCCGCCCACAATCCAACCGGCCGTTTTGCACCGGCCCAATGGTATCGCATGCTCTTCAACTCCTTCGAGTTCATCTGCATCTTCTTCCCGCTGGTCACGGGCCTGTATTTCGCGCTGCCCCACCG
>CALMYC010000118.1 GCA_937873385.1 uncultured Flavobacteriales bacterium | reverse complement strand
GGCTGCGGTCATCGCGGTTGTGCGGGGGGAAGTGCGCGGGGGTGCGGTTGCTGCTGAAGGTGCCCCCGCCGCAGTTCTGGCGCACGTACACGTCATACGCCTGGTCCAGCGCGAGGCCGCTGAGGGTGGTGCCGGTGCCCGAGGCTGCCACGGCCGTGCCTTGGCCCGCCGCAGCGCCGGTGCCCGGGGTGAAGCCCGCAGGGCCGTACTCCACGATCACGTTCCCGCTGCATGTGGTGCTCCAGCTCAGATCTGCACCTGTGCCGGAATTCACCGTATTCACCGCAATCCCGTCCACCAGGGCACAGAAGGCAGCTGTTGCGGGGGTGTAGGCATAATTCCACATGTTCACGTTCGCCGATGTTCCGTCCAGCATTACATACACCCTTTCGGTGCTGCATCCGTTGTTGGTCCAGGTGAAGGTGGGGTCTCCCCATTGGCCGTAAGCCACCACGTTGGGGCCGAGCGGGAGGTACCCGCCCGCAGTGCACGCCAAGCTTGTCGTGCCGGGGCAGCTGCCGCCAATGGCGATGGAGAGCTTACCACTGGATTGGGGCGTGAACCGGACCGTGGCACCGGGTTCTACATCGTGGTAGAGCACCACGTCCGGCCCCGGCTGGCTGCCGCAGGCAGAGGTGCCATAATCGTTCTGTGCACCGGTGGTGCCCGCTGCCACCGGGTAGCTGCTGTCATCCGCCGGGAGGCCCAGTGTGGCAATGTTGATGGCATTGGCGCAGAAGTCGCCCGCCACCAAGTTGAATGCTACGGGACCTGCGTTTTCGCTGAGCCCATTGCCGCCGCAATCCTGCCACACATAGGCATCATAGTTGCCGTTGGCCAAACCGTTGATGGCTGCCGGGCTGCTGGCGAAAGGCCCCGCCACGGTGCCACTGCTGGCCGGGTTGAACCCGTTGGGGCCGTACTTGACAAAATAGCTGCCGGTGCAACTGCTGCATGTCCAGCTGACGGATACGCTACCGGGGCCCGTGGCGGTTGCGGCAGGTGCGATGGGCGCGGCACAAGTGGCAACCGGTACAATGCGGAAGTTGTCGATGCCCGAATCATTGTTGTTGCCTCCGAGCGCGGTGCTCTTGATGCGGATCACCGTGGTGGCACTGGTTGAGCCGATCGTGTATTCCGCGGCCTGGAAGGAGGCGTACGGACCATTGATGGTCGCCAGCGTGGTGAAGGTGCCGCCACCATCGGTGGAAACCTGCACAAGGATGACGTCCCCGCCATTGATGTAATCGAAGCGGAGTTTTTCACCTCCGGTGGCCGCCG
>CALMYC010000117.1 GCA_937873385.1 uncultured Flavobacteriales bacterium | reverse complement strand
GGTGTGCTGAACGCGGTGTACACGCCAACCGCAGCAGAGATCACCGCAGGCAGCGTCACCCTTACGCTCACCACCGTGGGCAACGGCCAATGCAGCCCCGTGAGCGATCAGATCGTGCTGACCATCACGCCAGCCCCGGTGGTGGATGCCGGCATGCCCGTACAGTCGTGCGCCAACAACCCCGCCGTGCAACTGACCGGTTCCGTGCAGAATGCCGCCGGCGGCATGTGGACCGGCGCGGGCACCTTCAGCAACGCCACCAGCCTGAGCCCCATCTACACACCTTCCGCCGCGGAAGTGCTGGCCGGCACCGCCACGGTAACGCTGACCAGCACAGGCAACGCCCTTTGCAATGCGGTGAGCGACCAAGTGACCATCACCATCACCGCCGCACCGGTGGTTGAGGCCGGACCGGCACAGACACTTTGCGCGAACAACGTGGCCGCCCAACTCGCCGGCGTGGTGACCAACGCCACGGGTGGTGCTTGGAGCGGCGGTGCGGGCAGCTTCAGCCCCAACGCCAACACGCTCAACGCCGTGTACACCGCCAGCGCCGCTGAAGTGGCCGCAGGCAGCGCATGGCTCTACCTCACCAGCACCGGCAACGGCGGCTGCCTCTCCTCGCGTGATTCCGTGCTGCTCAGCTTCAGTCCGGCACCTGTGGTGAACGCAGGGTTGGACGCCCATGTGTGCGCCAACAACGCAGCCGTGAACTTGAACGGCAGCGTGACCGTGGCCACCGGTGGCACTTGGAGCGGCGGCGCGGGCAGCTTTGCCCCCAATGCCCAAGCCCTGAACGGAATTTACACACCCACCGTCCTTGAATTGGCGGCAGGCCAGATCAACTTAGTGCTGACTTCCACCGGCAACGGGAATTGCACCGCGGTGAAGGACAGCTTGGTGATCATCGTGGACCCCGTTCCCGTGGTGAACGCAGGTCCCGACCAGAGCATTTGCGCCAACAACCCCAATTTCCAGCTGAACGGCTTCGTGGGCAACGCCCCGGGCGGGCAGTGGACCGGTGGTGCGGGAAACTACTTCCCGAGCAACCCCTCCCTGGCGGTGCAATACACCCCCACCATGGCTGAGATCGCCGCTGGTTACGTGACCTTCACCCTCACTTCCACCGGTACCATTTACTGCGCGGCGGTAACGGACCAGGTCACCATCGTCTTCACCGATTCCCCCGTGGTGAATGCCGGAGCCGACCTGATGATCTGCGCCAACAACCCGGCAGTGCAGCTTACCGGCAACGTGGACAACGCCAGCGGCGGCACCTGGACCGGCGGCAGCGGCAGCTTCAGCCCCAGTGCCAACGTGCTCAGCCCGGTGTACACCCCCACAGCGGCCGAGATCAATTCGGGCGGCATGAACCTTTTCCTGACTTCCACCGGCAACGGCAACTGCACCGCCGTGCGCGACACGGTGCATGTCACCTTCACCCCGGCACCCACGGTGAACGCGGGCACGGACATGAGCGTGTGCTACAACAACCCGGTGGTATCGCTGAACGGCGCCAGCACCGTGGCCACCGGCGTGCAGTGGAGCGGCGGCTTGGGCAGCTATGCCCCCAACGCACAGAACGCAACCGCACAATACACGCTGACCCCGTTTGAACTGCAGACCGGCACGGTGACCCTCACGCTCACCACCACCGGCAATGGCAACTGCCTGGCCGTGAACGACCAGATGACCATCACCGTAACACCTTCACCCGTGGTCAGTGCCGGAGCGGACATCACCACCTGCTCCAGCGCATTGCAAGTGCCCATGGCGGGCACCGTGCAGGGCGGTGCCACCACCGGCGTGTGGAGCACTTCGGGCACGGGCAGCTTCTTCCCGAGTGCGACCAGCCTGAACGCCACCTACATGGCCAGCCCACTGGATTCGCTCAATGGTACCGTGAACCTGACCCTGACGGCCACTGGATTCGGCCTGTGCAACGTGGTGAGCGACATGATGACCTTGACCATCCTGCCCAATGCCACGGCCAATGCAGGTCCGGACCAGAGCATCTGCGCAAGCGCGAGCACCGTGCAACTTACCGGAACGATCATTGGCAACGCCACCCAAGGCCAATGGACCACCACCGGTGCGGGCAGCTTTCTGCCAAGCGCCAATGCAGCCAATGCCGTGTACCAAGTGGCGCCCGGTGATGCAGCACTGGGCAACCTCACCTTCACGTGGAGCGTGAACAGCTGCGACAACGCGATGGACCAGATGAACCTGACCATCGCGCCAGTGTCCGTTGCCAATGCGGGCGCCGATCAAATGGTCTGCTTCGGCAGCCTCAACGTGGTGGTCAACGGCAGCGTGGGCGGCGCCTCCAGCACGGGTGTGTGGAGCACCTTGGGCACCGGCACCTTTACGAATGCGGCAAACGCGCTCTCCAACATCTACCAGGCCAGCGCGCAGGATTCCCTTGCACAAGGCGTGGACTTGGTGCTGACGGCCAACAACACCGGTGCATGCACAGCGGATGTGGATACCATGCACATCACCATCCAGCCTTCGGGCACCGTGAACGCCGGACAAGACCTGACCTTTTGCGCAAACAACGCCTCGGTGCAGCTTGCAGGTACCCTGAGCGGTGACGCCACGCAGGTCCAGTGGACCACTTCCGGCACGGGTTCCTTCTACCCGAGCAACGCGGTGCTCACGCCCACCTACGTGCCCAGTGCCATCGATACGGCCATCGGTTCCTTGACCCTGACGCTGAACGCGGTGAACACCTGCAACAACGCCAGCGATGCCATGACGCTGACATTGACACCCGCTCCGTACGTGAATGCGGGCCCTGACCAGACCTACTGCGACCAGGTGACACTCTTCAACCTGAACGGCACCATAAGCGGTGTGACCAACGTGGGTCATTGGACCACCACCGGCACGGGCACCATCGCCAACGCCGGTTCGCTGAACACCACCTACACGGCCAGTGCCGCGGACGTGGCCTCCGGGCAGATCACCTTCACGCTGAGCTCGCTCAACAATGGCAACTGCAACGCCGTGAGCGACAACATGACGATCTACCTCACCAACGGCATCATTGTGAGCGCCGGACCGGACCAGAGCGTGTGTGTGGCCTCCGACCATGCCAACCTGCAGGGCAGCATCCAGAACGGATCACCCTCGGGTACCTGGACCACCACCGGCACGGGCACCTTCCAGCCCAACGCAGACGTGTTGAACGCCCAGTACTACTTCTCGGCCAACGACGTGGCCAACGGCGCGGTAGTGCTCACCTTCACAGCCACCAACACCGGCACTTGCCCCAGCGGCAGCGACCAGATGACACTGACCTTCGGCAACGCCAGCTACGCGTACGCCGGTGAAGACCAGGCCCTCTGTGCCAACGCGCCGATCGCCCAATTGGCCGGCAACTTCAGCGGCGGCGCCCAAGGCATTACCTGGACCAGCTCCGGCTCCGGCACATTCAGCAACAACACCAACCCCAACGCCACCTACACGCTCAGTGCGGCGGACATTGCAGCGGGCACGGTGCAGTTAACGATGACCACCATCACCAATGGTGCGTGCTTGGCCGCAACCGACGGCGTGACACTCTCCGTGAACGCCCCGCCGAGCATCAACGCCGGCAATGACGTGGTCGCCTGCACGGCTGCGCCCGTCCAGCTTGCCGCGAACGTGGTCAACGCCAGCGGTGCCACCTGGACCACCACCGGCACGGGCACCTTCTTCGATGCCAACGCCATGGCCACCCTGTACTACCCCAGTGCAGCCGACAGCATTGCGGGCACGGTGACGCTCACAGCCACCAGCACAGGCATGCTCCCATGCAGTGCTGTGTCCGATGCGCTCACCATCACCTTCGGCGGCGGGCTCAGCGCACAAGCAGGACAAGATGTGACCACCTGTAGCACCAGCCCCAACGTGCCTCTCAGCGGTACGGTGGCCGGTACCACCACGGGCGTGTGGACCACGAGCGGAACGGGATCCTTCAGTCCCAGCGCGGCGGACCTTAACGCCATGTACATCCCGGGCGCGGCCGACTTCGTGATCGGCAACATCAACCTGGTGCTGAGCACCACCAACAATGCAGGCTGCCCCGCAGGCCGCGACACCTTGGTCGTAAGCTACCACGTGCCGCCAACCGTGAACGCAGGCGCCGACCAGCTGATCTGCAATGGCATTGAACCCATCCAGCTCAACGCCACGGCGCAGAATGACTCCTTGGTGCACTGGGTAACCGCCGGCACGGGCACCTTCATCCCCAACGCCAACACGTTGGGCGCCACCTACACGCCCACGGCCCAGGACAGCATCAACGGCGGCGTGTACCTGATCATCACCGCGTACGGCACCGGCAGCTGCGGCAACGCCTCGGATTCGCTCTTCATCGGGGTGGGCCCCACACGCATCGCCCATGCAGGCAGTGACATGGACCTGTGCGCCGACGGCGCCGGCATTCCGCTGGCGGGCACCATCACGGGCGTGAGCGGCGGTACCTGGACCACCAACGGCACGGGCAGCTTCCTGCCGGATGCCACGGCCCTCAATGCCACCTACGTGCCCAGCGCGCCGGACCTGGTGTTCCAGCAACTGAGCTTCGTGCTCACCACCAGTGGGAACATGGGCTGCCCTGCGCACAGTGACACGCTGCAAGTGAACATGCACCAACCCTCCACGGTGAGCGCCGGTGCGGACAACACCACCTGCGATGCCAGCGCCGAGGTGCAACTGGCAGGTATCGCCAGCGGGGGCACAGGCGTGCAATGGACCACCTTGGGTAGCGGCACCTTCCTGCCCAACACCACCACGGCCAACGCCGTGTACCAGCCCAGCGCTGCGGACAGCGCCCTGCAGCATGTGGACTTGGTGCTCACCACCACCGGCGAGCTATACTGTGCAGCACCCGCGGACACGATGCGCATCTCCTTCGTGAACCCGCTGAGCGCGGCGTTCAGCGTTGGCAATGCCTGCGCTGGTCTTCAGACGGTGCTGACGGATGCCAGCACCACTTCGGGAGCAGCCATCATAGGCTGGACATGGGACCTTGGGAATGGCACCACAGCCACGGGCCAGCAGGCCGGCGCCACGTATGGCACGGCAGGCCAGTATACGGTGTCGCTCACCGTTTTTGCACAGAACGGTTGCAGTGCCACGGCCAGCCAGGTGGTGAACGTGATGAACTCACCGACGGCAGGATTCTCCACCAGCGGGGATGCCTACACCAATGAGGCGGTGGTGGTCACCGACGAATCCACGGGCGGAAGTAGTTGGCAATATGACTTCGGCGACGGCACCGGCTCGCTGATGCAACAGCCCAACCACGCCTACACCGAGGCCGGCCAGTACATCATTGTGCAAACGGTGAGCAATGCCGCCGGGTGCAGCGCCCGGGATTCGATGCTGGTCTCCATCAAGGAGAACAAGATCGTGCCTCCAAAGCTGCCCGACGCCTTCAGCCCCAACGGCGATGGCGTGAACGACATCTTCTACGTGCGCGGTGGGCCGTTTGAGACCATCCACCTGATCATCTACAACGGTTGGGGCGAGAAGATCTTCGAGACCGAAGACCCTGAATTCGGCTGGGACGGCACATACAAAGGCAAGCCGGAGATCAACGGAGTGTATGTGTACTCGGTGGTCGCCACCTCGGTGGATGGCGTGGACTACGACCGCTCCGACAAAGTGACCCTGATCCGCTAAAAGCGCATTGAACGATGAAAACGAAAACAGCTTTCCTCTTGGCGATCATGCTCCTCGGAGCGCGTGCCGCAAAAGCACAGGATGCGCAACTCAGCCAATACGATGCGGCCTCGGTCCTGCTAAACCCGGCCTTGACGGGAATGTTCGAGAACAGTGACTTCCGCGTGAGCAGCAACTTGCGCAGCCAGTGGAGCAGCTTGGGCAACAACTTCCTTACCACGGCTTTTGCAGTGGACATGAGCAAGGAAAGGCAGTATGGCTTTGGGGCCTATCTGAACAACTACAACATGGCAGGCACCATGAACAACTTCCAGGCCGGTGTCACCGGTGCATACAACGTTTCCTCCAGCAAGAACTACACACTTTCCGCCGGGGTGAACCTGGGATTGATCTACAAGAAGGTGAACGACGAAAAGCTGGTGTGGGATGCCCAGTACGACAGGGACCACTTCGATGCGGACCTGCCCAGCGGCGAGTTGTTCCGGAAGATGGGCAGGCTAATGCCGGACCTTGGCGTGGGCGTGGCCTACCGCTCCACCAACCACAACAAGTCGATCAACCCGTTCGGGAACTTCGCGCTCTTCCATGTCACCACGCCCAATGAATCCATTTTCCGCACGGAGGAGAGCGACTTGCCGATCCGCTATTCGGTGAATGCCGGCGCCAAGGTGACGGTCTCGGATGGGGTGGACATCATTCCCCAAGGATTGTACATGCGCCAAGGCGCCGACCAGCAAATACAAGCCGGGGTGATGGGGCAAGTGGCCCTGATGAACAACGTGTACGGTGTGGTGGGTGGTGCTTCATACCGGTTCAACGATGCGATCATCGCACAGGTGGGCATCAAGCACGGCAACAACTACTATCGAATAAGCTACGATGTCAATACATCCCCGCTCCGCACATACACGCACAACAAAGGCGCATTTGAATTTTCCATTGTGTACATGGGCACCGTTTCCGGCCGGGCACGGAGAATGACCAGCAGTGCGTTCTGAGTTCCGGCCTTGCCGCGGGATGCCTGGCGTCTCTACCGCCGCAACCGGGTGGCGGTGTGGCCACGCCTGTTCAGGGTGGGCGACCAGCTACACCGCGCTCAGCTTGATCATGTTGGCCATCCCTTGCTCGGCAATGGGCATGCTGGCAATGTTGGCCACCAGGTCGCCCTTCTCCACGAGTTGCTTGCGGCGCAAGATGTGCTTGATGTCCGCCACGGTGTGGTCGGTGCTCACGGTCTTGTCGTAATACTGTGCGCGCACACCCCAAACCAGGTTGAGCATGTTCAGGATGCGCTTGTTGCTGGTGAAGGCGAAGATGTGCGCCTTGGGGCGCATGCTACTGATCTTGAACGCCGTGTAGCCGCTGTGCGTCATGGTGATGATGGCCTTGATGTCGATGGCATCCGCCATGCGCACGCTGGCCATGCAGATGGCATCGGTGACCATGCGGTCATTCTGCTTCAAGGCCGGCTCCGGCACATTGTACATCACCTCGCTTTTCTCCATTTCCAGGAGGATCTTGTTCATGGCCTTCACCACTTCCACGGGGTACTTGCCCACACTGGTTTCAGCACTGAGCATGACGGCATCAGCGTGGTCCAGCACGGCATTTGCCACGTCATTCACCTCCGCGCGGGTGGGGGTGCTGTTTTGGATCATGCTCTCCATCATCTGCGTGGCCACGATCACGGGGCGGTGCTGCAACAGGCAGCGGCGGATGATGTCCTTCTGCAACAGGGGAACCTGCTCCATGGGCACCTCCACGCCAAGGTCCCCGCGGGCCACCATCAATGCATCGCTCTCGCGGATGATGTCATCGATCTCCAGCATGGCCTCCGGTTTTTCAATCTTCGCCACCACGCGTGCGGTGCCGCCCTCGGCTTGGATCTGGTGCTTGAGCTCAATGATGTCGCGCGCGCTCCGCACAAAGCTGAGGCCCACCCAATCCACGCCCTGTGAGAGGGCGAACGTGAGGTCCTTGCGGTCCTTTTCAGTAAGGCAGGGGAGGCTGACCTTGGTGTTGGGCAAGTTGATGCCCTTGTTGCTGCTGAGCATTCCGCCGAAGATGACGGTGGTGATAACGCGCTCCTTACCGTCAGTTGATTTTACTTGGAGGCGGAGCTTCCCGTCGTCAAGAAGCACCGTTTCGCCGGGCTTCACATCCTGCGGAAACTGGGCATAGCTGGTGCCAACCATGCCCGGCACGCCTTTCACGTTCGCCGTGGTGATCACCAGCTCCGCCCCTTCCTTGAGCTCAATGGGGCCGTTTGCCATTTCACCCACGCGCAGTTTGGGGCCTTGCAGGTCAGCCAGGATCGCCGTGGTGAGGCCGAGCTCCTCGTTCAATGAACGAATGGTGGCGATCAGTTCCTTGTACGATTCGTATTTGCCGTGGCTGAAGTTGAGGCGGCACACATCCACGCCGTTCAGTAAAAGGTCACGCAGCACCTCGCGCGAGGAACTGGCGGGGCCCATCGTGGCCACGATCTTGGTCTTGGGGTCTTGTACCGGTGTCATTGCAATAGCTTGTAGGCTCCTTTAATTCCGTGAAGGTCCAATGCATAGGCAGCCAACACAAACTCGGCAGCACGGACCTTTTCCAACAGTTCCGCGGCTTCCGGCCGATTTTCGCCGTCTGCCACGAGGAAATAGTCGGCTTGTCGCTGGCTCGCGAGCAAAATGCCTTCCTGGGCATGGTTGCCGATCAATGAGATGCAGGTGCCATCATCTCCCTCTGCCTGGCTGAACACCGGAAAGAAGGCGCGTTGCTCGGGTCCCTGGTCCTCAATGTCGCGCTTGCGTCGCGCCAAGGCGATGCCGAGGCTGATATTGAGCGACCAACAAAGGCGGTAGTCGTTCACATGGCTGCTGATGGCGATCACTTGCGCGTCCGGCAAGGCATCCGTGTCAAGCTTTAGTTTGGCCATGGTGCGCAAGGCCGATAAAGGTAGCCTGCAACCATCCTGCCACGCCGTTTATTCGCCATCCTTGGCTACACCATCCGTTCCCCGGGGCCTCATTTTGATCTCTTTCCCCGCAATCCGTCCGGTTCATTCCCGCGCACGGTCCCGCGGCTGTTCCTGGGCCCTCTTCCCCTTTTGCGGACTGGATCCGTCTTTCCTTCACGTCCATCAAACTGCAATTTCCGCGTGGCGTTGCGCGCGGCATCCTGCTCTGCCTTTTTCTTGCTGTGGCCGGTCCCGGATCCACACGTTTTTCCATCCACCCGCACCTCAGCTGTGAACTTGCCCTCCCGGCTTCCGCGCCCTTTCTCCTCACTGATGATGAACTCCACCTTTTGGTGGGTCTTTTGGCCCCATTCCAGGATGCGGCTTTTACTGTCCCGGTCTTCCTGCTCCACGGCCTTCAGGTCAAAGTGCGTGGTGAGGAGCTTGATCACAATTGCATTCGTGCGGTCAAATCCTTTGTCCAGCAACAGGGCGCCAAAGAGGGCTTCCATGGCATTGCCCGGCACGGAGGTATCCTGGTTCCGGCCGATGTTCGATTCCATGACGCGCTCCACTTCCACACGCTTGGCAAGTATGCTGAGCTGGTGGCGGCTCACCAGTTTGCTCCGCATGCGCGTGAGGAATCCTTCGCCCTGCTGCGGATAGGCCCGGTACACAAACTGGCCCACGATGGTGTCCAGCACAGCGTCACCGAGAAATTCAAGCCGTTCGTTGTCGGGCAGGTCAGGACGGTCGTCCGGCACGGAACTGCTGTGGCGAAGGGCCTGGCGGTACAGTGCCAGGTTCTTCGGCGTAATGCCGAAGGTTTTCCGGCACCATGCGCGGATGCGGCGTTCCTCCAAGGTGGAGGCTCTCGTGAAGAGTGCGGAGAACAAAAGCGGTCAACGGTACTTGCGGAAGATCACCGAGGTGTTGTGGCCGCCGAAGCCGAAGGTGTTGCTCATGGCGGCGTTCACCGTGCGTTGTTGCGCTGAGTTGAACGTGAAGTTCAGCTTGGGATCGATCTCGGGGTCGTCAGTGAAGTGATTGATGGTCGGGGGAACCATGTCCTGGTGCACGGCCATGATGGTGGCGATGGCCTCCACCGCGCCGGCTGCGCCAAGCAGGTGGCCGGTCATGCTCTTGGAGGAACTGATGTTGAGGCGGTAGGCATCCTCCCCGAACAGGCGTTGGATGGCCTTCACCTCTTGGGGGTCGCCGATGGGCGTGCTGGTGCCGTGTGTATTGATGTAGTCGATCTCCGCAGGCTTCATGCCTGCATCCTGCAAGGCGTGCTTCATGCAGAGAAAGGCCCCGAGGCCTTCGGGGTGCGGCGCGGTGATGTGGTAGGCATCGCTGCTCATGCCGCCGCCCACCAGCTCGCAGTAGATCTTTGCACCGCGCGCCTTGGCGTGTTCCAGTTCTTCCAGCACAATGATCCCTGAACCTTCGCCCAGCACAAAGCCATCACGGTCTTTGTCATAGGGCCGGCTGGCCGTGGCGGGGTCGTCATTGCGGGTGCTCATGGCATGCATGGCATTGAAGCCGCCCACGCCGGCCTCGTGGATGGAAGCCTCGCTTCCGCCGGAGACCATCAGGTCCACGGTACCCAACCGGATGTAGTTGAACGAGTCGATGAGCGCATTGTTCGAGCTGGCGCAGGCGCTCACCGTAACGTAGCTCGGACCTCGCAGCCCGTGCCGCATGCTGATCAATCCCGACGAACTGTCGGCGATCATCTTGGGAATGAAGAACGGATTGAACCGCGGAGATCCGTCGCCCTTGGCGAAGTTGATGCACTCTTCTTGAAAGGTGAGCAGGCCACCGATCCCCGACCCAAGTACCACGCCGGCGCGTTCCCGCTCGGCTTCGGTCTTCAATTCCAGCCCGGCGTCGCGCACGGCCTCCTCGGCCGCGGCCACGGCAAACTGCGAGACGGGGTCCATCTTGCGCGCCTCCTTGCGGTCCATATAGGCCGTGGGGTCAAAACCCTTCACCTCACAGGCGAACTGGGTCTTGAACTTGGATGCGTCAAAATTGGTGATGGGTGCAGCTCCGCTGGTGCCTTTCAACAGCCCTTCCCAATACGCCTGCAGCGAATTGCCCAAGGGCGTGAGGGCACCCAGACCGGTGACAACCACTCGTCTGAGCTGCATCCTGCGGGAATTACTTCGCGTTCTTCTCCACGTAGTCCACGGCCTGGCCCACCGTTTGGATCTTTTCGGCCTGGTCGTCGGGAATGGCGATGTTGAACTCTTTCTCGAACTCCATGATGAGCTCGACGGTATCCAGGCTGTCTGCGCCAAGGTCGTTGGTGAAGCTCGCCTCAGGGGTGACCTCAGCTTGGTCCACGCCGAGTTTGTCCACAATGATGGCGATGACCCTTGACTTGATATCGGACATATCCGTTGGTTGTTGGTTGAACAGGCTGCAAAGGAAAGATATTTTCCAGTTCCGCAACCAACCTGCCCGAATCTATCCTGCCGAACCGCTGACACCCCTCCCTGCAAAACATTCACCAGGGCCACTGGACACCAACTAAATCCGTGGTACCCAGCGGGAACCGGCAAGGGGGGGATCAACCCCTGCCGATCACGGTGTACGGCATGAATGCGCAGATCGTGGTCCCCAGCGTAAAATCGCACCTTCGCGCCATGATCCGTATTGCCATCCTCGCCTCGGGTTCAGGCACCAACGCGCAAAAGCTCATGGAGCGCTTTGCCGCCCACCCGGCGGCGGAAATTGCCTTGGTGGCCTGCGACCGTTCCGGGGCAGGCGTGGTGCAGCTCGCCTGGGATATGGGCGTGCCTGTTTTTTTGTTCGACGGGGGGGCACTACGCGGCGGTTTGTTGCAACGAGAGTTGGAAAACGCCCGCATCGACCTTGTGGTGCTGGCCGGCTTTCTGCGTCTTTTACCCGAGGACCTTGTCCGTGCCTGGCCGGACCGGATCCTGAACATCCACCCTTCCCTGTTGCCAAAATACGGCGGCCAGGGCATGTACGGCGAACGGGTCCATCGGGCTGTGCTGGCCGCCGGTGAAAAGGAAAGTGGCATCACCATCCACTTGGTGAACGAGCGCTATGATGAAGGACGCGTGCTGTTCCAAGCCAAGTGCCCGGTGTTGGCGGGGGATGATGCAGTCGCCCTGGCGGAACGGATCCATCACTTGGAACACGCCAATTATCCGCGCGTTGTTGAAGAATTTGCCCTGGGATTGAACACGGGGTAGTCCACCCGGCGATCTTCGCCCCATGTTTGAACTGGCACATGTGGGCAAGGCGTTCCTGGTGCTGTTTGCCGTGATCGACATCATCGGCGGCATCCCCGTGATATTGCAAGTCAGGGAAAAGGCAGGAAAGATCTACCCGGCAAGGGCTACCCTTGTGAGCTTGGGCATCATGGTGGTCTTTCTGTATCTCGGCGAATCCATCTTGGCGGTGGTGGGCATCGATGTACGTTCCTTCGCCGTGGCGGGGTCCCTGGTGCTGTTCTTCATCGCGTTGGAAATGACCTTGGGCATTCGCCTGTTCAAAGAAGACACTTCCGCACCTGGCTTGAGCGAAGACCCCAAAGTGTACAGTATTGTGCCCTTGGCCTTCCCGGTGATCGCCGGCTCAGGCACCATTACTGCCATCCTCTCGTTGCGCGCCGAGTTCAGCCGGCCGGAGATCCTGGTGGCGATCTGCCTGAACATGGTGGTGGTGGTGGTGGTCCTGTTGCTCACCAACCGCATAGAACGCTTGTTGGGACGTGTAGGGCTCATCGTGCTCCGGAAGGCATTCGGCATCATTCTGCTTGCCATCAGCGTGAAATTGTTTGCCGGGAACATCACTTATTTATTCCCGTGAAAATGACGGGGCGATCGGAACGCAGCGAGTTTGATGACCTTTCAGCGATTTCCGGCTTCCCCGGTGGACCGCGGAAGGGATTGCTCCCGGTGCGCGTGCTGATACCCGATGGGGACAGCCCATTTGCGCTTTTGGTGGCACAATGCATCAAGCGCGCAGACCCGCGGATACGGGTGGAGGCGGCTTACGTGGACCGTCGTGCGCTGTCCCGTTTTTCGCGCTTCGTTTCGCACACATATCCACTGGACCCTTCCGCCCCGGGTGAGAGCTTGACCGTGCTGCTGTCAAAAAACCCCGACATGGTGCTCATGCCGGTGTCCGGTCCCGGTATAGCAACAGTGACGCTGATGGCAGCGCATTTGGGCAAACTGGTGCGCATGGTCCCCTTCCCGACACCGGACCAATTGGGTTGCGTGAACGATAAGTGGAAGTTCCATTTGGCCATGCAGGCTGCGGGTTTTGCCGTGCCCGACACGGTACTGTTGGATTCGCTGGCGTGCCTGGAACACTTCGGCCCGGAAGACGCTTTATTGGTGAAGCCGCGGACAGGCAGCGGGGGAAAGGACATTCACATGTTTGGCAATGCCGGTGAACTTCGCGGTAAGGCGGGCAAATACCTCCTCCCCGGCCACCCGTACATGGTGCAGCGCTTTGTGGAGGGGCACGATATTGACTGCAGCGTGCTGTGCAAGGACGGCCAGGTACTGGCGTGTTCGGTGCAACGTCCCCTTGCCACAGCCGCCAAGTTCGGACCGGGCAGCGTGTTGCGCTTCCTCCGCGACGAAGCCGTAGAGCAATTGGTTCAACGGATCATGTTCGAATTTCGCTGGAACGGCATAGCCCATCTGGACCTCCGTTATGCCCGGGACGGGGATGGACCCTTTGTGATCGAGATCAATCCACGGTATTGGTCCACCCTCATGGGGTCCCTGGTCGCGGGGGTCAATTTTCCGTGGGCCCATTTGTGCTCCGCCATGGACGATCCCGTAACCAGGCTCACCAACTACGAATCCTATTATTCCGGTATCCGGACGTGGCCTTCCCTGTACAGGAAATACCGCACACCATTGTCGCACACCAGCCTCTTCTTCAACTTTGCGGACCCGGTTGCCAAAGTGATGCAACGCGTGCGGCCCAGCACAAGCATGGCCCAGGGTGCTGCCTGAACGGAGGCCCGCGCGATCCCATGCAGATCACCATCCACACCGACGGCGCCGCCAGCGGCAACCCGGGTCCCGGCGGCTACGGCGCAGTGCTCGAGTCGGGCAAGCACAGGCGCGAACTATGGGGAGGCTACCGCCGAACCACCAACAACCGCATGGAACTGTTGGCCGTGATAGCGGCAATGGAGGCGCTGAAGGGGACCGGACATGAGGTCCTTGTGGTGAGTGACAGCAAATACGTGGTGGATGCCGTGGAGAAAGGCTGGCTCTTCGATTGGGAAAAGAAAGGCTTCGCGAAGAAGAAGAACCCGGACCTTTGGAAACGCTTTCTGTTGGCCTACCGCAAACACCAAGTGCGCTTCCACTGGATCCGCGGGCACGCCGGCCACCCGCTGAACGAACTTTGCGACCGCTTGGCCGTGGCCGCCCGTGAACAACCCGGCCTGCCTGCAGATGAGGAGTACGAAAGGCAGGAGGCGGCAGGTCCGTTGTTCTGAAAAACGCGAACGCCAATACCTTCGTCCCGCCCCGCGAACCATTTCCACGGGATGCCTGTTGTTCCACCACCGCCGCCCATGTCCTCGAAGCTCTACGCCACCATCAATTCCCTTGCTGAGCCCTTGCTGTTGGAACGCACGGGGTCAACTGCATCTTGGGTCCTTCCGGGAGAAGAAGCACCGGACCTTGTGTGCACGGGACCCGGCCTTTACAGCTTGGTCCGGGGCAAGCGCTCCTATCAAGTGCTGGTGCTGAAACACGATGTGGCCACGGGCACCGTACGCGTGCGCATTGGCGCACACTGCCATACCATACGCTTGGAGGGCGAGCGTTCCAGGCTTTTCCAAACACTGGGGATAGACAAGACCGCGCGCACGGTGATCCGCGAGATGAAGGCACCCATGCCCGGCCTGGTGCTGAAATTACTGGTGAAAGCAGGCGATGCCGTGCAAAAAGACGATCCGCTCCTGGTGCTGGAGGCCATGAAGATGGAGAATGTGATCAAGAGCACCGGCAATGCCGTGGTGAAGAAGATACACGTACAGGAACGTGCCGCCGTGGAAAAGGGGCAGCTCCTGTTAAGCTTTGAATGAGACCACAACCCCAACATCCATGAAACATCAGTTCCTCCCCATTTCCGCCATTGTGCTTGCCACGGCCTGCGGCAGTCCTGCACCGGAACCGGCACCCGTGCCTTCACCGGCACCCAGGGACACCGTGTCCGCCGCACCTGCACCACGCCCCGATGTGGTGGCGCCCGCCAATGCCAAACTGAAATTGTCCGTGGCCCCGCCCGCCGCTGCGTTCCCGGTTGCCTCGCTGACCTTTGACACCTTGGTGCCGAACAAGAAGTCCATGGACGTGAAGTACACATTCACGGTGAAGGGCTTTGACCTGAAGGCCCAAACACCGGATGCGGCCACCCGTGGCTGCGCCAACAGCAAGGACGGCCAGCACATCCACTTCATCCTCAATAACCAGCCGTACAAAGCTGAATACACGGCGGAATTCACCGAGAAGGCCGACCCGGGGCGCAACATCGCGCTGTGCTTCCTGAGCCGCAGCTACCACGAAAGCCTGAAGAACAATGCCTCCGTTGTGGTGAAGGAGTTCACCATGCCGGGCACGGGGAAGGACAGCGCGGCCATCGATCTGACCAAGGACCCCACACTGTTTTACAGCCGCCCCAAGGGCGACTATAAGAAACTGGACGGCGACAAGGTCCTGCTGGACTTTTACTTGCTGAACACGAACCTGGAAAAGGCTGGATACAGCATCCGGGCCACCATTGACGGTGAAGTGTGGTTGCTGAACAAATGGGAAGCCTACTTCATTGAGGGATTGGAGCTCGGTAAGCACACCGTACGCTTGGAATTGGTGGACAAGGCCGGCAAACTTGTACCTGGCCCGTTCAATGACAGTGGCGTTCGTGAATTCAACTACTTGGGCAGCTAGCACGGCACCCCAAAAAAAGCCCCCGGAGCGCGCAACGTATTCCGGGGGCTTTCGATTGGTATCACTTGAGCAACTTGCACTTTTCGCGCAGCTTGCCTTTGCGCAGCAACGCGTTGATCTCCTTCACAGGGTCGGCCATGCTCCCATTTGTGCCGCAATCGCACAAGGAAACCAGGGGGTCAGGGTCCAGTAGCAGGGTCTCCAATTCGGCAATCGGCGGTGCATCCGCCAGGGCTGCATAATCAGCGTACGTCAACTTCAGGAAGCCCGTGTTCAGGCCGATGCCCTTATTGTCCAACCAATATCCCTTTTCCAACTTCGTGGGCAACATCAGTTTGCCATCCACCACCAGGTCCTTGGGGTTCGGGTAGGAAACAATGTGCATCCGGTCATCGCTAAGGCCCACCGGCACCTTGTCGTGCACGTCTTGTTGGGTGCGGTACACCATCAACGGGCGGGTGCGGGCCACATCCGGTTGAGTTGTGCCGGCTGCCTTCCGCCCGTCACAACCTACTGTGAGGGCTACGAGCATGATCGCGGTGATGGCCTTCATTTTGCAATGATCAAGCGTTCGGTGGCAATACCGACATCCGTAGTTATGCGCAGCACATAGGTGCCACCGGCAATTTTTTCAAGGCCGATGTCCATCAAACCATCCACCGCCGGGGTGGTGGCGGGCGATGCAACCCTGCGGCCCTGGGCATCCAGTAGTTCAACCGCACGGGGCTTTGCCGGAAGACTGGAGAGGTCCACGGTCACCCGGTCCTTTGCGGGGTTGGGGAAGATCCGGATGCCCGAAACACCATCCAGGTCCCGGATGCCAACGCTGCCCCTGTCAACATCCAACTGGAGCAGGTATGTTCC
>CALMYC010000116.1 GCA_937873385.1 uncultured Flavobacteriales bacterium | reverse complement strand
TGGGCGAGACGGGCGGGCGGGGACCCGCCCGCCGGGCGGCGGCGCCCCGCCCCGCCAGCACCGCGGGGCCCCCCAGCCGCCTCTACTTCGCCAAACGCCTCGCCGACGCCCTCGGCGCCAAGGCCGAGGCGTGGAAGGACATCGTGAAGACCGGCCGCACGCACTTCATGGATGCCACGCCCCTCACGCTGGGCCAAGAGTTCAGCGGCTATGCCCAGCAGCTTACCAATGGCATCCGCGCCGTGGAGAACGCCTTGGAAATGGTGCGCGAGCTCGCGCTAGGCGGCACCGCCGTTGGCACGGGCCTCAACGCACCTGCGGGCTACAGCGTGCTGGTGGCCAAGAAGATCGCCGAGCTCACCGGATTCCCCTTCGTTACCGCGCCCAACAAGTTCGAGGCCTTGGCCGCGCATGATGCCATGGTGGAATTGAGCGGGGCCTTCAAGCGCCTGGCGGTTTCACTGAACAAGATCGGCAACGACGTGCGCATGCTCAGCAGCGGCCCGCGCAGCGGCATCGGCGAGATCATCATCCCGGACAACGAGCCCGGCAGCTCCATCATGCCCGGCAAAGTGAACCCCACCCAGCCCGAGGCCCTCACCATGGTGTGCGCACAGGTGATCGGCAACGACGTGGCCGTGAGCATCGGCGGCATGCAGGGCCAGTTCGAGCTGAATGTCTTCAAGCCGGTGATCGCCGCCAACGTGCTGCAAAGCGCACACCTGCTGGGCGATGCCTGCATAAGCTTCAATGACCACTGCGCCGAAGGCATCAAGCCCAACAAGCCGGTGCTGAAGCAGCACCTGGAGAACAGCCTCATGCTGGTGACCGCGCTGAACACGCACATCGGCTACTACAAGAGCGCCGAGATCGCCAACAAGGCCCACCGCGAAGGCACCACCCTCAAGCAGGCCGCACTGGCCCTGGGTTACGTGAGCGCCGAGGATTTCGACAAGTGGGTGGACCCGGCGAAGATGGTGAGCGGGGGATAGGCATGACCAACATCGACCGTAACCTGAAGACACCTTGCCCATGCCCTTGATCCCCAAAGGCACCCCCTTGTACAGCATCGTCCACTTCAAGTGCCCATACTGCCAGGAGGGCGATTTCTTCGTGGCCCATCCGTACAATCTGCGCCGGGCCGGTGACCTGTATGAGCGCTGCCCGAAATGCGGCGGCAGGTACACCATCGAACCGGGCTTCTACTACGGGGCCATGTACGTCTCGTATGGGCTCGGCATAGCCGTTGCCGTGGCCATTTGGGTGGCCTTCATGGTGCTTGCGCCGAATGCTTCGCCGCATTGGATCGTGGGCACGGTCGGGGCGGTGTTGCTTCTGTCCAGCCCGTACCTGTATGCATTGAGCCGGATCATTTGGGCGAACATGTTCCTTGCAGGCCGCGGTCCCGGCGGGCTGCCGCCGAAGGAGGAGGAGTGAGCGCGGGCCGGTACAGCTTCCATGTTCCACGACCCTTCTCTCCAGGAAGCCTTCAGCAAGGAGGCCGTGCGGCGGAGCCTGAAGGCGGGCGAAGTGCTGATGCGGCCGGGTGACCGGATCCAACACATCCCCATTGTGGAGAAGGGCAGCTTGCGCATTCTGGCGCAGGATGACGACGGCCGCGAGCGCTTCCTCTACCACATCATGCCGGGTGAGACCCGCTCGCTCTCGCTCACCTGTTGCGAGGCGGAGCGCACCAGCAGCATCATGGCGGTGGTGGAGGAGGATGCCGAACTGCTCCTGGTGCCCGCCCGCTTCGCCGATCAATGGATGGTGTACCCGGAATGGCGCCGATACGTGGGCGCAGCACAGGCCCAGCGGTTCCAGGAGCTGCTGGACACCATCGGCACATTGGCCTTCCGCAAGATGGACGGCCAGCTGTGGAACTACCTCGTGAAACGCGTTCAGGCCACCGGAGATCCGGTGCTGAGGGTGACCCACCAGGTGATCGCCGACGAGCTGGGCTCACCACGTGAAGTGATCACGCGGTTGTTGCAGCAATTGCAACGCGAAGGACGGGTGGAACTGGCCCGTGGAACGGTCACCGTGGAC
>CALMYC010000115.1 GCA_937873385.1 uncultured Flavobacteriales bacterium | reverse complement strand
CCCAATGAAGCCTTCCTTCCTCACCCTGAGCAACGCCGAAGGGCCTTCCTTCCTTTCTTTCTTTCTTTCTTCGCAAGTGTGTTGACAAGCTAATACCAGCGACTGGCAATTACATGAAAGTGTTGTTGGTGTTTGGACTGATCGGCGCAAGTTGCCCATCAGCGTTCTGTCAGGAACGATTCCACATTGTAACCGATTGCCCATGCGAATACGTGCTCTATCTCATGGGAACCCCGAATCACCAAATACCATTGGACCATGCACATCCGATCGATGACACCTACCAGTTTGACCCCGGAACTGGACAGATCGCAATTAAATTGATCGGATGTGGTGTAGGGATCCCGCCCACCTCATTTCCGCCCGTTGGAAGCATCATCAATTTAGACGGTTCGGGCTGTGATTGCTATGTACCTCCTGGGCCTGGCGCCTACACACCGAACTTCCAGTTCGGTTTTAATGCCGAAACCCAAACTTGGGAAGGAAAGCTAACCTGTATTTGGCACCCGTAATGCGCACCGTACTTTCTGCTCTCTCCGTTTGTGCCGTGACCGTGCTCTTCGGTCAGGCGCGCAATGCCAACTGGGTATTCTCGGACGGCATGTGGATGCAGTTCACGGATACCAGCCTGGCAATTCTACCCTCTCCATATTCCAGTGCTGGCCGTAGCTCGTGCATCAGCGACACATCCGGACAGTTCCTGCTGTTGGTGGATGATGCCGGGATCCGCGATGCGCAATTCAACTTGTTACCTGGCGCTTCTGCCACGGAATTGGGCTGGACGAATCCCAGATCCAGCTACTTGATCCTGCCCAAACCGGGTGTGCCAACGCATTACTGCATCCTGGTGAATGAGATGCCACCCAATGCACGCGCCGGTTATGTGGAGATTGACCTGAGCGTCAATGGTGGTGCCGGGGGCGTGGCTTCCACGGGCACCATCTGGTACATGCAAAATATTACCGCAAAGCTTATCGCTACCACTGATGCGGATGAAACGGGTTATTGGGTGGTGCAACATGCGGACAGTGGCAATGCCTTTCAGACCTTTCATTTGACCAATCAAGGCCTTGCCCCTTTTCCGGTAGTGAGCCACACAGGGCGCTCCTACCTGGCGGATACCGCGGTCTTTCTCAATGCCGATTTATATAGACCCATGAAGTTCTCCGCGCAGGGCGACAAGTTGGCGGCGATCACCTTGGGGAACGACCCGGACTCAAATGCACTGGAGCTTTTCCACTTCGACCGAACGAACGGACTGCTGTATTTCTGGGAACACCTCACCACAGCCCTTTATTACTTGGACTCCACCGGTCAATTGATTCAAGTCTCCGCAGAGACCAATCGATTTATCACCGATTGCGAATTCTCGCCGGATGGTCAAAAGTTATACTATGATGCTGGAGACACAGGCCTCTTCTTTGGAGGTTGCAATCTCGTTCAATTGGAATTGGGAGATCCTGTATCCTCTGCCATTCAGGAGTCTGCTTTTTTCGTTATTGGCATGGGTAATTATAGCTCTTCAGGTTGGGACCTCACAGGAACTTTCATACTGACTGGACTAAATGGATTGTTGTATACGAGATCTGTCTCATATAGCGGATTGGGGTTTATTTTCGAAATGTATGCCTTGCCTGGAATAACCATGGATTCACTTACAGGTCCACTTAGCAACCCATTGATCGATATCATCCATCTACCCAATTCGCCTTATGCCAGCAACGTTGGCAACTTTCCCAACATCTGCAAGCGCTATGTGGACAGCGCCCCCATGACAACCGCAGTTTCACCGCACCAAAAGGCAAGTTCCGAAGTGCGCGCATGGCCCAACCCCAACGGTGGCTGTTTTATGGTGCAATGGAATGGAGCTGCAAGCACCGCCCAAGCCCGGATCACGGATGCCACCGGCCGCACCCTACCCGGCATCTGGGCCTTGCACAACGGCGACAATTCCATTGACATCAGGCACCTGGCGGATGGCGCGTACGTGCTGGAACTGCGGAGCGGGGATGAAGTGCGAAGGGTGCGGGTCGTGAAGCAGTAGCCGGAACGCCAAGCTGCATGCGGGAATCCTTGCGGGGGCATGCTGCTTTCAGCGTTCATGCCGTACTTCGCGGGCGATGAGCGAGCGCTTATTGATCAAGAACGCCAAAGCCTTGGTGGGCACGCATGCACCTGGTGCGGAGCGCGTGGCCGGCGAAAGCATGCGCAGCCTGCCCATGCTGGAACAGGGCTGGCTGATGGCGGAGAACGGCAGGATCACCGCCATGGGCACCGATAAGGATTGGCCCGGCATCACCGATTGGAACGGATTGGAGGTGATCGATGCCTCGAACCGCTACGTGCTGCCCGGCTGGTGTGATCCGCATACGCACAGCGTGTTCGCCGCTTCGCGGGAAAGCGAGTTCGTGGACCGGATCAACGGCCTGGACTACCAGGAGATCGCGGCCAGGGGCGGCGGCATCCTGAACAGCGCCGCCAAACTTCGCGCGATGAGCGAGGAAGAACTCTTTGCCCGGGCCGTGGTGCGCGTGCGCGAGATGATGAGGCAGGGCACCGTGGCCGTGGAGATCAAAAGCGGCTACGGACTGGACTTCGGCAGCGAGCTGAAAATGCTGCGGGTGGCCAAGCGCATCAAGGAGGCGTTGCCCTTGCAGGTCAAAGCCACGTTGCTGGCGGCGCATGCCATCCCCACTGAGCACAAGGCAAACCGCGACCATTACGTGGACCTCATTGTGAAGGAGATCATCCCCCGGGCCGCGGAGGAAGGCTTGGCGCAATACGTCGACTGTTTCTGCGAAACGAACTACTTCACCGTGGCGGAAATGGAGCGGGTGCTCACCGCCGGCGCGGAGCATGGATTGCGCGGAAAGGTGCACGTAAACCAGTTCACCAGCATTGGCGGCGTACAAGCAGCGGTGGCGCACGGTGCCCTAAGCGTGGACCACTTGGAAGTGATGGAGGAAGCGGACATTCAAGCCTTGGTCGGATCATCGGTCATGCCCACGCTGCTTCCCTCCTGCTCCTTCTTCCTCGGCATACCCTACGCACCGGCCAAAACCTTGATGGAACACGGGCTTCCCGTGGCCCTTGCCTCCGACTTCAACCCCGGCACCACGCCCAACGGCAATATGAACCTGGTGGTGGCGTTGGCCTGCATCCGCATGCGCATGTTGCCGGAGGAAGCCATTAACGCCGCCACGCTGAACGCCGCCGCCGCCATGGACCTGGGCAATGAACTGGGTAGCCTCACCGTAGGCAAGCGGGCCAGCTTCATCATCACCAAGCCCGTGCCCTCACTTGCCTATCTGCCCTATGCCTTCGGCACAGGCCACATCGACACCGTGATCATAGATGGAAGAACAGTCCGGACAGGGGAAGCCACGGTTTGAACCCAGCGTGCTGCACCCGCCGGGGCTGGAGATGGCGCGCGGGCTGCTGTATTTCGGCCTGGTGTTCATGGTCTTCATGTTCGCCCAAATGTCCGGTCTCATCTGGCGCGTTCTTGCCTTGAGCCCGGACCTCGCCAAGCAGGGCTTTTCACTGGACCACCTGGACACAAAGCCCTTCCAGCAGCAATGGGTGAAACTAGCGGGCAACGGGGATGTGCTCTCCGTGGTGAGCCTGCTTTCAGGTGGCGTCAGCCTGGCCCTGCTTCTGGTGATCGTGTACCAATGGAAACGCAAGCGCACCGCGATGTTCCTGGGGCTCCGCCTGCCCACGCTCAAGTCCTTCCTCGCCTGGCTCGGCTTTTTCTTTCTGCTTTTTGCGGCGTTGGAAGGCATCTGGATGCTTTTCCCGGAAATGGACAGCGAGTTCATGAAGAACATCCTGGCCTCGGCCACCAACTACCCCATGCTCGTGATCGGCTTGGGGATCATGCCCGCCCTCTTCGAGGAATTCCTGCTGAGGGGCCTGCTCTACGGCTCACTGCGCCATTTGATGGACAAGCACGTTTCCGTGGCCATCGTGGCAGGCGTCTTCACCATGGTCCACCAGCAATACGATTGGTACATCCTGTTGCTGTATGTGTTGCCGTTGGGCGTGTTCCTCGGCTATGCCCGCGCAAACAGCGGCTCCATCTGGACCGGCGTTGCACTGCACATGCTGAACAATGTCCTGAGCATGGTGCTGCCGCAGGGCTAACAAGGGTGCGTTTCCTAATTCCTGTTTCCTGTTTCAGCTTTCACTTTCCCCCACCAACTCCCAATAATTTCGCCTTTCCGGAAAACCAACCATTCATCATGCCCATAATAGAATGCGTGCCCAATATCAGTGAAGGCCGGGACAAGGCCAAGATCAACGCCATTGCCGCCGTGGTGGAAACCGTGGAAGGCGTGCGGCTTTTGGACGTGGACCCCGGAGCAGCCACCAACCGCACGGTGATCACGTTCGTTGGCGAGCCCGGCCCAGTCTGCGAAGCCGCTTTCCGCTTGGTGAAGAAGGCCCAGGAACTGATCGACATGAGGCTGCACCATGGGGAACACCCGCGCTTCGGTGCCACGGACGTTTGTCCGCTGGTGCCCATTAGCGGGATCACATTGGCGGAACTGGCACCCTATGCACACACGTTGGGCGAGCGCATCGGCAGGGAACTCGGCATTCCCGTTTATGCGTACGAGGCCGCAGCGAAGGAAGAAAAGCGCCGCAACCTGGCCAACAACCGTGCAGGCGAATATGAGGGGCTGGAAAAGAAACTGGTGGACCCGGCCTGGAAACCGGACTTCGGGCCAGCGGCCTGGAACGAAAGCGTGAAGCGCAGCGGGGCCACGGCCGTGGGCGCACGCAAGATCCTGATCGCGTACAATGTCAACCTGAACAGCACCAGCGTGCGGCGGGCCAATTCCATCGCCTTCGACTTGCGTGAAAGCGGCCGGGTGCAGCGCGAGGGCGGAACGCTCACCGGCAAGATCATCAAGGATGCGGATGGCCATCCCGTTTCCACCCCGGGCAAGTTGAAGTCCGTGAAAGGCATCGGCTGGTTCATTGAGGAATACGGCATCGCGCAGCTCTCACTGAACCTCAACGACGTGGACGTCACCCCGGTGCACATGGCCTTTGACGAAGCCTGTAAAAGCGCGGCGGAGCGAGGCATCCGCGTAACGGGAAGCGAGCTGGTGGGCCTGATCCCGAAGCAATGCCTGCTGGATGCCGCCGACTTCTTCCTGCGCCGACAGCAGCGCAGCCTGGGCATCACTGAGCGGGAAAAGATCACCATCGCCGTGAAGTCATTGGGACTGGACGACCTGGCACCGTTCGATGCCCGGAAGAAGATCATTGAATACCAGTTGGAGGATGCGTCCTTGTCGCGCTTGGTGAACATGAGCCTGGTGCGCTTCACGGAGGAAACAGCGCGGGAAACCCCTGCCCCCGGTGGCGGTTCGGTGGCGGCCATCACCGGGGCCATGGGCGCGGCGCTCGGGGCCATGGTGGCCAACCTCAGCGCCAACAAGCGCGGCTGGGACGAACGATGGGAAGAGTTCAGCCAATGGGCGGTAAAGGCCGAAGGCTACCGCATCCGCTTGCTTGAACTGGTGGACGCGGACACCAGGGCGTACGAGGCGATCATGCAGGCCATGCAACTGCCCAAGAACGGGCCGGAGCAACAGGCAGCGCGCAAAGCCGCCCTGCACGAGGCCACGAAAGGCGCCATTCTGGTGCCGCTGGAAACCTTGCGCGTGTGCGTGGGCAGCATGGAAGTGGCGCAGGCCATGGCACAGATCGGCAGGCCCAGCAGCGTAAGCGACGCAGGCGTGGGCGTGATGTGCGCGCGCACCGGCGCCTTGGCGGCCTACCTCAACGTGCGCACCAACTTCATGGGCTTTGAGGATACTGCGTTCAAGGAAAAGGTAATGAAGGACGCCGAGGCCTTGAAAGCCAAGGCGGAGCGCATTGAGGCGGAGGTGATGGCGGCCACCCTGGCCAAACTTTAGCGGATCGCGTATGAGGGGAATGGGAAACGCAGCACATCCCGGTTATCTTGCCTCCATGCCCATCCGGCGACGACCATCATGATCATCCGGGCCCAGCTTAGGCGGGTCGTGGCCCGCGTCCTGTTCTTCTTCCCGTTCCAGCTCCTGCTGCTGCACCTGAAGAAAAACCACCTCACGCTGCTTTGTTGGCTCATCTTCTTCGGCTACATCACGCAAAGCATCGGCCTGAAGTACGGCATTCCGTACATCTTCCTCTATCCGGAATACTTCGGCACCGCCAATGGTTGGTCGTTCCTGCTGTTGGGCTTTTCACTGGGCGGGTTCATCACGGCATTCAACCTGTTCACCTATACCGCCCACGCCTACCGCTTTCCCTTTGTGGCCACCTTGGCGCGCCCGTTCCTCAAGTTCAACATCAACAACGGGCTGATCCCGGCTGCCTTCGTGCTCATCTACCTGTGGAACTCCGCCAAGCTCCAGGTCACGAAGGAGTTGGTTTCACCGTGGGACACCACCTTGCACCTGTTGGCCTTCCTGTTCGGCATTGGCCTTTTCCTGGTCATTGCGCTGCTCTACTTCACGCGCACCAACACCGATCTGCACAAGATACTGGCGAAGGATGCGGATGCTTTCGGGCCGGAGCCCGTGATGGAAGACGCCGCCCCGCCCATCCCGCCGGTGCGGCGGCAACAGCGCAAGGCCAGCAGGTGGCTTCGGCATGAACAACGCCTGCGGAAGTGGCGTGTGGACACCTACCTCACCTGGCCGCCAGGCATCCGGTTGGCGCGCAGCAGCAAGCACTACGAAAAGGACGTGCTCCGCGAGGTGCTCTGGCAGAACCACATCAACGGGAGCATCTTCGAACTGGCGGTGGTGGTCACCTTTTTCGCGCTGGGCGCGTTCAGCACCACACCATTTTTCGCCATCCCGGCAGGGGCAAGCATCTTCCTGCTCTTCACCATGCTCCTCATGCTGTTCAGCGCGCTCACCAGTTGGGTCAAGGACTGGATCACCGCCTTGATCCTCGTGACGGTGGTGATCGTGAACGCATTGAGCCTGCACTCGGACGGATTTCTCTATGATGCCCAGGCCTACGGACTGGACTACGTGTCCAAGCCCGCCAGGTATGACCGGGCCACCATCCACGCATTGGCCTCGGACACCGCCGCCGCGCGCCGCGATGCGGCGGCTTTCGTGCCCACACTGGACAAGTGGTTGGAGCGGAACAAGGCACTGCCCTTTGCAGGCGAAAAACCACCCTTGGTGATCATCAACACCAGTGGGGGCGGTTCGCGCGCCATGCTCTGGACATACCGTTGCCTCGAGCAGGCGGACAGCATCTTCAACGGGAGCCTGATGCGGCGTGCAGTGCTGATGACCGGCAGCAGCGGCGGCTTGATCAGTGCCACCTATTACCGCCAGCTGGCCTATGAGGCATCCATGGGAGCACATACCGACCCGTCCGACCCGCGGCATCTGGACCAGATGGCCTCGGACCTGCTGAACCCGGTGATGTTCAGCTTGGTGACCAACGACATGTTCTTCCGCTACCGCAGCGTGCACGACGGGAATTACAGGTACACGCTGGACCGTGGCTATGCGTTTGAGCTGCGCTTGGATTCCCTTACGGGAAACGTGTTCAACATGCGCCTTGGCGACATGGCCGGCCCGGAACGCAAGGCGGAAACGCCCATGCTGGTGATCAGCCCCACGTGCATCAATGACGGCCGCCGGCTCCTCATCTCCTCGCTCCCCGTGGCCTTCCTCACGGATATTGCACCAAGCCCGCCGGTAACCGCCTCCACAGAGCCGGAGAGCATTGAATTCCAGCGCTTGTTCAAGGATCAGGATGCGGCCAACCTCAAACTCTCCAGTGCCCTGCGGATGAATGCCTCGTTCCCCTACATCACACCGGTGGTCACCTTGCCCAGTGTGCCCAAAATGCGCGTGATGGATGCCGGGGCGCGGGACAACTACGGCTACCGCACCACCCTGTCCTTTCTGCAGGCGTTCCGCGCGTGGATCCAGGAGAACGTGGGAAGGGTGGTGATCATCCAAGTGCGCGACAAGCAGCGCGAACTTCAGGTGAAGCCCACCGGCAGCTCCATGCTGGGCAGGCTGGTGGAACCCGTGGGCAGCATCTACGGCAACTTTGTCCGCGGGCAGGACCAGGACTATGACCTGGCCCTGAAGACCGCCGAAGCCTGGATGCCGGTACCGCTCCACGTGGTGGACCTGCAACTGCGCCATGATGACGACGATGAGATCAGCCTGAGCTGGCACCTCACCGCGGTGGAAAAGCAGTTGGTGCTGGCCACCATCCGATCACCTGAAAACCGCGCGGCGTTTGACACGCTGCGGACGCTGGTGCTCGGTCATTCCCCGATCACAGCTCCTTCGCATGGAAGCGCAGCAGGCCCGGCAGCGGCTCCGGTTCGGCAACGGTGAGCTGCATGCCGCGCTGGGCCAGCACTTCCTTCAGTATGGCGCGAAAGCCCCAGGCAACCGACCCGCAGGCACGCACCTGCCTGCGTTGCTCCATGGTGAAGAACCGGGCCAGGATCCGCGCAAGTGCATCGAACCGCGATGCGACCAGATCGTGCACATGCAGTTCTTCCGCATGGGCGGCAAGGGGCGCAGCGAAGCTGGCCAGGAACGCCTGTGCCGCCGTTGAACGGTGCACGGCCTCCAGGACGGCAGGAAGATCCAGTCCTTCCGGGAAAAGCACTTTGTGCAGGGTCATGGGCAGGTTGGCGTAGAGGGCATCGCGGAGCACGTGCTTGCCAATGTCTGCACCACTGCCTTCATCGCCCAATACGTAGCCAATGGACGGCATCGGCAGGTGAAGTCGGGAACCGTCGTACAGGCCGGCATTCATGCCGGTCCCCAGGATCAGCACCAGCCCTGCCTCCATTCCGTACAGTGATCGCGCTGCGCCCAACAGATCACTTTCAATCACCAACGCGGCGTCCGGCCACACCTCATGTAGTGCGGCACGCATGCGATCGGAACGGGCCTTGGTGCCGCAACCTGCGCCATAAGCTGTAACGTGCTCCACGTTCCCCAAACCGGCATTCCGCAGGGCGGCTTGCATCGCTGCGGCATTTCCGGAAGAGGGATTGTATCCGGGGAGTTTGACGGGAGCAGATACCTCACCCGGACCGGGAACGAGGGCCCAACGCGAGGAGGTACCGCCGATATCGCCGATCAAGCGGGGCATGATGCCGTGAAGTTGCGGCTTAAAACCCTTGCGCGTTACGAGTTGAACAGGAACTTGTTCGGGCTGACCAAACCGTTCTTCACCGCATAAAGGACCAACGCGGCCGTATTGTTCACGCCGAGCTTCTGCATGATGTTCTTCCGGTGGGTGCTCACCGTGTGGGCACTCAGGCAGAGCCGCTCCGCGATGCGTGTGTAGGAGCAGCCTTCCGCGATCAGGGCAATGATCTCCGATTCCCGCTCGCTCACGGTCACGGGGGCACAATCCGGGGCGTTCTCCTGAAGCATGTCCACATCCAGTGCTGATGCCTGGATGGCGCGGAGGATCTTGCCGCAGAAAAACTTTTGCCCTTCACCGGTCTGCAGCACCGAATCGATGATCTCATCCCGGCTGCAATCCTTCTTGATATAGCTGGTGACGCCGGCCTTCAGCGCACTCATCAGGGCCAATTGCGAGGGATCTGGTGTAACGGCAATGAAGCGCACCCATTTGTTGCGCTTGAGGCCATCCCGGATCGCGTCCGCCCCGAAGCCTTCCGCCGTATGGTCGATCAAGACCACATCAGGCCTGAGCGCGGCAATGAGCGCGTGCATGTTGGACGCGGTCCTGGCCTCGCCCACAATGTCGATCCGGGCAATGGGGCCCAGAATGGTTCGAAGCCCTGCCAAGGCCAGCTCGCTGCGGTCCGCCAAAAGCGTCTTGATGCGCATCACTTGTTTAGAATGATCCCAAAGTGCCGCGAATGTACTCCAAGGAGCAGTAGAGCTGCGTGTGCTATTGCGGCTGCGCAAGTTCCCCGACCTGGAACCGCTGCCCCTCCTCGGCCAGGAGCGTGTTGGAAAACACTTCCAATGCTTCGGCCAGCAGCACACCGGGGTCTTTGTACCGGGAACTGAAATGCCCCAAAAGCAGTTGACCGGCTCCGGCGTCGCGGGCCATGGTGGCCGCTTGTTTCGCGGTGCTGTGCATCGTTTCCTTCGCCCTGGCACGGAGTGCCTCGGCAAAAGTGGCCTCGTGGTAAAGCAGGTCCACCCCCTGGATGAAGGGCACCAATTCCGGGGCGATTGCCGTGTCCGAGCAATAGGCGTAGCTTCTTCGCGGGGGTGGGTCCTTGGTCAACTCCCGGTTGGCAATGATGCGCCCATCGGACAGTACAAGGTCCTCCCCCATTTTCACCGCGTTGCGCGCATAGTGTGGAATAAGCTGGACGGACTCCTTCGCCAGTCGGCGCGGATGCGGCGCTTCCCGGAACAGGAACCCGGTACTTTCAATGCGGTGCCGCAGCTCCAAGGCGGTCACCTCCACGCGGGCATCCTTGTAGATCAAAGCTCCATTGCGGTGCTCCGTGGGGTGGAATTGCAGTGGGAACCGCAAGTACGTACCGGACACGCGCAATTGCAGGTCGATCACTTCGCGCAGCGGGGCCGGCCCGAACACGTCCAGCGGGGCGGTGCGTCCCATCAGGTGCATGCTGCTGACCAGACCCATCAATCCCAGGAAGTGGTCACCGTGCAAGTGGCTTATGAAGATGGCCGCAATGCGCCCCATGTTCACTTCCGCCATGCGCAACCTTTCCTGCGTGCCCTCCCCGCAATCGATGAGAAAAAGCCGCTCATTGATGTTGAGCAACTGGGCGGATGGGTACCTGCCTCGGGCAGGCATGGCCGCGCCCGTGCCCAAGGTGGTCACATCGAAGCGCATGGCCACCGGAACAAAAAGGCCCCCGTGTTCCCGGAGGCCTTTTGATGAGCAGAAAGGTTCATGTCAACGGTTCACCACCATCCGGCCCGTGGAGTGGGTCCCGCCTGCCTCAACATGGAAAAGGTACATGCCATTGTCCAGGTTGTTTGCCGTGAAGGGTACCCGGTTGTTGCCGGATCTCCCCTGTACAGTGTCCTTCCAGATCTGCTCGCCGACCAAATTGTACACCGTGATCGTGGCCGGGGAGGGTCGTGTCAGGTTGAATTCAATGTCGGTGCGCCCGGCGAATGGATTGGGCACGTTACGCGCCTTGTCCGCGCCAACGGCCTGAATATCACCGATGCCCACCGTGTTGGGCAGAACCGTGATGGAATATCCGGTGAACGTGCGCGGCACTGCTTGTGTGCCAAAGAGGTTGATGAAGACCGTTACTTCGATGGTGATGTCAAACGTTCCCGCCTGGGTGGGGGTGCCTTCCAACAAACCGCAGCCCACTTGGCTGGCCAAGTATGTGCAGGGCGCAGTGGTTTGCGAATTGCAGTTCACCGTGATGCCGGGGGGCAGGCCGCTCAACTGGTCCATGCGCACCGAATCAATGGTGACGAAGGAAGGATAGGATGGATCAATGGCGGAGGCATTGCTGGGCACCAGGATGTTCAACGTGTCCGAATAGAACACGCCGACCATGCCGTTGGCGAAATTCACGGTGGTGTCCGGCCACACGCCATACACGCTGTCCGCGTAGAGCTGGTTGGGCACGCATTGCGCCGTGGCATTGAACGCTGCCGCTGCACATGCGGCAAGGAGTAGGGTTCGCACCATTCGTCAATCTTCTTTCTTGATGTCCTTCTCCATCTCCTCCATGTACAGCAGGTCCACGGCCTCCTCCTCCGAAGGCGTGATGGAGAGCACGCTTTCCAGCTGGCTGATCTGCACCAGTTTCATCACGGGTTCCTGCAGCCCGCAGATCACCAAGGTGCCGTTCACCCCTTTGCACAGGCGGTTGGCCACCAACAGCGAGCTTAATCCGGAACTGTCGCAGTACCGCGTTTTACCCATGTTGATGATGACGTTGCGCACGCCGGTCTTGTTCAAATAGACGAGCTCACTCTTCAGCTCCGGCGCGCAGGTGGTGTCCAACTTGTCCACGTTGGCCGTGACAAGCGCGTATTTATCCTTGCTCTCAATGGTGAAGTTCATGTCCGTTGCTTTTTGCAAGCCTTGCGGTCAAAGATAATCAGGGTTACCAATGGCCGGTGTGCCTTGGTCATTTGTTGGCAGTTCCCCGTTCCAACCCGCCTGCCAACAGGAAGAGCACGGCCATTCGGACGGCCACCCCGTTCTCCACCTGGTCCAGGATGATGCTGCTTGCACCGTCCGCGATCTCACTGGTGATCTCGACCCCGCGGTTGATGGGCCCCGGGTGCATGATGACGATCTCCTTGCCCAGCCTGCGGTAGCGGTCCCCATCGAGCCCGAACAGCATGGCGTACTCGCGAAGCGATGGGAAAAAGCCGATGCCGTCCCCGCCTTGGCGTTCCAATTGGATGCGGAGCACATTGGCCACATCGCACCATTGCAGTGCCTGGTCCATGTTGTTCGAAACACGCACACCCAGGTGCTCGGCGTACTTGGGCATTAGCGTGGAGGGGCCGCAGAGCATCACTTCCGCGCCCAGTTTGTGCAGGCAAAGGACGTTGCTCAGGGCGACGCGTGAATGCAGGATGTCGCCCACGATGGCCACTTTCACCCCTTTCACGCGGCCCAATTTTTCGCGGATGCTGTATGCATCCAGCAAGGCTTGCGTGGGGTGCTCGTGCGTGCCATCGCCGGCATTGATGATGCGCGCCTTCACATGGCGGCTCAAGAACACTGCGGCACCCGGGTCCGGGTGGCGCATCACCACCATGTCCACTTTCATGGACAGGATGTTGTTCACCGTATCCACCAGGGTTTCACCCTTCTTGGTGCTGCTGTTGCCGCTGCTGAAGTTGACCACGTCAGCACTGAGCCTTTTCTCGGCCAGCTCAAAGCTGATGCGGGTGCGGGTGCTGTTCTCGAAAAAAAGGTTGGCGATGGTGACATCGCGCAATGAGGGCACTTTCCTGATGGGGCGGGAGAGCACTTCCTTGAACCCGTCCGCGGTGCGGAAGATCAGCTCGATGTCCGCCGGGCTTAGCGCGTCGATCCCCAAGAGATGCGTGGTGCCCAGCACGTCGCTCATCGCTGCACTTGATTCAGCAGGACCCGGTCCTGGCCGTCGCTCTCCTTCCATTCCACCGTGACATGCTGGCCATCGATGCTGTCCACGGAACGTCCACAATAATCCGGCTGAATGGGCAGTTCGCGGCTGAACCGCCGGTCGATGAGCACCATGAGCTCCACGGAGCGCGGGCGCCCGAAGGCCAGCAGGGCATCCAGGCCGGCGCGGATGGTACGGCCGGTGTACAGCACGTCATCGATCAGCCCCACCCGCCAGCCGTCAAGGCTGAAGTCAAGCGCCGTGGTGCCGGGGATGGCCGTCACCGGCCGTTGGCGAAAATCATCCCGGTGGAAGGTGATGTCCAATTCGCCGTACGTGATGGTCTTGTCGCCCGTGATCTGCTGCAGCTCCCGGCGCAGGCGGCGGGCGAAAAGGACACCGCGGGGTTGCAGGCCGATCAAGGCCGTATCACCCAGATGCCCGCGGTCCTCGATCAATTCAAGGCACAGGCGCCGCACCGTGAGGTCGAATGCGCCGGACTCCAGAATACTGAGCGCCTGCATGCCGCGGCGAAGATAACCGGGGGAACCGGGTTGTGAAGAACCGCATGTGGGGCGGATCCAGGAAGCCCACCTGACGGCACCACCGGCAGGCCAGCGGTCCCGGTTGGCTGCAATCCTTGCGATTGAAGCCCAAGGCTCAAAGCAGCACGCCGGTTCCCCAGAGCACCCACATGGCCAATGCACATAGGCTTCCACCCAGGGCCAGGAGGAATCCGAGCCGGGAACGCCTCAGGCTTGGTGCCGCATAGGTGTTTTTCCGCTGCCTCAAGCGCCCCCACCCATGGAACACCATGGCCAAGACACCCATGATCAAAGCGGGTACGCACAGTTGGCCCACAAAAGCCAACGGGATGCTCAACGCACCGAAGACGAGCGTGACATAGTTCAGTGGGAGGTCGAGCGTCTCCTTCATGGCCTTGCACGTTCCAGCAAAGTGCCATGTAGGGAGAGGACCTGCGGGATCAGCAACCTGCTGCCGTCGTTGACCACCACGCTGTCCGCGGCACGCTCCCTTTCTTCGTCCGTGGCCTGGTTCCGCATCCTGGACCGCACCTCGGCCTCCTTTACGCCATCGCGCGCGATCACGCGCCTGATACGCTCCTCTTCCGGTGCGGTCACCACCACCAAGTGGTCCATTCCGCGGTGGATGCCGGTTTCAACCAGGATGGCTGATTCATTGACCACATACGGGGCCTGTTGCCGCGCGCCCCATTCCTGGAAAGACCTGCGGACGGC
>CALMYC010000114.1 GCA_937873385.1 uncultured Flavobacteriales bacterium | reverse complement strand
AGGATGCGGACCAGCGCATCAGCGTTGACATCCAGGACATCTACGGGAAGCAGGTGTATGGCAAGGAGTACGGCAACAGCGGTGAACGGTTCAGCACGATCATGCAACTGTCCGACCAACTTGCCTCCGGCGTATACATGGTGAACATCACCGTCAATGGTGAACGAACCGTGCAACGGATCAGCATTGTGCGCTAAGTGCTGACCCGACCACAAATGAAAAGCCCTCCGGAACGGGGGGCTTTTTCATTGCATGGCGTCTGACGAACACAGGACTTGCTGCCTCCACTTTTACGGGATCCGAGGGTGCAGCACCCCTCAATATCCCTATTTGTGGGTATTGCAACTCCATGATTTCCCCCCTTGTTTCGCCACCGTGGAATTGATCCCATGCTTCCGCTGACCCGGGAAGGAGCACCCGGCCAGCACTCAAGGACAGCCTGGACCATCATCCACCATGTGGCGGCGCGGCACTAGGCAATGGGCGCGCAACCCGCGGGGACCCCTTCGGCAACGAGGGGGTCTTTCGTTTGCACAGCTGGGCCCTCATGGGCGTGGTTGCGCTTACTTTGGGGCATCCATGCGTGCCCTCGGCTATTACATGGCCTTGCCGGTCATCTACGGCATCTCCATACTTCCCTTCCCGGCTCTTTATCTGTTGAGTGACGTGATGGAAATCCTGGTCTTTGGCTTGGCGCGCTACCGTTTGGGCGTGATCCGTGAAAACCTGCGGAACAGCTTCCCTGAAAAGACGGATGCTGAACGCATGCGCATAGAGCGCGAATTCCGTGGCTGGTTTTGCGACCTGGTGCTGGAGACCCTGAAAACACTCACCATTTCACCGAAGGAACTGGACAAACGGGTCTCCGTGGTTGGCACCGATGTTTTGAACGCCTATTTCGAAAAGGATGCCAGCATCATTCTTGTCATGGGCCATTGGGGCAATTGGGAATTGGGCGGAGCGCGCTTCAGCCAACTGCCGTTCCACAAGCTCAATGTGATCTACCACCCGCTCCAAAACAGGTACTTCGAGCGGTTGATCGTTCGCATGCGCCCCCGGTTGGGCAATGGGCTCTACCCCATGAAGGACACCATGCGTTGCATGTTGAGGGACCGCCATGAACTGACCGCCACCGCGTTCATCGCGGACCAGACCCCTTCACCGGAACACGCCTATTGGACCACATTCCTGCACCAAGCCACACCGGTATTCCGGGGCACCGAAACCATTGCCCGGAAAATGGCCCTCCCCATCGTCTATGTTGGCATTGACAGGCTCAAACGTGGCCGCTACGCCATGCGGTTCGAGTTGTTGGAAGGCGAACCGGCCAAAACAGCGGAAGGAGTCATCAGCGAAAAGCACACACGCAGGCTGGAAACGGACATTCGCCGGCATCCGGCCATTTGGCTATGGACCCACCGGCGCTGGAAGCATCCCCCTCCTGTGAACATCCAGGCTCACGGCGCGTAACTTTGTACCCGCAATGCTTCAAGGAAGCGACCTCATTCTCGCCACAAGGACGTACGCCAAGGAATACCGCGGCCGGAGCTGGTGGCATGTGATCATTACGCTGGTGGTACTGGCTGCCGGCTACACCGGTGTATTCCTGCCAACACCGCTGTGGGCCAAGGTCGTTTGTACATTACTGGTAGCCCTGACCTTGGGCCGCATGTTTGTGATCTACCACGATTTCCTGCACCAGAGCATCCTCCAAAACTCCAAGACGGCCAAGGGCATCTTCACTGTGTTCGGCTGGTACATGCTGGCCCCGGTGAGCATTTGGGAACGCAGCCACAATTACCATCATGCCCACAACTGCAAGTTGTACACAAGCAGTATCGGGTCCTTTCCAGTGGTCACCAAGGATAAATTCCTGTCCTCCCCTTGGGGTGAACGCACCGCGTACATGTTCGTCCGCCATCCGGTCACCATCGGTCTGGGCTACATTTTCATGTTCCTCTACGGAATGTGCATCCGTTCGTTCATCAGCAACACGGGCAAACACTGGGACAGCATTGTAGCCCTTGTGTTCCATGCCGCCATTGGCACTGGGATATATTTACTGGCCGGTTGGCCGGGATTGATCCTCGGTTTCTTCATTCCCTTCTTCATCAGCCTGGGCCTGGGTTCCTACCTCTTCTATGCGCAGCACAATTACCCAGGGGTGAAATTTGCCGACAAGGACGGATGGACCTACCATGATGCCGCGCTCAGCAGTAGCAGCCACATGCGCATGAGCCCCGTGATGCGCTGGTTCCTGGCCAATATCGGATACCATCACATCCATCACCTCAATCCGCGCATCCCCTTCTACCGCCTGCCCGAAGTGTACAAGGCCATTCCCGAGCTGCAACTGGCCAAGAAGACCAGCCTGCTGCCTTGGGATGTCATCAAATGCCTGCGCTTGAAGGTGTGGGATGCCGCACAGCAGAGGATGGTTGGGCGAAGGGAGATTTATGCATAGCCCGTAGTTCGTTTGGCTTTGCGCAGGGTTTGGTGACCCTTTGCCCCGGATGCCAACCAATGCAGGCATCAGGTGATCCAGGATGCCTGCACCCAGGTTGGACACCCTGCACTGCCAAGTGTGATGAACGGCACCATGGAGGAACAGGCGGCGGATGCACGCTTATGCAGGCGAGTACCTTCGGCCCGACCAACAAGGCCACAAACGGACGGGCATGCTTGCAGCTGAGAACATTGTGAAACGCTTCGGGGACCACTTGGCACTGGACGGTGTAAGCGTAACCGTGCCCCCGGGGAAGATCTTCGGATTGCTGGGGCCCAACGGGGCCGGCAAAACCACATTGATCCGCATCATTACACGCATCACCGGCCCGGACAGTGGCCGGGTCATGTTCGACGGCAGGCCGATGACGGAAGCCGATGTTGCGGAAATGGGCTATCTGCCCGAGGAACGGGGCCTGTACAAGAAGATGAAGGTGGGCGAACAAGCCCTCTACCTGGCACGGTTGAAGGGCCTGGACAAAAAGGAGGCCACCAAACGCCTCAAGGAATGGTTCGATCGTTGGGAAATGGGGGGGTGGTGGAACAAGAAGGTGGAAGAACTCAGCAAGGGAATGGCCCAAAAGGTGCAGTTCGTCACCACTGTGCTTCACCGACCGAAGTTGCTGATCCTGGATGAGCCGTTCAGTGGCTTCGACCCGGTGAACGCCGACCTTGTGCGGACAGAGATCATGCGCCTGCGCGACGACGGCGTGACCGTGATGCTCAGCACCCATAACATGGGCAGTGTGGAGGAACTCTGCGAACACATTGCGCTCATCGACCGCAGCCATGTTGTACTGGACGGCAGCGTCAAGGAGATACGCAAACGCTTCAGCGACTACACCTACACCGTTGATTTCAAGGGGTCGCATGTGGCGTTCGCCAATGCACTGGCCTATTTGGGCGAACTCATCGAACACAAGGAGGAGGATGGCACCTGCACCGCACGGGTAAAGCTGCTGCACGGTTCCTCATTGAACCAAGTCCTGGCCGCCACCCTGCCCAGCGTGGAGATCATCGGCGTGCGCGAGGAAGTGCCGCGCATGCACGACATTTTCATCCGGGCGGTAAGCACAGCAACGCCACAACAAGTCCCCGCAGGCTTTACGGAATAAGGTCCACGCACCACCGCAAATTGCAAATTCCCCACGTGAACATGGGCAAGATCAAACTCATCATCTGGCGGGAGTTCATTACCCGGGTGCGCAAGCCGAGCTTCCTCATCATGACCCTCCTCGGGCCCTTGTTGTTGATCGGCGGCATTTCATTGGTGGTATACCTCGGCATGCAGGAAAACGGCATCCAGAACGTGGTGGTGATCGACAAGGCGCACCTGGTCACCAACAAACTCCATGATTCCGACGACATCAAGTTCTTCTATGAGCCCGCCGAAATGTCGGACTCGGTGTTCAAGGCCAGCCCGTACACCACCCTGGTGGAAGTGAACCCGTTGATCCTGGAAAACAACACGGTCCAACTCTTTTACAAGGACCTGCCCAGCCTCACGGTACAGAACTACATCTCGCGCGAGATCGAGAAGGTGATCGAGGCGGAGAAACTGCGCGTGAACAACGTGGACCCCGTGACCTACCAGCGCATCAAGACCGCGCTTAAAGTGCAGCTCTTCGACATCGACAAGGCCGGTAAACGGAGCTATGACCAAGCCAAGGCGGGCATCGGCTTCGCCTTCGGCTACCTCATTTTCATTTTCATTTTCCTCTATGGTGTGCAAGTGATGCGCGGTGTCATGGAGGAAAAGCAGAACCGTGTGGTGGAAGTCCTGGTCAGCTCCGTGAAGCCCTTCCAACTGATGATGGGCAAGATCGTGGGCATTGCCATGGTGGGCCTTGCACAGTTCCTGCTCTGGATCGCACTATCGGTCGTGCTGGGCACGGTGGGTCTCTCCTTCGCCAAGGACCATATCAGCGCTTCGGCCCTGAAGGACGCCCAGCCCCAAATGACCACCCAGCTACAGGCCCAGATCGACCAAACGAAGGCTGTGCAGGACCAGGACAGCCCGAATGAGGAACTGGGCGTGATGATGGACATTCTGCACGAGCTGCCGATCGTCCCCATCTTGGTGCTTTTCCTGTTCTACTTCCTTTGCGGCTACCTGCTCTACAGCTCCCTGTTCGCCGCCGTGGGCTCGGCAGTGGACGCGGAAACTGACACGCAGCAGTTCATGCTGCCCATCCCCATTCCGCTGATGCCCGGCCTGTTCATCGCCCAAACCGCCGTGTACAACCCGGACGGCCCCGCCGTCTTCTGGTTTTCCATCATCCCGTTCACCTCCCCCGTGGTGATGATGGTGCGCATTGCCACGGGCAATGCCTTCGACCACTTGGGGGAATTGTTCCTGAGCATGGGCCTTCTCATCGCCACCTTCGTGCTCACCACCTGGTTCGCCGGGCGCATATACCGCACCGGCATCCTGATGTACGGCAAAAAGGTAACCTGGAAGGAACTTGGCAAGTGGCTGTTCTACAAGGGCTGAAGGCCATTCCCGGCAGCAGATCACAAACTGCGCAAGGCCAGTACCTTCGGACATGAGGACCGCCGT
The DNA here is from genome assembly GCA_937873385.1 of uncultured Flavobacteriales bacterium. GTDB lineage: Bacteria > Bacteroidota > Bacteroidia > Flavobacteriales_F > PHOS-HE28 > PHOS-HE28. The sequence goes on along the minus strand of CALMYC010000114.1, from coordinate 91 downwards.
AATCGACCTTGGCACGAACACGTTCAAGTTGTTGGTTGCCGAGCGGCCAGCCGGCACTTCCAGCGGCATGCATGTGCTGCACGCGGAGGAG
>CALMYC010000113.1 GCA_937873385.1 uncultured Flavobacteriales bacterium | reverse complement strand
CCCCCCACCCCCAACCCCCAACCCCAAACCCCCCCTGCCCCCCCCCCAGCGCACGTCCGGGGGGAACGCCCCGCCGCTCTCCAAAAAAGTCTGGATGATCAGCAGGGTCTTCGTCGGCTCGTCGATGTGCGGGGGAATACCGTGAAGAGGTGAAGAAGAGATGAAGTGATGCTGCCGTTGGGCATAAGAGGCTGGATCGGTGTTGGAGTTCTGTCCATGGTTGGATGCCAAGCCCCGGATCCTGCTTAGCTTAGTGGCATGGATTACCGTGACCGTATTACCAGCGACCCGGACCGGCGTAGTGGCAAGCCCATTATCAAGGGTACGCGGATGACCGTGACCGATGTACTGGAGTATTTGGCCTCGGGCATGACGCATGCGGAGATCCTTAAGGACTTCCCCTACATTACCGAAGAAGACATCCGCGCATGTCTGGCCTTCGCAGCGGACCGCGAACGGATGCTGCGCACCATACCACCTTCGGTCTGAAGCTGCCCATTGACGAGAACTTGGCGCCTTCACTGGCGGAATCTTGGCAATCGGCCTTTCCGGGCACTGTCCACGTTCGTGGCATCGGGCTGGGCAATACGGATGACCGGATCATTTGGGATCACGCCAAGGAGAATGACTTCATGATCATCACAAAAGATTCGGACTTCGAGCAGCGCAGCTTCTTGTTGGGGGCACCGCCGAAGGTGATCTGGGTACGTTCAGGCAACAGGTCCACGGCGTTCATCAACCTGGTAGTGCTGCAGCATGTGGAGCGCATCCAAGCTTTCGGGGATGAAGCGGAGGCGGCATTGCTCATGCTGCCCTGAACGGCAGTGAATACCTCCACGCCACCGCGAAACGTGGTTCATCCCATCATCCGCGTGTGGTAGTACCCGCCGCTCTCCAAAAAAGTCTGGATGATCAGCAGCGTCTTTGTAAGCTCATCGATGTGCGGCGATTCCTTCAGCTTGTCGCGCAAGCGCCAGGGCAGCAGCACCACGTTGGCACCGAGCTCCTTCAGGCGGGCCTGTAATGCTGCGGCATTGGCCAGCAGATGCTCCTCTTCGTGTTCGAAATCGTGCAGCAGGCGCGCCACGTTGTGGTAGGCGTCCCGGCCTTGCGGGGTGTCCGCATGGGTGGATGTGAGCAGCCCCTCCTTCAGCAGGTGCTCCTGCATGGGGCCTGTCTTGAACGCATGTGTTTCAGGCACGGCAGTGTCCAATTGCCTGCGCACATCCGCCAACGAGAGCGCCCTTCCATCGGGGAACAACGCAAGCACAAAGGCCTCGGGTGCGGGCAAGGTGGCCGGATCGGCGGCCCGGGAAAGGAAGAGGCGCATCACCGTGTGGTGGTCGCCGTGCCCCACTTCCACCTGGCTGTGGTCCATGGTGATGGCACCCGTGTACAACAGGTGTTCGAGCGTATAGTACAGCATGGCTTCCCCCGAAGAGAAGAGCGGATGGTGCAGATAGGCGTGGATGTGGGGACCGATCAGATTGCCCATGGGGATAACATGTTGAAGAGGAAACAAGTGGCGAGCGGAAAGGTGCGTGCCCGCTATCTTTGAACCAATGGCAACCAAGAAGACGTTTTCGTCCCGCCCCAGCGGGAAACCCATCGATTGGCAACTCGCTCCCGCCCCCGAATCCGCTGATCACGTTAAGATCAACGCGCAATACGAGCTCTTCATCAACGGCAAGTGGCAGAAGCCGAAGTCGGGCAAGTACTTCGATACCATCAACCCCGCCAACGAGCAGAAGCTCGCCCGCATCGCCGAGGCCAACGAAGCCGACGTGGACGCCGCAGTGAAAGCCGCGCGCAAGGCCTACGACAGCGTGTGGAGCAAGATGCCCGCTGCCGAACGCGCCAAGTACATCTACCGCATCGCGCGCCTGCTGCAAGAGAAGGCCCGCGAGTTCGCCGTGATCGAGAGCATGGACGGCGGCAAGGCCATCCGTGAAAGCCGCGACGTGGACGTGCCGCTCGCCGCCGCGCATTTCTTCTACTACGCCGGTTGGGCCGATAAGCTGCACTACGCCTTTCCCGGTAAGACCGTTTCACCGCTCGGCGTCGCCGGGCAGGTCATCCCCTGGAACTTTCCGCTGCTCATGGCCGCGTGGAAGCTCCCCCCCGCGCTCGCCTGCGGCAACACCGTGGTGCTGAAACCCGCCGAGACCACCCCGCTCACCGCGCTCAAGCTCGCCGAACTGCTGCAGGAGGCCGAGCTCCCCGATGGCGTCGTCAACATCGTCACCGGCGCGGGTGCCACGGGCGCGGCGGTGGTCAACCACCCCGATGTGAACAAGGTCGCCTTCACCGGCAGCAGCAACGTGGGCAAGCTCATCCAGCGCGCCACCGCGGGCAGCGGCAAGAAGCTCACCCTCGAGCTCGGCGGCAAGGCGGCCAACATCATCTTCGCCGACGCCACCATCGACCAGGCCGTCGAAGGCATCATCAACGGCATCTACTTCAACCAGGGCCACGTGTGCTGCGCCGGCAGCCGCCTCTTCGTGGAGGAAGGCGTGTACGACGAGGTCATCCGTAAGCTCAAGCACCGCATGCGCTCGCTCGTCGTGGGCGATCCGCTCGACAAGAACACCGACATCGGCGCCATCAACAGCCGCGAACAGCTCGGCACCATCAACAAATACCTCAAGGTGGGCCAGGCCGATGGCGCCGAGATGTACCAGCCCGCCTGCGAGCTGCCCAGCAAAGGCTTCTGGTGCCGCCCCACGCTCTTCCTCAACGTGGCGCAGAGCGCGCGCATCGCGCAGGAGGAGATCTTCGGCCCCGTGCTCGCCGTGCAGACCTTCCGCACCGTGGACGAGGTGATCCAGAAAGCCAACAACACACCCTACGGCCTCAGCGCCGGCGTGTGGACGGACAAGGGCTCCAAGATCTTCAACCTCACGAGCAAGTTGCGCGCGGGCGTCATCTGGGCCAACACCTACAACAAGTTCGACCCCACCTCACCCTTCGGCGGCTACAAGGAAAGCGGCTTCGGTCGCGAGGGTGGATTGCAGGAGTTGGCGGCGTATTGTAGGCTAGCCTATCTGCTATGAAAATTCTCAGCCTCCTCGCGCTTTCGGCGTTTTTCGCCGTGGCGACTTCCAGCGTGCGGGGCGATGTGTTGGAGGATTGGCACTGGCGCAATCCGCTGCCTCAGGGAAATCTACTTTACAACGTGGTGTTCGTGAACGGGCACTATCTGGCCGTGGGCGAGATGGGGGCGATTCTGACCTCTGCTGATGGCACGAACTGGGTCGCAAAGAATTCCGGCACGACGGTGGAGTTGCGCGATTGCGCCTACGGCGCGGGACAATATGTGGTGGTAGGTGATTACGGCACAGTGCTGACTTCGCCGGAAGCGACCACTTGGACAGCCCAGTATCCTGGCACATTTTACTCGTTGAATGGGGTTGCATTCGGTGATGGCCAGTTTGTCAGTGTCGGTCAGCAAGCCACGATTCTGACCTCGATTGATGGCGTGTTTTGGACGACGGAAAGTTCCGGTCCGTGGGAGCTTCGGGATGCGATCT
>CALMYC010000112.1 GCA_937873385.1 uncultured Flavobacteriales bacterium | reverse complement strand
CTTGCGGATTTCACGCCAGATTTGCCCCATGCTCAACATCCCACCGCCACGTATCGCCGCCCCCCCACCCGCCACAGCCAACCGGACAGCAGCAGGCAGGCCCCAATCCATGCCACCTGCATCAACAGGCCCTGCAGCATCTCCACGCCGGCCACCTTGCCGTTGAGCACGTTGATCGGGTAGTTGACCGTGTACTTGAACGGCAGCAGGCTCGTCATTTGCACGAAGCGGTCGCCGAACACTTCCAGCGGGAAGATACCCCCGCTGAGCAGCACGGTCACGATGCGAATGCCCTCGAAGAGGAAGCCCACCTCCACGATCCAGAAGGCCATCGCGCTGAAGCAGTAAAAGATGAGGAAGTTGAGCGCCACCGCCAGCACCAGCGTGCCCACGAAGGCCAGGATACGCGGGAATTCCATCGTTACCCCCCAGAAGCGGTTCAGCCCCACCAGAACCAGCGCCAGGATGCCCAGGATCATGGCCTGGCCGGGCAGTTTATTGCCAAAGTAACTGGCCAGTTGGTAGGGGAAGTAGCCCAGCGGCTGCACCAGGAACTTGCTGAACTTGCCCGATTTCACGTCCTCCATGATCTCGTACTCGAAGCCCGTGCGCACGATGCGCGCGACCAGCCCCGCCAGGAAAGTATAGGCGATCATCTGGCGGTAGGTGAAACCGTACACCTGCGCCTCACCCGAGGCCTGGAAGATGGCCGTCCACAGGAAAGTCTGGATGAAGATCGGGTAGGCCGCGCTGATCAGCGAAATCAGGAAGTTGACCCGGTACTCCAGCGCGGTCTCGAAGCCCAGTTCGAAAGCCTTGACGTACTTGGTCACCCAGCGCAAGTTAAGCCGCGCCATGCCCCGCCTCCTGCCGCCGGTAGAGCAGCGCGATTCCCTCTTCCACCGGGATATCTTCGATGTTGAAATCCACCACCGGCAGCCGGTCGAGGATCGCTTTGGAGCGCTCCTTCAACTCACTGCGCGGCACCTCCAGCGTCGCCGAAAACTCGGCGCGCTCCTTCACCTGCCCGAAAGCCCCCAGGTCGGCGGCGCTGACCGGGGCCGACAACTGCAGTTTGATGATCTTGGACTGCGCGAACACGTCGTTCACATGGTGCAGGTCGCCGTCGAAGACGATGTGCCCCTGGTTGATGATGATCACCCGCTTGCACAGGTCTTCCACGTCCTCCATGTAGTGGCTGGTGAGGATCACGGTGGCCTTGCGCTGCTGGTTGTAATACTTGAGGAACTCGCGGATCTTCACCTGCGAGATCATGTCCAGCCCGATGGTCGGCTCATCCAGGAAGATCAGCCGCGGCTTGTGGATCAGCGCCGCGATCAACTCCATCTTCATCCGCTCGCCCAGCGAGAGCCGACGCACCCGCACGTTGAGCAGGTCCTTCACGTCCAGCAGGTCGGTCAGTTCCGCCGGGTCCAGTTGGAGCACCTGGTCCACCACTTTGCTCGTGGCCATGTGCGTGGACTCGTCATAATGGTTCATGTAGTGCTTGCCGTCGATCATCTTGCCCTTGCCTTCCTTGGCATACTGCTCGGCCTTTTTCCAGTTCACCGCCATGATGAAGTCCTTGTCACGCTGACTGGCGTTCACTTCCAGCAGGTCATGGGCTTTCTCGGTGTTGTAGCAGCTGAAGAAGAACCAACCGTCGCTCGGGCCCTTCCCGGCGTGCGCCAGGTCGAAGTCCACCGCGGGGGTCTTGATCTGGAACGCGATGGCCATGGTGGCCGCGGCCGTGTCGGGCTTCACAAAGCTGATGGTGCTCTTGAAGTTCTCCTTGTACGTTTCAATGGGAACGTCGCGCTGTGCGTCCGTGCCCATGGGTATGCTGAAACGCGTGCCTGCCACCAAGTATTCACTGTTGGGGGTGATGAACGGCGAACTGTGGTTGCCGGCGCTGTTGGGGATCTCGATGATGCTGGCCGTGCGGAAGGTCTTCAGGTCGATCATGGCCACGCGCGGCGTGTTGTTGCCGTTGATGAACATGTATTTCCCATCGGGCACGCCATTGCTCATCGAAGCCTCCACGTGGTGGCTGTCATCCCAGGGGATGAACCCATGCGTGGTCATCAACATGGGCTTGGTCTCCTCGCTGTAGCCCCAGCCGTTCTCGGGGTCCACGGAGAACACGGGGATGTCACGCAACAGGCGCCCTGAGGGCAGGCCGTACACGGACATCTGCCCGCTGAAGCCACCGCTCACGAAATTGTAGAACTCGTCATATTTCCCGGGCGGGACATAAACCTTGGACGCTGCGTCCCCGGTCACGGCCGTCTTTGCGTTGGACGGTTTGCAGCCTTGGACCAGCGGTACCGCTATGCCTGCTGCAAGCAGGAAAGGGATCGCGGTGTGTGACGGTCTCCTTTTCATGTGGTGTTTGGTTGGTTGGTTCTTTCAGTTACGGCGCTTAGGCCGGTTTATCAGGCTTGAGGGTGCGCATGAACTCAAGCACGTTCCGCGCGTCGTCCTTGCTCAGGTTCTGGTTCGGCATGCGGACCAGGCATTCTTCCAAAAGGGCCTGGGCCTCCGCATCGCTCTCCAGCATGGCGTCGGTGTGCACGATCATGTTCATGATCCATTCCGGCTTGCGCTGCTCCACCACGCCTTCCCATCCGGGCCCTACCACCCGGTTCGTTCCCAGGCTGTGGCAGCTTTGGCACTTCACGTCGTAGATCTCCTTGCCTTTGGTGGCCATGCCCTGGTCAATGGGACCCATTTTCACCTCATCAGCGGTAATGAGGCCTGCGACGGGTGCGGCTGCCTCGGTGGCCCCTGGTGCGGGTGTGGCTGCCGATGGGGACTTGGTATCCGTGGAAGCCCCTTCCCCGCAGGCAACCGCCAGGGCGATGACGGCTGCCAAGGAGAAGCCTTGAAGCATATTTGTGGACCGGAATGTGTTCTTGGTGATCATCCGTGTGATGTGTTTTCGGGTTCAAAAGTCGTGACCGGCACTAAGGTAAACCTGATTTTCATCAGGCATTCAAAAGAGATTCATCAGCGCGGCCATTGGGCTGTTTTTGCGCACCTTCGCGGCCCATGCGCCGCTGGTTCAACATCGCCCTGCTCAACTTCGGGATTGCCGGCATCATCGGCTGCGTGCTGCGCGCGATCTACATCTGGGAGATCCCCGGCATCCGCTTCAAGCCCTTGCTGAACGCCCATTCCCACGTCGCCATGCTGGGCTGGGCCTTTATTGCGATGACGGTCTTTCTGTTGCAGGATGAAACGGAAAGAGGCCCATCACGCTGGAGCCGCGCCTGGCTTTGGGTGGCTCAATTGGCGGTGGTGGGCATGTTGTTCGGCTTCCCGGTGCAGAGCTATGGCGCGTTCTCCATCACTGTTTCGGTGCTGCACATGCTGGCGAGTTATGCCCTGTGCATACAGGTGTGGAAGGCCACACGCACGTGGCGCGCCAATGGCAGCCGCCTGTTGGCACGCATGGCCGTGGTGCTGATGTTTGTTTCCACCATCGGCGTGTGGGCCTTGGGCCCGATCATTTCCGGCGGTGGCTTCGGCACCGAGTTCTATTATTGGTCCATCCAATTTTACCTGCACTTCCAGTTCAACGGCTGGTTCTGGTTCGGTGCCCTTGCCTTGTGGAGCCGATGGGCGGAGACCCACGGTGCCCACCATGTGATGGACAGCTTCACGATCCGCCTCTGGCTGGTCTCGGTCGTGCTCACTTTCGCATTGGCCGTCGCCTGGAGCGAACGGCACTGGAGTGTCTATGCGGTGAATTCCATTGGTGTCGTGCTTCAGCTTTGGGCCGGGTGGCGCACGGCCAAGGCCATTCTGGTGGCGCAGCGCATGCTCCAGGACAAGGCCCCGCTCTGGGCCTGGCGCTGCGTTACCTACGCGCTCATTGCCATGGGCCTGAAAGTGCTGATGCAGGCTGCCGTGGCGGTTCCGGATGTGGCGATCATGGCGTTCACCGTCCGCAATTTCTCGGTCGGCTTCATCCACCTCAACAGCCTTGGCGCCATCAGCATGATGCTCTTTGCAATGGCCCTGCTGCGCGGGTGGTTCGTGAGCACTTCACGCGTGGCCCGCTTCGGGCTTTCCACCTTTACCGTCGGCATGATCCTCATGGAGTTCGTGCTCTTCCTGCAGGGCTTTTGCTTCTGGATGGGATGGGGCATGATACCCGGCTATTACTGGATCATCATGCTGGTCTCCGTCCCGTTGCCGGTGGGGATCTTCATCCTGTTGGCCCACTCCATGTCGCGGCAAAAGGCAGTGGACCGTGGCATCACTGCAGTCGGCAACTGACCCGGAACCCGATGAGGGCTGTACGAATTTCGCCGATCACAGCGTGCGCATCAGTTACAGCATGGCTCGCGCCTGGTCCTTGGTAAGGCCCTCGTCCGTCATCTGGGCTTTGGTCAGTTCCACCAGGTTCTGGGCTGCCGTATCGTTCTGAAGCATCCAATCCGTATGCAGGATCATGTTCATGATCCACTCCGGCTTGCGGTGTTCGGTAACCCCTTTCCAGCCCGGACCGATCACCTTTTGGTCCGTGAGGCCATGGCAAACATGGCATTTCTCGTCAAAGATCTTCTTCCCTTCGGCCACAAGGTCTTTGTTGATGGGGCCCAGCGTGATGTCCGAAGCTGTGATGAATCCAGCCGGATAAGCCGGTTGCGCCGGGGCTGTTGCAACAGGCGCGGTCGGCGTGGCAGAGGTGGTCGCTGCCGTGGAAGGTGCGCTTTCCCCGCCGCCGCATGATGCCAATAGCAGCCCTGCCGCCAAGAGCGGGAGGGTCATTTTCAATGTGGTTTCCTTTTGCATGGTGCTCTCTGGTTGTGGTGATCAATGGCCTTTCACGCCGCTAAGTTGAACACTTCATCGCGCCCAATGTTCTGACGGCCTTTCGTCCTCCCGCCAAAAACCGCTGTTCGCACGGTTCCCGCGCCCGTTGGCAGTGCACGCCGGTTGGCGCATGCCATCAAAAGCCCGCCCTGCTCCCGCCCGGAAGAATTTCCCTGAACTGAAGCGCGCTCCGGCAATTATTTCCGGTACATGGGTTCCGCCCAAGGCAATCGGCAACCAGGCCGGAAGGCTTGGAGCAGGGGAACACGCATCGAGCCCGGACATCCTCTTCGCAATTCGATCGTTCACGTGCATGGCCCGGCGGATGTGAAGATGTTCCATGTCGACCACCCGCAAAGGGAACAAGCCATGGCTGCATCGGCCCGGGTGGGTGGCCACGAATGGGTGCACCTGTCCAGCAGATGCATGAAGAAGGATGTTGCACTTGTGCCCAATTCTGATACATTCGCAATTCCAAATCCAACTACATGAAGATTTCTACCCTTTTCACCTTGCCCTTTGCCCTGCTTCTTGCCTTGGCTCCCATGGCTGGCCACGCACAGGATGCCTACTTGTCAGGCTTGAGCTTTCCAAGGTACGTCAAGGCCAACGTCAACTATCCCGTCGTGGTGAAAGCGATGAACGGAAGCACGGTCCCCGTACAAAGCTTCTCCGTTCGCTGGAAGGTGGATGGCGGCACCTGGCACACCGGGAATACCATCACCGTAACGCCCCCAGGCCTCCAGCAAGGCTACTACATGAACGTGACCCATCCCGTCCAGTTGAACGTGGCCCAAGGCAGCCACACGCTCACGGTGGAGATCGTTTCCTCCCCGGACCAGAACACCACGAACAACCAGCTCGTTTGCCAGTTCACGGCCGTGAACACTTGGGCAAATAAGGTGGTGCTCTACGAAGGCCGGACCGAAACATGGTGCCCCCACTGCCCCGCCGCCAATGTGGTCACCAACAGCTTGGCGCTGAACCCGCAATTTGCCGTGGCGAAGTTCCATACCTCGGACGGGCTCGCGAACACCGCGTCCACGGGCTATTACAACACGTACTACAATCCGGACTTTACGCCGGCCGCAGTGCTGGACATGGGTGAATACGGGGATTATCCCGCGAATTACAGCACCGGCCTCTGGCAGGACGAAATGACCGCCCGTGCCAACGGGGTTGCTCCAGCCTCCGTGAGCCTGACCTCATCCATGAATTGGACCAGCCGCGTGCTCACCGTCACCGTTACGGCCAATTTCACCTATTCCTTCACCGGCACCTTCAAGCTCAACGCATTCCTGCTGGAAGATGCCGTGCCCGGACCACAACAGAGCGCCCCGGCAAACTACCTCCACAACAAAGTGGTGCGTGCCGTGCTCGGCGGGGTCAGCGGAACCGGCGGCATCATTCCCAACACGCCCGTTGTGAACACGAACTACAGCACGACCTACACCTACACCGTGCCGGCCGGGTACAAGCTCGCCGACCTGAATTTGATCGGGGTGCTGGAACACTACCAGTCCAACTCTTCACGGTATTGCGTGAACGCAGCCAAAGCCGGCGTGGGCGCCGTGGGCATCGAGGAGCTGCAGAGCGCGGACGCCTTGTTGAACGTGTTCCCGAACCCGTTCACGGATGTGTTGAACATTTCATTGGAAGGCACCGGTGGATCGGCGGAGATGGAACTGGTGGCCGCTGACGGCCGTGTGGTGATGCATCAACAGGTGTTGCTGGGCGATGTGCAGGGCCGAAATCTGCAAATGCCTGCCAACCTGCCCGCAGGCACCTACGTTGTCACGTTGCGCACCAAGGACCTTATTGCGCGCAAAGCAGTGATCAAAGTGGATTGAACCTTGACCTGATCCTTGCAAAAAGGGGGACCCGGCGGGTCCCCCTTTTTGCATGCCCACAAGCATGCCCACTTTTCCGTGCAGCCCCAAGTCTGCCAGGATCCGTCTGCGATGATCCTGGGCAGGCGCTACCTTCGCAACCATCGCCTTTACATCGCTATGCCTGCCACGTACCCCCATCCCGCCGAAGACCCCATCACCTTGGATCAACTGAAGGAAGAGATCCTGCGCGACTACGCCCTGGTCTGCCTGAGCCGCGAATCCAGCCCGACAGTCCGCAAGAGGAAGTGATCACCGGCAAGATCTTGGCCGGCACCATCAGCGACGCCAGTACCAGTGAAGGGTATAGATGCGTCTCTTTGGTGGCCACGTTTAGGAACGGCCCAAAGGGGTAGGCGTTGGAATTGCTTTCCAAGCCATTGACCGTTTCTTCCGAGAGGGAGCGCTACTCCTGAAAGAGCGGCAGAAACTCCCGTCAGCACCGGTCCTTCAGGGTCATTGCGGAGTTGTTCGGCAAGGCGGAGGTCAACCCGTCATCACCGGAGGTCCCTTCACTGAGGGATGTGCCCACTGCGTGCCGGACCAAGTCACTGTCACCGGTCGCCGGAAAAAAAGCTACTGGTCACCGAACTTTTTCAGGGGCCCCGTCTCCTGATGTTGAACCAATCCCCCATGACCATGAAACTCCTCGCACAACTCCCCTACCGATTGATGATGGGGCATCTCTTCACCCTGCTGCTTTGCCAGAACGCCATGTCCCAGACCGCACAACAACCCGAAGCCGTGCAGCGCATGTTGCGCTTCGCCGGGCACTGGGAAACAAATGAGGCCAAGATCACCATGGGGGACCGGCACTTCACCATGCCCTATTCGGCCGACTTCACGGCCGTGAACGATGGCACCGGCCTCCTGATGCAGGAAACCGCCACCGTTCCCGGCGTAGGCCAACTGAAGGGCATGAACCTCCTGGGCTGGGACCCGAACTTGGAACAGGTGCACCTCTACTCCATCGATAACCTCGGTACCTGCCATGACCACTCCGGCTATTGGACTTCGGGGAATGAATTGTTCCTGGAATACCAAGGGATACAGGAAGGAAAGATCTACATGGAGCAGATCCGGATCACCTTGGTGGACAACGACCATTTGAGGCTGCGATTGGTAAGCCAACTGAATGGCGGGACGAACGAACTGATCGATGGCACATTCGTTCGAAAAGCCGGCTAAATTGGTGGCGATGCAACGGGCCAACATCATTGATCACGCGCAGCTAGGCCGATGGGCCGTGGCTGCGCGTGCCGGCGACATGGAAGCGACAGGAGCCCTCTACAACTGGCTTCAACCGCGTTTGTATGCCGTTGCCTTGAGCATGCTGGGCAACAGCGAACATGCGCGCGACGCGGTCCATGACGTCTTCCTCATCGGCCTCACCCGTTTGGGGTCCCTGCGCGAACCTGAGATGGTCTCGGCGTGGTTCCGGCGGATCGCACAGCACCTCTGCTACCGCCGTTCCGCAAAGGCCCATCCACTTCGCCTCTTGCCGGAGATCAGTGATGGGATCGCCTTGGACGCCATGGAGGACATCATCGGGCAACCGGATGCGCCGCTTCATTATGCACTCGGCAAGGTGCCCGAGAAGCTTCGTCTCACCGTGCTGCTCCGCTATTTTACCGAGGACAACGATTATGACACGTTGGCCGAGCGCCTCAGCATCCCCGTAGGGACCGTCCGAAGCCGCCTAAGCGATGCCAAGTGTAGGATGCGCCAGGTATGGCAGGATGTCGCGGACGCAGTGACCGTTCCGCCGGAGACCGAGGCCTGGAACCAGTTCTATGCCGACAGCTTCGGTTCCGCCCATTTCGAACAGCGTGCCCGCGAGCAGTTGATGGGACATCTCGTCCGTGACCTGCAGATCGTGCTCACGAGCAAGCGCGTGTACCGCGGACGCGATTACATGGAGGACATGCTTGCAGACGACATTCGATACGGAACCTGGTACCGGCCCACACGCGTGACCTCCAGCGGCGCGTTGGCTGTGATCGACGGCGAATCGGTTGACGGGGGCGAACACCCGGACCGATGCGCCCCCCGCACCACATTTGTCGTCTGCCGGGAAGGGGATCGCGCCGTCCGCTTGCACGTCTATGATTCCGCGCGACCGGGCGCTCGTTGAGGCATTCCGACAGCCCGCATCGGAGCCGTCGCTTACCTTCGCGACGAACGCTTTTCCATCGTCCATGTCCAGTACCAAGACTTCCACCCCGGAAGAACCCATCACCCTCAACGAACTCACGGAAGAGATCCTGCGCGACTACGCCCTGGTCTGCCTGAGCCGCGAAGCCAGCCTGATAGGCCGCAAGGAGGTGCTCACCGGCAAGGCCAAGTTCGGCATCTTCGGCGATGGCAAGGAGCTGGCCCAGGTGTGCATGGCGAAGCAGTTCCGCCCCGGCGATTGGCGCAGTGGATACTACCGCGACCAGACCTTCATGTTCGCCATCGGCGAGCTCACTGTGCAACAATGGTTTGCACAACTGTATGCCCACGCCGACGTGGTGGCCGAACCCGCCAGCGCTGGCCGCCAGATGAACGGGCACTACGCCACCCGCAGCCTGGATGACAACGGGGCATGGAAGGACCTGACCGCACAGTACAACTCCAGTCCGGACATCTCCCCCACCGGCGGCCAGATGCCGCGGCTGCTGGGCCTGGCCCAAGCCAGCAAGATGTTCCGACAGAATGAGGCGTTGCACGCCTATGCGCAGTTCAGCGACCACGGCAATGAGGTGGCCTTCGGCACCATCGGCGACGCCAGTA
>CALMYC010000111.1 GCA_937873385.1 uncultured Flavobacteriales bacterium | reverse complement strand
GCCCTTCGGCCCTGTCGCCGCGGGGGGGGGGGCATAGACGGGCCACGGGGCGTATGTTTACCCCCCGGCTTCCTGCCAATGCGGGGAGGGGCCCGCCTGCAACGAGTTGACCATTGAGGTCCCCCAAACAGTGGACCGGTGCATTGAACATGCCGGGCAGGTCAACCCAATTCGTGCCGGAGAGGCGCTTTACAAAGTCATCCGACCCCACAAATCCTTGTGACTCGCCGGCTGCATAAAGTGTATCGTTCAACACGTGCAATGCAAACACCTGCGGGAATTTACCTTCGAACACGGTGGTGAAGCTCCACTGCGTGCCGTTCCAATGGGCCAGGTCGTTGTTGCCCCCAATGCCGGAGCCCCCCAGGTAGATGTCATTCCCCAACATCACCCCGCACGTGATCGTTCCCGGTACGCCGCTTCCGAGTGCGGTGAATGAACCGGGGTTCCACACGGCTACGTTTTGCACGGCAACACCACCCGCCTCAGTGAACTCACCTGCGACCACTACAGGCCCCATTTCATTTTGGAGCAACACGCGCACCGGCCCGTTCGTGCCGCCCTCCAAGCCCCACCAATCCATGTTGGGCGGATAGCCCGGCTGGATCCATGCCAGCTCATCCTCCGTGAATCCTTCCGCCGTGGCCCACTGCAGTACGTCGGTGCGTTGCATGTCATGCACATACGCCAGGTTCATTTCACTGCTGATGCGCTCGGCCAGGTCGCGGTGGCCGCTCTCGATCATCAATTGGCCCACTGCGCAGGCGGTGCCATGCGGATCGATGAACACCGGATTGCGGTAAGGAAGTACATGGTTTTGCGGAAACTTCCCACGGTCGGCGTAGGTGTCCAGGTCGTCCAGCAATTTGTGCCGGTTGGCCAAGGCTGAAGGTGATATGTCGCTGGAGGGATGGGAGCGGAGGAAGGCGGCGACCAGGTGCAAATGCCGGGCGATGCGACCCGCCTCATTGCTGAAATGCACCGGCTTGGCATCGGTTGCAAGCGCGGGGTCCATCTGTTGCCACTGCGCATTCACTTCACGCATGTGCCGGAACAGCGGTGCATCGGCCTGGGGCGCGAGCTGGGCATTTGCGGAGAAGGAAAACAGGGCGATCAAGGCCAGGGTGGATGGTTGTCTCATCTCGGTATGTGTTCGTACGTCGGCAAGACGCAGTTGGGAGGAGCGGCGCTGCCTGCCTGCCAAGTTATTTTGCACCGCACAAAGGCCCAAGGGCCGGGAACCACATGCGCAAGATCGTCATCACCGGCCCGGAATGCAGCGGCAAGTCCACCTTGTCGCAAGCACTGGCCGAACACTTCGGCGTGCCTTGGGTGCCGGAAATGGCAAGGCCATACCTGGATGACCTGGACAGGCCGTATGGCGAAGCCGATCTGCGCAGCATTGCCCACTTGCAGTTGCGCACCGAGGAAGAGCGCGTGCTTGAACTTGAACAGGGTGCACCGGACCTGCTGATCTGCGACACCGACCTCATCACCATCCGCATCTGGGGCGAGGAGAAGTATGGAAGGAGCGATCCGTGGATCGTGAGGCAAACAGAGGATCGACCATACGACCTGTGGTTGTTGTGCATGCCGGACATCCCGTGGGTGTATGATCCGCAACGCGAAAACCCGCATGACAGGGACCGCTTGTTCGAGGTGTACAGGAAAACACTGGAGCGATTGGGCAAGCGGTATGCGGTGATCAGCGGGGAAGCCGAAGAACGGTTGAGGCAAGGCCTGAAGGCGATAGCGGAGTTGCGCTTGACGCATTTAGGCCCCCCTGAGCGCCCAATGGGAGACCACTGAGGGAGCGATGGACAGGAAGGACGCGGAACCGCGTCCTTCCTGTCCATTGAAGTCCATTTGAGCAGCATCGGGAGAAGCCAAAGAGGGAACAATTGCAGGCGATCCTTCGATCTTCCGATCGGCCCCTACCTTTGCCCCGTCTTCCACAGGGGTGCCCGCCCAAAAGCGGTGCTGAGATCATACCCGATGAACCTGCGCAGGTAATGCTGCGAAGGGAACCCGCACCGGCCTTCCGGAGCACCTCCGTGCCAGACGCAACACACGGAGGAACATGTGCCGAAAACTACCGCCCCATCACGGTCTCTTGAACTTGCTCCATCAAGGTCTCACGAAGTGGACCTTGAGGTCAGTGTCCCCTCAAGGTCTCGCAAAGCGGACCTTGATGCAACAACTCCCGCAGGGTCTCCGCCTCGGGACCCTGCGGCCCAAAGACCTGCACCTCAGTGTCCCCTTCTTGAAACTGGCACGAGCGTCCACGCTCGTGCCAGTATTGGTGGCTTTCCTCCTCACCACCAACCTCTCCGCCCAATCCAGGTTGAACGGCACGGTGAAGGATCCAACCGGCGCACCGGTGGCCTTTGCCAGCGTGATCCTCGGTGACGAAAGGCGATTGGCCCCAACGGATGCGCAAGGCAACTTCCACGCCAAGGGCCTCTTCACCGGCGATCTGCGCGTGCGCATCAGCGCGGTCGGTTTTTCGCCGGAAGACACGGTGATCTTTCTGGCGCAAGGCGACAATGCTGTACGGTTCGTGCTCCGGCAAAGCGTGAAGGAGCTGGCCGCAGCCGAAGTCACCGCTTTGCGCGCCGGTGAGCGTGCGCCTTTTGCCAAGAGCACCTTGACCGCCGACGAGATCGCCAAAAGGAACACCGGCGTGGACCTGCCTTACTTGTTGGACCTGCTCCCCAGCGTGGTGGCGGGAAGCGACGCGGGCACGGGCATCGGCTACACCAACATGCGCATTCGCGGCAGTGATGCCACCCGCACCAACATCACGCTCAACGGCGTGCCCTTCAACGATGCCGAAAGCCAGGGCGCCTTTTTGGTGAACCTGCCCGACCTGGCCACCAGTGCGGAGGACATCGAGGTGCAACGCGGCGTGGGCACCAGCACCAACGGACCGGCGGCCTTCGGTGCCAGCGTCAACCTGCGCACCACCGCGGTGAAGCGCGACGCCTGGGGCCTGCTGAGCGCGAGCGGCGGATCGTACAACACGCAGCGC
>CALMYC010000110.1 GCA_937873385.1 uncultured Flavobacteriales bacterium | reverse complement strand
TGCGCCCTCGCGCGCGAACCCTCGCGCGCCATTTGCTGGCGGAGCGTATGCAGCGTCGCGATCCGGTTCGAGCGCGTGTCGTCGCTGAAGACCTCGATGTCGTCGCCAATCGCGTTCGCTGGCCAGAAGCCGATCACGGCACGGGCTTCGACCCACTTCTCGGTAACGAGGCGATCGAGCAGCGCTTGCGCATCGGCAAAGAGCCGGCGGGCCTCGGTGCCCACCATGTTGTCGTCGAGGATGCGGGGATAGCGACCGGAAAGTTCCCACGTCTGAAAGAAGAGCGTCCAGTCGATGTAGCGGACCAGCTCGGCGAGATCATAGTTTGCAAAGCTCTTCGTGCCGAAGAACTCGGGCTTGCGAATGCGCGCCTTCTTCCAGTCGATGGGAAAGGCATTGGCGCGCGCCGTCTCGAGCGGGATGCGGGATTTATTCGCCTCGCTTTTCAAGTGCGCATCGCGCGTGCGCAGATACTCCGCGCGCACGGTCTCGATGTAGGGTGCGCGATCCGTTTCCGAGAGAAGCGTCGAGACGACGCCCACCGCCCGGCTGGCGGCGGTGGGGTCCGCGGACCGGGGGCCGACCCTCGCCGTCCACTTGTTCCGGGACCGCCAGTACGACAAGGTCCTCGACCAGATGGAGTCGGTCGCGCCGTACGCGCTGACCGGGGCGGTCATCGCTCGCGACCGCGCGGCCATCGCGGACGCGACCCACCGGCTGCGGTTCGCCGCCGGCAACTTCTACATCAACGACAAGCCCACCGGTGCCGTGGTCGGGCAACAGCCATTTGGCGGCGCCCGCGGCAGTGGCACCAACGACAAGGCGGGCAGTTACCTCAACCTGGTGCGCTGGACAAGTGCCCGCACGATCAAGGAAACCTTTGTCCCCGCGGTGGACCACCGCTATCCTTTCCTGGGGTGATGGCCATCAACGATCGATCGTGGAGCATACGCCGACCAGACCACGCACAAGCGCCTTCAACCGCATGCATATTCGCCTTATGAAGGAGAAGGTGCTCCGCTACGTCCCCAGGCAACTGCGCAACCGCTACGGGGCGGGCCTGCTTGCTCTTCTGCTGTGGATCTGCCTCTTCGCGGACTACGACCTCTTCACCATGCTGAAGCTGCGGCACCAGTTGGGGCAAATGAGGGATCAGCGGGACATGTACGCAGCCCAGATCGCCACCACCCGGATGCAGCTGCATGAGATTACCAGCGACCAGGCCCTGCTGGAGAAGTTTGCGCGAGAGCAGTACTTGATGAAGCGGGACAACGAGGACGTTTTCGTCCTTGTGCCTGAAAAGAAATGACGTTAAGCCGTGTCAGTGGTGGTGCCCTCCCGGCCCATGCACATGGCCATGGGCAACCTCATCCGAGGGGGCATCCCGCACATCCGTGACTTCCACTTCAAAATTGAGGGTGACCCCCGCCAAGGGATGGTTGCCGTTCACAAGTACATCCGTTTCCGTGATCTCCTCCACTGTTACTACACTGTGCTCCCCAGCCTGGAACTGCATGCCTTTTTCCACGGTTTGCCCCCCGAAACGGTCCAAAGGCACCCGCTGCAGCAATTGCTTGTCAAACTCCCCATAGCCTAGTTCAGGGCTTACCACAGCCTTGAATTTGTCCCCCTTGGCCTTGCCTTCCATCTGGGCTTCGAGGCCGGGCACGATCATCTGCCCGCCTTGCAGATAGGTGAAGGCTTCATGCCCCTCGGAACTGTCCAGCACTTCTCCATCGTTGTTGGAAAGTGTGTAATGGAAGGAAACCACGGCGTTCTTTGCAATCTTCATGTGCTGCATGTAAAAGCTTGATCAGGGGCGCAAAGCTACCCCTGAACGCGGACTGCTTTGAGGGGGCGGTCCCGGCCCTGCCTTAAAGATGCACCGGAGCCCAATAGAGCGTAAAATAGAACGCCGCAAAGCCAACGAATCCGATCAGCATGGCCCACACCCAGGCCGGGATGGCCTTGGGCGTTTCGGACCCGGTGACCATAAAGACATCGCTGCGCTCACTGCCGTACGCGTTCACGGTAATGGGGATGCGGTCATCCACCACCTCGCCAGGTTTCAGGCCCAACACGGTGATGGCCGGACCGTTGCGCACCTCAAAGGGGATGGTGCGGACACCTTCCACCCCGTTCGTGCTGCGCGCGACGATACGTAGCGTGTGCGGGCCATCCGGCAATTTGGTGGTGTCGAACAGGAATTTCACCGGCGGTGCATATTCCGCAAAGGGTACCGGCTCATCATCCAGGAAGAGTTTCACCGTGCGTTCAATGGCCATGGTCGGGGCTGGGTGTTGTGAAGATGGCGCGCTTGATATGGTCCGATGCCCCCTCATTGGGCTTGATCAAGTACTTCAGCGCCAGTACAAGCGTGAACACCACGATGGCGATGGAGACATAGATGATCGGCATGTCCCAACCGCTTTGCGGGCCTGTGCCATGGGTAATGCCCTTAAGCAGCTTTGGCTGGTTGCGCTCACATGCCTCGCACGCCCAGGCGGGCGCATGGAGCAGCAGGAACAGTAGGAATACGATGGCGTTCTTCATGGCTACTTGGCGGTTTGGGGTGCGATCACAGCACGCTGGCTCTTGACCGTGGCGGCATCGGTGGCAGGAGCCTCATTGCCAAAATGCGACTTCACATAGTTGATCACTGCCGCGATCTCTTCGTTGTTGAGGTTTTCGGCTTGCGGAGGCATCGGGCCGTAACCCGGGCGTCCGCTGTAGCCGCCCAGCACGATGTCCACCATTTTCAACGCATCCTTGTCGTTCACCACGGGACTGCCGGCGAGCGGTGGGAATGCACCGGGCAAGCCCTTGGCATCCGGTTGGTGGCATGCGGCACACACTTGGGAGAACACGGCGGCACCATCAACCGCCGCAGGAGTCCCTGCGGCAGCGGGCACTGGTTTGCCATTGGGCCCGGGCGTGGCAATGAATTCCGGGGCCACGGTGCCCGACGGCAGCGGCGCTTGCTTCAGTGAGAGCAGATAGGCCACCAGGTCCTTGGCATGGTCCGTGGCGATCACCTTGGTCCCGGGCTTGTCAACTTGGTCGGCCGGCACCGCCACCACCACGTCGGCTGGTTTCACCCGGGCTGAATCCACTTCCTGGAAAAGCCAGCCGTAGCGCGGCATCACGGAGCCTTTCACCACCAGTCGGGGATTGTACAAGTGCAGCATTTGCCACGCTTCGCTCGCTTGTCGCTTGCCCACATTGGTCAGGTCAGGTCCGGTACGCTCGCTGCCCAGCAAGGAAGGCGTGGCCTGCCAGATGTTCGGGCGTTCCTTGCTGTAGAAATAGTCGCTGGGCATGGACGGCCGGTCGCCCCATGTCTTGTCCATTTCGATGTTGCGGACCTGCTGGGTGTGGCAACCGATGCAACCTTCGGCAACGTAGATGGACAAGCCGCGCCGTTCCTGGTCGGTCATCTTGGGCATGTCCGGAAGCGGAGCATTATTGTCCTGCATGGTCAGCGCCGGTGCCACGGCAATGCCCGTGCTCAGCAGGGCAAACACCAGCAGCGCGACATTTACCAGGTTTGCGTGATCCTTGTGGAAATTGATCATGGCATCAGGGGGTCTGGGGTTCGAGGGCCTTGGTTTGCGGCACCGGCAACGGATTGCGGACCATGGCCACGAAATTCCAAGCGACGATCAAGTGCGCCATGAACATCAGTGAACCGACCATGGCGCCCCAGGTCCAGTAGCCGCGAGTGGCAATCACCGTATCAATGAAGGGCACACCTTCAAGCCATGCGATCCCTTTCACGGTGCCGCCCGCCATCAGGGAGACCGTGTAGGCGAAAAGCCCGATGAAGGCAAGCCAGAAATGTGCGCCGACCATAGTTTGGGATGGCTCGCGGCCCGTCATTTTCGGCAACAGTGCGTAGATGCATGCCCACAGGATGAAGGTAACGATGCCATACATGGTCATGTGGGAGTGCGCCACGTTGAAATCCGTGAAGTGCCAGATGTTCTGTGTGAAGCGCATGGCTTGGAAGCTGCCTTGTGAGCTGCCAAGGCAGTAGAATACCACGCCCACAAGGAAGAAGGGAAGCACATAACTGCGCCCGATGGCGCTCCAACTGCCCTTCATGGTGAGCAGGAAGTTGGCCGTACCGGCAAAAACCGGGATGAACATGCCAACACTGAAAACGATCGCCACCGTTTGCAACCACCAGGGCAGCGGGGAAAACACAAAGTGATGGGTGCCGATCAACGTATAGAACAGCACCTGTGTCCAAAATGCCAGTACGCCCAGTGAATAGGAATAGATGGGCTTGTTGAGCGCGGAGGGAAGGTAGTAGTACACCAGGCCCAGCGTGAAGGTCATGAACCAGATGCCCACGCCCATGTGCATGTAGTAGCCTTGGATCACTGTTTCGCCCAATCCGTCCTGGAACATCGGGAGGTACCCGATGGTGGCCACCACTATGGTCCATACCAACGAAGCCAACAGGTACCAGTTGCTCACGTAGATCTCAGCCACCTTCCTGCGTTTCACGGTATTGTAGAAATTCCGGAAGGTGATGATCAGCGCCAGCGCGAAGGGCAACATCGCAGGCCAGATGTATTCGCGGTACTCACCGCCGCCATTGTTGATGCCGGCCATCAGGCAGAGGTTGCCGGCCAGGATGGAGAGGTTGATCAAGCCCAGGCCCCACCAGCCAGCGCGGTAGTTGTGGATCACAGTGCGTGAAGTCCTGGCAATGACAAAGTACCCCAAGCCGATCATGGCCAGAGATGCCCATCCCCAGAAAACCGTGTTGGTGTGTACAGGCCGAAGCCTTCCAAACGATAGCCAGGACACTTCATCCATGTCCGGAAACACGAATTTCAAACCAAGGTATTCGCCCACCAAGGTTCCGAACACCAGCCAAAAAGTGGAAGTAGCCAGGTAGGCGACCACCAGGTTCTGCAGCTCCCGCGGCACATCCAAACGAAGACGCGAATAGATCTTCTCGTCCACCAGAGGATTGTCCGGTTCGCTGGTTGCGCGGGAAATGAGTGATTTGCCATCAACGGCCTCCGCCGTGCCGCCCAGCTCATCGCCCCTCAGCCGGTACCCGGTTCCGGCAAGGTGGATCCCGTTCGGTCCATCCACCGCACCGGGTGATGGCGCTTTGCGTTTAAGCTTGGCATCGTTGATCAATACCGACACCCGGGCCGTGATGATCAGCGCCGCCACGAACAGCACCAAGCCCAGGATCACCATGGTGCCCACAACACCAGGGCTGGAGGTCCATCCCGCGGTTTTCGGGCTTTCAGCCAACATTGGGGTCCCAAGGGCGATGGCACCTGTGGTGATCAGAATGCGCCATCGGGTGCCGGTCCGGTCCCAAAAGCCGGAAACGGGTAGTGGACTCATCGTTTTATGTGTGTTGTTCCAGTGTTCAAACCATCCACCAAGCTGTGGATATCCGTGCTGTCGAGTATGTGCCCCATTTCCTCCTTTACCAAGGCAAACTGCCCATGAAGCGGACATGGGTTGAGTCCGCTGCAAGACTCCAGTCCCATGGCGCACTCATGATGGAACGAGGATTCACCAATGGCTTCCATGATCATGCGCAAGCTTACCTTACTGGCCTGATCGGGTGAAAGGTGGAAACCTCCATTCGGTCCACGCTGGGAAGTGATAATGCCCGCCCGGACGAGGTTTTGGAGCACCTTGGCCGTGAAGGCTTTGGGCGCACCGGTGTGTTCCGCAATCTCCGATAGGACCAACCGCTTGCCATCGCGCGAAGCACGTGCCACCACAACGGAAGCACGAAGCGCATATTGGTAGGTCTTGGAAAACATGGTCCGTGCTGCAAACGGCGCAAATGTATGCGACGGAATTAATTTCGGATACGCATGTCTTGATTTCTGGTTGGCGGCAATCCGGCGCGCCGATCAAGCGGCCCCCAATGCCCAGTTCAACTCGTCCAGGGCTTTCCGGCCCGTTGCCGAACTTCGCCGCGATGAGTGACACCCCCCTTTTCACCGTATTCCCCGATTTCGATCACGCAGTTTGGGAACAGTTGGTCCGGAATGAACTCAAAGGCAAGGAACCATCGAGCATTTACGTACTGGCGCCCGCAGGTGATCTGTTGCGCCCCATCGGCTTGGCCGCCGACATCAATCCGGATGTGGACAAAGATCTTAGGCGTGGCACGCAAAAACAGGGCAACACCTGGCGCATCACCGTGCCAATTACGGAGACAGATGCCCGAATGGCGAACAACGAAGCGCTGGCGGCCTTGATCGGCGGGGCCGATGGCATAGGGCTGCGCGCTGCACATGCCGGCATGCAACCGGTGCTGAACGATGTGATCCTCGCGGCGGTTGACCTGCAAATGCATCAGGGCAACAAGGAAACCCTGTTGGAAGTGCTTCACCTTGCCAATGCCCAGCATGCTTCGGCCAAGGAGTTGAGCATCTGCGCGGACCTTTCGCAGGATGCGGATGTGACCGGCCTCCGGTCACGCATCGCCACACATCCCCTTCTGAGGCTCTACGAGGTCCGCGATCACCGCAAGGCCGGTGACGGCCCCATGGAGGGAATCCATCAAGCCATGGCCCAAGGCCGATCACTGCTGGAAAAGCTGACCCGTTCCGGTTGGCCCATCGACGATGCCGCCGCGCGCATCCAGTTCCGCCTCCACCTCGGCGATGATCTCTTCCTGGAGGCCGCACGCATCAGGGCATTCCGGGCGGCATGGGCACAAGTGGTGCGGAGCTTTTCCCCCGAACATGCGTGCAGTGGGAACACCTTCATTCAATGTGAAGTGCAATTTGCACGGGACCCGAAGTCGCCCTATGATCAAGCGTTGCGCGCCACGCTCCAAGGCATCAGCGCGGTGCTGGGCGGCTGCGACGGCCTCACCATCCCCGATCTGCCGCTGCCCGAAGGTCCGGTGTTGGGCCGCCGCATCGCGCGCAACATCAGCCTGCTGCTGCGTGATGAAGGTTTCCTCGGTCGCGTGGCGGATCCGTTGGGGGGCGCGTATGTGGTGGAGGAGATGACGGATTCAATGATCAAGGGAATAGTTCGTGGTTCGTGGTTCGTAGTGGGAAGTGCGCCGATCTCCGAACCAAGACCTACGAACCACGAACCTGGAACTGATCTTCCCAACCGCGAAGAACTCCCGCTACGTTCCCGCTACACCGCCGAGGACACCGCCACGCTCGAACACCTCCGCTTCGGCGCCGGCGCCCCGCCTTACCTGCGCGGCCCCTACGCCAGCATGTACACGGTGCGGCCATGGACCATCCGCCAATACGCGGGGTTCAGCACAGCGGAAGCGAGCAACGCTTTCTACCGTCGCAACCTCGCCGCCGGGCAAATGGGCCTCAGCGTCGCCTTCGACCTGGCCACTCATAGAGGTTACGACAGCGACCACCCACGCGTGAAGGGCGATGTGGGCAAGGCCGGTGTGGCCATCAGCAGCGTGGAGGACATGAAGATCCTCTTCGACCAGATCCCGCTGGACAAGATGAGCGTGAGCATGACCATGAACGGCGCCGTGTTGCCCATCATGGCCTTCTTCATCGTCGCTGCGGAAGAACAGGGCGTGGCGCCGGAACAGTTGCAAGGCACCATCCAGAACGACATTTTGAAGGAGTTCATGGTGCGCAACACCTACATCTATCCGCCGGGACCGAGCATGCGCATCGTGGGCGACATCTTCAGCTACTGCGCGCGGAAGATGCCCAAGTTCAACAGCATCAGCATCAGCGGCTACCACATGCACGAGGCGGGTGCTCCTGCCGACCTGGAGTTGGCCTACACGCTGGCCGACGGCATCGAGTACGTGCGCCCCCGCAGGGCCGCCGGGATGCAGGTGGACGAGTTCGCCGGCCGTCTCAGCTTCTTCTGGGGAATCGGGATGGACCTCTTCATGGAAGTGGCCAAATTGCGCGCGGGCCGGTTGCTCTGGGCGAAAATGCTGCACGAGATCGGCGCGACGGACAAGAAGAGCCTCGCGCTGCGCACCCACTGCCAGACCAGCGGCTGGAGCCTCACCGCGCAGGATCCCTTCAACAACATCGCGCGCACCACGGTGGAAGCATTGGCGGCCGTGCTCGGTGGAACACAGTCGCTCCACACCAACTCGCTGGACGAGGCCATCGCGCTGCCCACCGACTTCAGCGCCAAGATCGCGCGCGACACGCAACTCTATCTTCAGAAGAACAGCGGCATTACCAAGTGGATCGACCCGCTCGGCGGCAGCTACTACGTGGAAAGCCTCACACACGAGCTGGTCCACAAGGCGTGGGCGCGGATCAAGGAGGTGGAAGAACTCGGTGGCATGAGCAAGGCGATCGAGAGCGGACTTCCGAAGATGCGCATCGAGGAAGCCGCCGCGAAACGCCAAGCCCGCATCGATACCGGCAAGGACAAGATCATCGGCGTGAACGCCTTTGTGACCGAGGATGAAACGAAGATGGAATTGCTGGAGGTGGACAACACGGCGGTGCGGGATTCGCAGATCGCGCGGTTGAAGAAGATGAAGGAGGCGAGGGATGAGAAGAAGGTGAAGGAGGCGTTGGAAGCACTTGTGCATGCGGCTCAAGTCGTGAGTCCGGAAGGCGTGAGTCGTAAGTCCGACTCGGACACGACTCCCGACTCCCGACTCAAGGACTCACGACTCAAAGACACACGACTCGCCCCCTCAAACCTCCTCGAACTCGCCGTAACCGCCGCCCGCGCCCGCGCCACCTTGGGAGAGATCAGCGATGCACTCGAAAAAGCCTTCGGCCGGTACAAAGCCACCACCCGCGCCATCAGCGGCGTCTATGCAGCGGAAGCCATGAACGACCCCGAGATGAAAGAGGCCATGCGCCTCACGGAAGAATTCGCAAAAGCCGAGGGCCGCCGCCCGCGCATCCTTGTGGCCAAGATGGGCCAGGACGGGCATGACCGCGGCGCCAAGGTGATCGCCACCAGCTTCGCCGACATCGGCTTCGACGTGGACATCGGCCCGCTGTTCCAGACGCCGCAGGAGGTGGCGAAGCAGGCCATCGAGAACGACGTGCATGTGCTGGGCATCAGCAGCCTCGCCGGGGGACACAAGACCCTGGTGCCCGAAGTGATCCGCGAACTGCGCGAGACCTACAAACGCCCCGACATCCTCGTGGTGGCCGGTGGCGTGATCCCGCCGAACGACTACGACTTCCTGAAGCAGGCCGGCTGCTTCGATGTGTACGGGCCAGGGACGAAGATCCCGGTGGCGGCGAAGGGGATAATTGAGGCGTTGGGCAAGCGATAAATAGGGATACCGGAAATCCAATGGCCTCCCCTGCATCATCTATCACATGGCTGGACTGTGAATCGTGTTTGAGAAGCACACGCCATCGCGTTCTTCACTCTGTCGAGGAGGCTATTTGGGATGGGCCTGAAGATCGCATCGGAACTGCGACTTGGAGCATCGTTCAATGCGAAGGATGTGAGACGCACAGCTTTCTTTCGAAAGAGGAAGTGGTCGCAGGCTATGACCATGAAGGTGACGCGGAGATGGATGTGAAAGAGGTTCTTTATCCCCGTAGAGCTATCGGTCGCCCTCCATTATCAGATTCTTGGCGTTTACCACATCCGGTTAAACTGATGTACGCTCAAACTCGCGAAGCACTGTGCAATGACATGAATGTGCTTGCCGGGATTGGGATTCGCGCCTTGGTGGAGGTTGTATGCAAGGAAAGAGCTGCGCCAGGCAACAACCTGAAGCAGAGAATCGATGGCTTGGTCCAGATTGGGGACCTGAACTCTGCCGGAGCGGAGATTCTTCACAGTCTCCGAACCATGGGCAACGAGGCGGCGCATGAGGTAAAAGCTCATAGCAGTAAGGACTTGGCAACTGCTTTCGATGTGGTAGAACACCTGCTCAAGGGCATCTATATCATACCAGCGAAGGCAGCTGGTCTTCCTAGGTAGAACATATCCTCGACCACCACGACCCTGAAGTGGTCGCAGCCGGTATTGCGAGGAGGAGCGACGAAGCAACGCGTGAGGGGGCGAAGCGGCAGCCCCGCGCAGGCGTGGCCTTGCGGACGCGAGCAACGAGGAGGCTGCGAGGAACGAGCAGCCCCCGCAGCCCCGCGACCGCAAGCCGCGACAAGTCCGGCCATAGCGGAACATGCGACCCGAGCGGGGCTTGCGCGTAGGCAACGGGGCACGCCCAATACCACCCTCTTCGCCGCGGAGCCTAGTTACCCCATCCTCCATTTGTGACAAATCGCCTTGTGAAAAGTCAAACCACATTACATTTGATACAAAGCACATAGTGACCAACCTACTTGAAGTAAGTCATGGAACCCTTCTTACCGGACCAACTCCCCATTGAAGGTCTTGACTGGCAAGGCCTTATGCCCGTGGTCGGCCAAGCCAACCGGGCCTTGGCGCGGTACGATGGCATCCTGGTGGGGGTCCCCTCCCCGGAGGTGCTCCTATCGCCCCTGACGACGCAGGAGGCCGTGCTTTCCAGCAGTATCGAAGGCACCCTGGCCACCTTGGGCGATGTGCTGCAGTTCGATAGCGGACAGGAGCCGGAACTGCCTTCCCGCAAGCACGACATCGGGGAGATCATCAACTACCGCAAGGCGTTGCGCACGGCTGAGCAGGAGCTGGCCAACAAGCCCTTCAACCTGAACATGCTGAAACGCCTGCACGCAATCCTGCTCAACTCGGTGCGTGGGCAGGACAAGCGGCGGGGGCATTTCCGCACCACGCAGAACTTCATCGGCAAGCCGGGCAGCACCATCGCGGAGGCCTACTTCGTACCGCCTTCGCCCTTGGTGCTTCAGGAGCATGTGAGCGCATGGGAGCGCTATTACCACGCCGACCGGCCCGACCCGTTGGTGCAACTGGCCATCGTGCATGCGCAGTTCGAGGTGCTGCACCCCTTCGATGATGGCAGCGGTCGCCTGGGGCGCATCATCATACCGCTGTTCCTGTTCGAGAAGCAACTGCTGCCCCGCCCGATGTTCTACATGAGCGGCTGGCTGGAACGGCACCGCGATGAATACATCGCCCGGCTGCGGGCCATCGGACGGGAGCCCGATGCCTGGACCGCATGGATCCGCTTCTTCCTGACCGGCCTTGCCGAACAAGCGAAGGACAACAGCGACAAGGCCCGCGCGATCATGGACCTCTACGCAGAGTTGAAGCAGCGCGCCTTGGAGGTGACGCATTCGCAATTCGCGGTGCCCATGCTTGACCAGATGTTCGAGCGGCCCATCTTCACCAGCAGCTTGTTCACCTTCCAAGGCACGCCGCCAACATCGGCCACGGTGAGCAACCTGTTGCGCAGCATGCGGGAGAACGGTTTGGTCAAGGTGCTGCGCGATGGAAGCGGCCGACGGGGCACCGCGTACGTGCTGGCCCGCTTGATCAACCTGTGCGAGGGTCGCGAGGTGTATTGATAAGGGACCAGATGAAGGCAGCCGCATTGAAGGCGCTGTAGGCTCTGCATTTCGCGTGACGGATCGGAGGGCCTGAAGCAATGACGAACACCGGCTGCGACCCCTTCAGGGTCGAATGCCTGTTGGATTGGACGAGCTACGGGCTGTGACCCCTTCGGGGTCAAAACCCCAGACGTGCAAAGGAGTTTCCTGCGACCCATACAGGGTCAAGAACCAGAACGATGCGGTGGTACGCTGCGCCTTCTTCGGGATCATGAACCCAAGACGTGTCCGGTGCTGCGCATTCGACCCCGATGGGCTCACAGCCTGTAGACTAAGAACGCCCGTAGTCCGCACGACCCCGAAGGGGTCGCAGCCGGTATTGCGAGGAGGAACGACGAAGCAACGCGTGAGGGGGCGAAGCGGCAGCCCCGCGTAGGCGTGGCCTTGCGGACGCGAGCAACGAGGAGGCGACCAAAGGAAGCCCCCGCAGTGCCGCGACCGCTGGCCACGACAAGTCGGGCTACAGCGAAGCACCCGACCCGTGCGTGGCCTGCGCGGGGAAAGGGGCACGCCCACGCTTCGACCCTGCTCAGTGTGAAACATGCCATAAGTTGCTTGAACACATTATTGTTTGCCTATTTTTCATAGTATGATGCTTTGTCGCATCGTTGCGATGTAATGCGTTCTTTGGGGAATGCGTATACTTGTGGCGTGAAAGATGCGTTGATGAACTGAAACACCGTTTACGATGACTACAAGCAACATCAACTGGAAGGGCATGAAGGATGCCGCCGTGGTGGCGCAACTGGGCAAGGAGCTGCGGCGCATGCGGCTGGAGCGCAACCAGAGCCAGGCCGAAGTGGCCCAGCGTGCGGGCCTGGATCGCACCACCGTGGTGAAGCTGGAGGCCGGCAGAGCCGCCACCTTGCTCACCGTGGTGCAGGTGCTGCGCGCCATGGACCGCCTGGATGTTCTGGATGCCTTCCATGCCGAGCCGCAGCCCACGCCCTACATGCTGGTGGAGGCGCAGGAGAAGTACCTGAAAAAGCAGCGCAAACGCGCGGGGCGTAAGCAACCCGATGTAACACCCCCAAAGCCCAAGAGCACATGGTAACGCATGCGAAAGTGATCCTGTGGGGCAAGCCCGTTGGATTGGTGGTATGGGACGACAAGCTGCACCGCGCACAGTTCCAGTACGATCGCGCGTTCACCAAGAGCGGGCTGAACGTGGCGCCGTTGCAGATGCCGCTGGACAAGGCGCGTGGCGGCGAGGAGATCTTCGCCTTCGGGAACCTGCGTGATGAGACCTTCAAGGGGCTGCCGGGGTTGTTGGCCGATTGCCTACCGGACCGTTTCGGCGATACGCTACTGAATGCCTGGTTGAACCAACAGGACCGTGCGGCTGGAACCGCGAACCCCGTGGAGAAGCTCTGTTTCCTCGGGCACCGCGGGATGGGTGCGTTGGAGTTCGAGCCGAGCCACGCCGAACTGGAGGCGAGCAGCGAGGCCCTGCGGGTGGACGAGCTGGTGCGCGTGGCGCGCGAGGTGCTCACGAAGAAGGAGGCCTTCAAGACCAGCAGGAAGAAAGGCGAGCAAGAGGCGCTGATGGACATTATCCAAGTGGGCACGTCGGCCGGTGGCGCACGTGCGAAGGCGATCGTGGCGTACAACCACACCACCGGCGAGGTGCGCAGCGGGCAGGTCGAGGGTTTGCCCGACTTCACGTATTGCCTGATCAAGTTCGATGGGGTGACGAACGCGGCACTGGGCGACCCGAAGGGCTATGGGCGCATCGAGTACGCGTACCACTTGATGGCCTTGGCCTGCGGGATCAACATGATGCCGAGCACATTGTTGGAGGAGCATGGCCGGGCGCACTTCCTCACGCAGCGCTTCGACCGTGTGCAACATGCAAAGACCGGCGAAACGGTGCGTTTGCACATGGCCACGCTATGTGGCGTGGCCCACATGGATTTCAACGACCCGCTGCGCTACAGCTACGAGGAGGCCTTCGGCGTGATGCGCCTGCTGGGCCTGCCCTACCCCGATGCCGTGGAATTCTTCCGGCGTATGTGCTTCAACGTGATCGCGCGCAACTGCGACGACCACACGAAGAACACCTCGTTCCTGATGGATCCGCAAGGCACGTGGCACCTCAGCCCCGCCTACGACATCACCTTCGCGTACGACCCGAAGAACATCTGGCTGAAGCAGCACCAGATGAGCATCAACGGGAAGCGGCTGGACATCACCCGCGCCGATCTGCTGGCCGTGGCGAAGGACATGAACATCAAGAAGGCGGAGGCGATCATCGACGAGGTGAAGGCCGGCGTGAAGAAGTGGAAGACGTTTGCGAAGAAGGCGGAGGTCAATGCGAATCAAGTGGAGGCGATCGGGAAGTTGCATTGTATGAGGATATGATGGTGGCAATTCCTTGACCACAGGAAGCAAGGCACCACAAGCTCCAGAACATACCTTGCGGCATGATCATCAACCATGAAGGAATGGGCCACAAAGGCCGGTTCGTTGCCCGAGAGGGAGAGCAGGAGATTGGAGAGATGACCTATACCGTAGCCGGTTCGGACCAGATCATCATCGATCATACCGAGGGGTTCCCGGGCTCAGAGGGCAAAGGGGTGGGCGCGCAACTGCTGGATGCTGCGGTCGAAGGTGAAGGGTGCCGCCTCGATCGCGGCTTTCGCGTCATCCTCGG
>CALMYC010000109.1 GCA_937873385.1 uncultured Flavobacteriales bacterium | reverse complement strand
TTGGAGCATCACCGCCATTGATGTGAAGGAAGAGCAAGTGGCCGATTGCAACACCTTTTTCCAAAAGATCGGCAGGCCCCATGTGAAGTTTGAAGTGGGCGACGTGACGAAGTTCCAACGCCCGGACGCGTTTGAGCTCGTGGTGTGCGTGGACGTGATGGAGCACATCCTGGAAGATGAAGCTGCGCTGCGCTGCTATTCCACTTCGTTGAAGCCCGGCGGCATGCTCATCATCAGCACCCCCAGCGACCAAGGCGGCAGCGATGTGCATGGCGAAGAGGAAGGCTCCTTCATCGAAGAGCATGTGCGCGACGGCTACAACATCGACGACATCCGCGCCAAGGCACTGCGCAACGGCTTCAGCAAGGTGGAGGCACGCTACAGCTATGGCGCGCCGGGCAAGATCAGCTGGAAACTGAGCATGAAGTGGCCGTTGCTGATGCTACAGGCCAGCAAGGTCTTCTTCATCGTGCTGCCGTTCTACTACGTGATGACCTACCCGGTCGCCTTTGTGCTGAACTGGTTTGATGTACACGGCAAGCACCCCACGGGAACCGGGTTGATCGTGAAGGCGTGGAAGTAGGTTGAAACTTGGGCCTGGTTGCTGCATGAACCTTCCCCTCCTCTTCGCCCGCCGCTACCTGTTGGCCAAGCGCAAGCAGAACGCCGTGAACATCATCACGGCCATCAGCATGGTGGTGGTGGCCGTGGTAACCGCTGCCATGGTGGTGGTGCTCAGCACGCTGAACGGCATTTCGCAATTGGTGGACACGCTGTACAGTCCGTTCGACCAGGACATCACCATCACCCCGGCCACAGGCAAGACCTTTTCGCGTGACAGCCTGGACTTGGCGGCCATCAAGGTGTTGCCGGGGGTGGAGCGTGAAAGTTGGGTGATCGAGGAGAACGTCTTGCTGCGTTCGGGGGACCAGCAGGCGGTGGCCACCTTGAAGGGCGTGGAGCCGCAATACTTGGCCATGAGCCGATTGCCAAGCCAGATGTACAGTGGTGATGCGAAGCTCGAAGGCGCAACGGGCCCACTGGTGATCCTCGGGGCAGCGCTCAAGGACGGCCTTGCCGTTCCAAAAGATGATGAAGTGACCCGCCCCTTGGAGATAGGTGCCTTGGTGCGCGGTCGCAAGATCGGCAAGCTGGGCCCATCTTCATTTGAGCAGCGCCGGGTGGCCGTGGCAGGCGCGTTCACCATCAACATGGAGTTCGACAACCAGTATGTGATCGCGCCCATCGGCCTTGCCGCGGAATTGTTGCACTACGGCGATGACGTGAACGCCATGGAGATCCAAGCAAAGCCCGGTACGGATACCGATCGGCTGAAGCGGGAGGTGGAACGCATTGCAGGCGTGAACTACACCGTGAAGACGCGCCACCAAAAGAACGAGCTGATGTACACCACCAACGCCAATGAAAAGTGGTTCACGTTCCTCGTGCTCGCTTTCATTGGCCTCATCGGCGCGTTCAACATCATCGCTTCGCTCACCTTAATGATGATCGAGAAGAGGCAGGACATGCGCACGCTCAGCGGCATGGGCGTCACCGACGCGTTCATCCGGAAGGTGTTCTTCCTGGAAGGCCTGTTGATCGTGGTGGTGGGTACGATCAGTGGCTTGTTGGCCG
Source organism: uncultured Flavobacteriales bacterium (assembly GCA_937873385.1). Taxonomy (GTDB): domain Bacteria; phylum Bacteroidota; class Bacteroidia; order Flavobacteriales_F; family PHOS-HE28; genus PHOS-HE28. Next base: position 12,468 of record CALMYC010000109.1, on the reverse strand, counting down.
GACTTGCACTATGCGGGTTACAGCAATGGACCGGCTTCGTCTCCCTGCAGGATTCCGTGGTGGAGGCCTACCCCGTGCAGGTGATCTGGACTGATCTGGTGATGATCTTCATTGCCGTGATGGCCATCGGGACGTTTGCGGCATGGGTGCCGTTGCGCAGCTTGAGCCGCAGGTATTTGGCGGGTGCGCAGTAGGGTTTGAAGTTCGAAGGGCGTGGTTCGTAGTTGTACGCCCAATGGCCTACGGCCTGGGCCCTACGAACCACGAACCTCACCCCAACGACCGCTTCTTCCTGAAAAAGGCCTTCATCAAGTCCGCGCAAGCGGGTTCCAACACACCGCCGGTCACTTGTGTTCTGGGGTACAGCAGCATGCTCCCCACGCGGCGATAGCCGGCCTTTTCATCGAACGCGCCGAAGACGATGCGCCCGATGTGGCTCCACGCCAGTGCACCGGCGCACATCACGCACGGTTCCACGGTCACGTACAGTGTGCAGTCCTGCAGGTATTTCCCGCCGAGGTGTTCCGCCCCTGCCGTGATGGCCTGCATCTCGGCATGTGCCGTCACATCGTTCAGCCGTTCGGTGAGGTTGTGTCCCCGCGCAATGATGCGGTCACCGGCCACGATCACCGCGCCGATCGGCACTTCATCCGCCGCAAAGGCCAGTTCCGCCTCGCGCAGCGCATGCCGCATCCAGTGCTCATCGTCATGGACGGCGATCGGGGAACCGGTCATGGGGCGACGGAAATTTCCTGTGCTGGCGTGCCTTCCGGTTCAACCACGTGCTCCTTCCCGGGCTTGATGTCCTTCACGTTCAGTTGAAGGGTGACCTGTTCGCGGAAGTGGTTTTCCTCAATGGTGTACAGCAAGCTGAACGGCTGGCCTGAACGCACCAGTTCCAGTTTGTCGCCTTGGCGGAAGGCAATGGCTTCAAGCTCCAACTTCCTGTTTGCTGGATCGGTGAGCCGGAACTTCAAATGATCGCCGCTGCTGCCGATCGTCCGCGCATCGCGGGCCACCACGCCGCGCGTCAGGAACAGCGGCTTCATGTTGGCCGGGCCGAACGGCGCCATGGCCTCGATGCCCCGGACGAATGCAGGCTGGATCTCCTCCAGCCGGATCTCCAGGTCCACCTCTTCCTCCGGTATCCGCAATGCAGCAGGAAGCGTTTGCCGGACAATGGATTCAAATAGCTCCCGGAAGGCGGGCACATTTTCCGGCTTCATGGTCAGCCCTGCGGCATACATGTGGCCGCCGTATTGTTCCAGCAGTTCACCGCATGCCGCGATCGCATCGTGCACGTTGAACCCCTTCACGCTGCGCGCGCTGCCCGCCACCTTGCCGTTGCTTTCCGTGAGCACGATCGTCGGGCGGTAATGCTGTTCGATCAACCGGGAGGCCACGATGCCGACCACGCCTTTGTGCCAATCCTTGTTGAAGACCACCGTGCTCCATGCATCCTTCAGGAAGGCATCGGTCTCGAACAAGCCCAGTGCCTGTTCCGTAATGGCCTTGTCAAATCCTTGGCGCGTGGCGTTGTTGCCGTCCACGCGTTGGGCGATGTTGGCGGCCTCATTGCCGTCCTTCGCCAAGAGGAGCTCCACGGCCTGTTGCCCATGCTCGATGCGCCCTGCGGCATTGATGCGCGGCCCCAGCACGAACACCAGGTCCATGATGGAGAGCGGCTTTTTGATGTTGGAAAGGTCCAGCAGTGCCTGGATCCCCGGTCGCTTCCGCCCGTTGTTCAATTGCTTCAGCCCAAAGTAGGCCAATGCGCGGTTCTCCCCGTCCAGCGGCACAATGTCACACGCGATGCTCACCGCCACCAGGTCCAACAGGTCTTCCAGGTCGCTGAAAGGCATTTCGTTGTGCTCCGCGAAGGCCTGCATCAATTTGAAGCCTATGCCGCAGCCGCTCAATTCCTTGTACGGGTAGGGGCAGTCGGGGCGCTTGGGGTCCAGTACGGCCACTGCATCAGGAAGTGCTTCACCGGGCAGGTGGTGGTCGCAGATGATGAAGTCGATGCCCTTTTCCTTGGCATACTTCACTTTGTCCACGGCCTTTACGCCGCAATCCAACGCAATGATGAGCTTCACGCCGCGCTCCGCCGCACGGTCAATGCCCAAGGTGGAAACGCCGTAGCCCTCCGCATAGCGGTCCGGGATGTAGTGCATGATGGCGCCGGTGCAGCGCGAAAGCACGCTGTACACCAGCGCAACGGAGGTGGTGCCGTCCACGTCGTAATCGCCGTACACCATGATGGATTCCTTTGCGCGCAGCGCCTGTTCGATGCGTTCCACCGCACGGTCCATGTCCTTCATCAGGAACGGGTTGTGCAAGTGCGCCAATGAAGGGCGGTAGAATTCCCGGGCTTCCTCCGGGGTGCGGATGCCGCGTTGGGCCAGCAAGGTGGCCAAGGCGGGCGTGCAACGGTCGTGGGTGAGGACTTCGACAATGGCGGGGTCCACGGAAGGCTTCAGGCGCCATCGTTTGGTCTGTGCGGGCATGCGTGCAAGTTACCCAGGGGAAGCCGTTCCTGGATGATGGGCTGTTGCGGGGCCGTTTCCATGGTGTCAGGATTGCTCCGCCCTGAGCATGCGTGCAGCCTCCACCAATGCCTTGCGCACGGATTCTTCCGGAACGGGCACTTGCGGTGCCATGGCCTCCAATTGTTCGCGGACGCACCGGCATACGACCGCGCGCGTTTCCCATTCACGGTCCGCAGGAACCACATACCAAAGTACCTCCGGCGTGGCCGTGGCGCGGATGGCGGCATCGTAGGCCTCCATGTAATTGTCCCAGCGCGTGCGTTCCTTCAGGTCGCCCGCATTGAATTTCCAGTTCTTCTCAGGCTGTTCCATGCGCTCCAGGAAGCGTTCTTTTTGCGCCTCCTTGCCCATGTGCAGGTAGAACTTCATGATGGTGGTGCCTTGGCGTACCAGGTGCTCCTCGAAGTTGCGGATGCTGGCGTAGCGGTTTTCCCAAAAGGATTTCCCCGGGTCCTTGGCACCGCTGATGCCCGGAAGGTGCTGCCCCGCAAGGAATCCCGGATGCACTTTCACCACCAGCACTTCCTCGTAATGGCTGCGGTTGTGTACGCCGATCATACCCTTGGCCGGCGCCGCCTTGGCATGGCGCCACAGGAAGTCGTGGTCGAGTTCCTCCGGGCTCGGCGCCTTGTAGCTGGTCACCTGGCAGCCTTGCGGGTTCACGTCGCGCAGCACCCGGGCGATGCAACTGTCCTTGCCGCCGGCATCCATGGCCTGGAAGATCAACAGCAGTGAACGGCTGCGTTCCGCGTACAGCAGTTGCTGCAATTCGCCGATGCGTTCGGCATCCGCACGCACACTTTGCTTCAGTTCCTCCTTGCCGATCTTCCGGGGAAGCCGTGTGGCATGGTCCTTCAGGTGAAAGGCTTTTCCGGCAGCGCCGACGCGGAACTTGGATGGGGCGAGGTCGTTCTTCATGCATGCAGGATGGATGCGAAGTTGGAGGATATGGGCGACGAAAAAAAGGCCCTCCGTGCGGAAGGCCTTTTTTCGGCGGGGGAAGTTGCTCAGTGGGCCACCACGAAGCTGTGCGCCTGGCCCGTTGATCCCGCCGTGCGCAGGCGGTAGCTGTAGACGCCGTTGCCCAATTGTGCCGTATTCATCTCCACGGAAGTGGCGTAGGCGGCAACATCCTGCGAGTGGATGAGCTGGCCCATGGCGTTGAACACCTCCAAGGAAGCGGAAAGCAGAAGCTCACTCACGGGGATGGTGACCCGGTTATCCGCGGGAACAGGATAGGCTCGGCCCAAGGAACCCATTGCTGCATCGAACTCGTCGATGCCAACAGTTCCGTAGAACCAATCGTGGCTGAGCTGGATCATTGACCTTCCCACGGAAGCATTTGCCATTTGCTCCGGCCCCACGCCGAAGTACACCAGCTTGTACGCACCGGTCTGGGCGCGGACGGCTCCGATGTTGGTGGTGGTGTTATATGTCATGATCCCGGAGGCCGGTGCGATCGGCGTGATCTGGTCCGGGTAGGTGTTGCCGGCAAATACGTTGGCGATACCGGAGTTGGGCACACCGCCGAACACCTCATCCGCATCCGTGAAATTGACGAGATTGCTGGAAGAGCTGCCGTCCGCCACGAAATTGGCCAATAGGTGGCCGGTATAGAATGCCTGCGTGGCCGGGGTGCCGTAGGATCCCGTGGCACCGCTCTGGTCCCAACCGATGTCCTGCCCGGCGATCATCAGGTTGCCGCCGTTGTCCATGAAGGTGGTCAGGATGGCCACCTCATCATCGAGCAGGCTGGGGAAGGTCCAGCTAACGTTCCGGTAAATGTTCAGCACGCCACCGAGGGCATTGGCCTGGCCGAATTTGGTGAACTGGTCGCGGGAGGTCTTGGCGTAGGCTTGTTCCCCGGCTTGGTCCATCGCGGCGGTATAGAGCGCATCCCAAGGCTCCGCCTGCGGGTTGGTCACGATCAGGTCATGCACACCGCTGATCACGTGCAGGTCCTGCTGCAGCACGGGTGCCATGGGATGTTCCACCGAGGCGATGGTGAGCAGGTAGTTGCCAATGCCTGCGGCTGCGTCGGGGGTGATGTGAACGGCGATCTGCGCATTGGCGGCATCCGCGAGGGTGATGTTGGACCCGCTGGAGAAGGCGGTTCCGTCCACTTCCAGTGAACTGGCCCATGAGGCAGGGGCATCAGTGGTGAGGGTTACCGTGTAACTGGCATCCGCACCCAAGGCGTTGGTGATGCCGGTGTTGAACGTGGTGGCTACCGTGTTGGCACCGCTGCGGAAAGGTGCGGCATCCGGGTTGAATTGGGCGGTTACCAGCGTGGTGCCTCCATCAGCGGGTACCGTGCGGGCCTGGTACACGTCGCTTTGGTATTCACCCACGAATGCAGTGACGTTGCAGTTGGCGACGTTCCATGTGGCAGGCACGGTAAGCGTGTAGGTTCGGTCCACGGTGGTGCCCGTGGTGGTGGTGCTGACGGCTTCGCCCCAGATGTCGGTCAGGTAGTCCCGCAGCACGTGCTGGTGGTCGTAGTTGGGGTTGTCGCCGTTGCCGTAATCCGTTTGCCAGCCGATGATATGATCTTCGGTGACCAGCACCGCGATGCGGTCATCCGCGCCGGGGCTGTCGCTGGTGTAATAGAGTTGCACATGCACGGTGATCTCCTGCGTACCGGCATCGTAGCTGCTTTCAACGCCGAGGTTCACTGGAGAGGACATGGCCAGTATCGCCGCCATATCGCCTTCCCAAGCACCGCGGTTCTGTTCAGCATCCCCGTTGAAGGCATGCCTGTTGATCACTCCGGCGGGATAGCCGCTGATGGTATAGAAGGCATCCAATGCGGTTCCTTCCGGAGTTCGGAAATCCGGTTGGTTGCCGGAGGGAACGGCGAAACCGCCCGCATGCACACCGACCAAGGACACCTTGCCGGGATGCGCGGCGGAGATGCTCGCCATGATGGCGTGGCCGTCCGGGCAGTATCCGCAATGGATCCCGGTAAAATCCTCCAACAGGCCGGTGCGCAATTCCGGGGTGGTGCCCACCAGGGATTGCCCGAAGGCGAGTGCAGGGGACAGCAGGAAAAGGGTAAAAAGTTTTTTCATGGAGCGATGTATTTCAGGTCACAATGTAGGCCTTCCCGTTCACAAGTCATTGCGAAGGGATGGCCACTCTTGGAGACCTTTCGTGAGCGGCGGCCACGCCCCTTCGAACAGGATCACCGTAGGTGCCGCGCAATACTTCGGGACCCATTCAGCAAGTTGCACCTACATTGCCCGCCCCAGTTCATCTCCGTTTCCTATGCAGTACCTCACCACCAAGGCATTCGCGCTTGCCTTTTTTCCATTTGCCTTATCCAGCTGCGCCTCCCTGCTCAACAAGGGAAACCAAGCGCTGTCCATTGCCAGCGATCCAACCGGAGCTTCCGTTTTCGTGAATGGCACGGAGGCTGGTGTTACACCATACTCCTATACTTACGACAGGTCCACTTCGGAGAAGGTCTCCGTGGAACTGCGCAAGGAAGGCATGCAACCCGTGACCGTTGAGCTTAAGCCCAAGCGCAAGAACGTGGTACTGTTCGCGGATGCGATGCTCTTGGGCATTCCGTACATCGCGGATGCCAAGAGCAGTTCGATGTATTCCTTCCCCATGCCGGCTTTGAAAGTGAACATGCACAAGGCGCTGCCCACGGACCGGCAATTACTGGACCTGCCTGTGGCCACGCTGGAAAGTAACTTGGACCGGAAGGCCGCACTGGGGAAGAGCAACAGCCGGTCACTGACCGTGGACAGCAAGGAATTTTCCGATCTGCGCTATCCGGAAACGGCGACATCCGCTTTGATCCAGGGCATGGCCAATTCGTATGTGGAAGCACACGGTGTGCGGCTCGGCACGCCCAAAGGGGATGAGGAAGCGCAGCGGGCAAAGGTGGTGCTGCGTCCTTTGATCAAGCGTGTGGACATGCAACTGGAGGAGAAAGGCCATTTGGCTTATGGACATGTGCAGATGGACGTTGACTGGCGTTTCTACAGCGGCATCGACAAGGACAGCGTCTTGTTCACGATCAGCAAGAGCACGGAATGGCCGGTCAACGGTGGCTACGCGCGGGATGTGTTTTCGGATGCAATGAAGGATGCCGCACGCCAGTTGCTGGATGAGGACGGGCTGTATGAACGGATCGCGGGGGTGCATTCCGCAGGATTGCTGCGTTCCAAGGGCGATGTGATGAAGTTGGCAACCCCGGCGCCGATCCCGTTCACGGACCGCAACGCCATGATCCCCGCCCTGGTGAAGGGCGTGGTGACCGTGGAAATGAAGGATGGGCACGGCAGCGGATTCCTCATTTCCAACGACGGTTACATCATGACCAACGCCCATGTGGTGGGCAGCAGCGCCACGGCGAAAGTGCGCTTCGAGCAGGGCTTCAGCCTGGATGGCCAAGTGGTGAAGGTGAACCGCGATTTCGACGTGGCCTTGATCAAAGTGCCCGGCAACGACCTGCCCGCGCTGTCGCTCGGAAATGATGCGGACCTGCAGCTGGGCCAGGAACTGTACGCCATCGGCACGCCCTTGAATGAAAAGCTCGGTCAAACGGTGACGCGCGGCATCATGAGCGGAAAGCGCGAGATCGACGGACACAAATACCTGCAAACCGACGTGAGCATCAATCCCGGCAACAGCGGCGGACCCTTGATCACTGCGGACGGCAAAGTGATGGGCGTGGCCACGTTGAAGATCAAGGCCACGGGCGTGGAGGGCATCGGCTTCGGCGTGCCCATCAGCACGGCCCTGGAAATGCTGAACATAGAATTCACCAAGTGATGCGGAAGATCCTTTCTGCCATCGTGCTGTTTGCAGGCATCACGCCACTGACCCATGCGCAAAGCACGGCCATACGGCTCATTATCGGGGAAGGGCACAAGGTGTACACCAAGCCGGCTTTCGCGAACTATTGTGTTGGTGTAGGCGTGGACCGCACCTTCAACGAGCGTCTCACTGCAGGTTTCGATGTGGGGGTTGATGTTTCGGGTGCATTCAGAGCGGAGCCGAAGTCTGTAGTGGTCACCAAGGGCAATGTGCAAACGGACTTCCAAGTAGCCCCAAAACTGCTGAGCCTGAATTACCACACGGAATATGCACTTGGAGAGAACGACGGAACCCATGTGTACATCGGCACCTTCCTCGGGCTGCGCCACATTTCCCAGAAATGGACTAGCGACGGCTATTCAACTGACTACAACTACGTCACAGCACCGGTGAACATCAGCGTTTCAAAGTGGCTGATACCGGTGGGTTTGCGCTTGGGCCTGCGCGGCGCCACCGACGGCGGCTTCATGGACCTTTACGTGGCTGCTGGTTACCATGTAGGCGGCGGTAAACAAATCACCACCATCAGTAGCAAGCTGAAGGATACACCGTACACGTACACTTCAGCCGTGGCTTTTACAGTGGGCTGGGCGTACGGCATCGGTTGGTGAAGGGCAACGATGAACACGATCCGTGAAATACGCCGCCATGGCCTCTTCACCCTGCTCCTGGTTGCGGTGGGTGCAGTCCATGGCCAAGCGAGCGGCTTCAACTTCACCATCGGGTACGGTCCTGGAATGGTGAAGGGCTTCTCCAATAGCCGGCAACTCTCCAGCGGGTTGGGGCTGGCCTACCAGCAGGATCTTGAACCCCGCTTCGGCATGGCAGTGGACCTCAACTACCGATTTGTCAATGTGGACGTTCGTGCCGTCGACGGCATCATCAGCGCGAAGTACTTCACGTCCGACAATGATGCCACGGCGTTCTATATCGGCTCATTTCTCGGCGTGCAATCCTTAAAGGCCACGTCCAGGGAAATTGCAAGCCCGGGTACCGGAAGTATGATCATGAAGGACCACACCAAATTGCAGTTCCCGCTCGGACTTCGGGCCGGGGTGCGCGGTGGGTTGGACGGGTATTTCGCGGAGTTGTTCGCACAGGGCGGCTATGTGATCGGCAATGGTCGGTTTTACGCTTCGGAAGGGGAGCAGGTCAGCACTTCCCCGGTCTTCCTGTCCATCGGTTTCAGCTTCCTCGGCTTCGGCTGGGACCATCGCCCGCGTTGAGCACGCTACCGCTCCGTCCACACCACCTGCGCCACCGTGGCGCCCACGGCCTGCAGGCTCTCCTTGTCGATGTTGGCCAGGTTGTCGGCATGCGTGTGCCAAGTGGACGGGAAACCGCCGGTTACCGGATTGTATGCGATGATGTCGATGCTGGGGATGCCCATGTTCTGGTTGACATATACATGGTCGTCCATGCCCACGAAGTTGCGCGTTTCGCTGAGGAAGCGATCGCCATGCCCGGCGGCTGTGGCCGCTTTCCATACCTTATTCACGATGCCCGGGGCGTACCGCATGCTGTAGCCTTCCCGCGGGAAGACGGCGTCCTTGGAACCCACCATGTCCAGCAGAATGCCGAAGCGGGCCTTGTAGCCGGGCACGTGCGGATTCTTGGTCCAGTACTGGGTGCCTAGGCACCAGGTGTCCTCGGAAGATTGCTGGCCCATGCCCATGGCGGTTTCCGGCGCGCCCATGTCCTCCACATCATTGAAGAAGAGGTCCACGCCCACTTGCGTGGGGTGATCGGCCAGTGATCGGGCGATCTCCATCAGAACACCGGTGCCGCTGCCGGCGTCGTTGGCGCCATCGATGGGCTCATTGCGGCGCACGGAATCCTGATCCGCGAAAGGCCGGCTGTCCCAGTGGGTGAACAGTAGAATGCGGTCCTTCTTCTCCGGCTGCCAACTGGCGATGATGTTGCGCATGGGCACCTTCTGGCCGTTGTAGATGGTCACCATGGCGTTTTGTTCCACTACGGTAGCGCCGTAGCTCTTCAGCTTGGCAACCATCCAATCGCCGCAGGCCTTGTGCGCGGCGCTGCCCGGCACCCGTGGCCCGAACGCCACCTGCTTGGCCACGAAGGCGTAGGCGCTATCGCCGTTGAACAAAGGGGGAGGAGGGAGCGCCGGCAGGTTGGGCTCCACCGTTTTTACAGGTGCACTTTCCGGCTGGCAGGCAGCGAAGAGCAAGGTGATCAGGCCAAGGCCAAGGACGCGTTGTGAGTTCGAAAGCATATGGGTGATTGTCGTCTTTGAGTCCTTAGTTCTGAAGTCTGAAGTCTGGAGTCCTGAAGTCTGGAGTCGTGAGTCCTGAGTCCTGAAGTCTGGAGTCGTGAGTCTTAGGTCTTAGGCATTGCGCCTTGATCCTTGTGTCTTGATCCTGGTGTCTTGAACTTTCAGCTTTCAGCCCTGAGCGCAGTCGAAGGGTCAGCTTTCCATTTTCCATTTTCCATTTTTCACCCCTTCTCCCACACCACGCCCTCCTTCGTGTCCTTCACTGAGATCCCCAGCGCCGCCAGCTTGTCGCGGATCAGGTCGCTCGTGGCGAAATCCTTGCGGTTTTTCGCATCCGCGCGCAGGCCCAGCAACACGTCCATCAGCCCGGCATCCAGCCCCTCTTCGCTCTTGGCCTCCGTTTCAGGCTGCAACCCCAGCACGGTGAATAGCATGTCGTTGAACAAGCCCCGCAAGATGTCGATCTGTTCCTGTTCCAACGCGATGTTGCCGGCTTTCGCACCATTGATCACCCGCACGCCCTCGAACAACTGCGCGATCATCACCGGCGTGTTCAGGTCATCGTTCATCGCCGCATGGCACGCCCTGGCAAGGGCCTCTACATCAAAGGCCTCGTCAGCATTCCCTGGCGCGTTTGGCGCCTTGGCGGTCAATCCTTTCAGTACTTCATAAGCCGCCATCAGCCGTTGCAAGCCTTTCTCCGCCGCTTGCAGCGCCGCATTGCTGAAATCCAGCGTGCTGGCATAGTGGCATTGCAGCATGAAGAAGCGCACCGTCATGGGCGAGTAGCCACGCTCCAGCAGCTTGTGGTTGCCAGTGATGAGCTCTTCCGGCGTGAAGCCGTTGCCCTCGCTTTTGGCCATCTTGCGGCCGTTGACGGTGAGCATGTTGCCGTGCATCCAGTAGCGCACCGGGGCTTTGCCGTCGGCGGCCACGCTCTGCGCAATCTCGCATTCGTGGTGCGGGAACTTCAGGTCCATACCCCCCCCATGGATGTCGAAGGTCAGCCCGAGGTACTTGGTGCTCATCACGCTGCACTCCAGGTGCCAGCCCGGAAAACCCTCGCCCCACGGGGAAGGCCAGTGCATCAGGTGGCCCTTCTCGGCCTTCTTCCAAAGCGCAAAATCCAGCGGACTGCGTTTCTCCTCCTGGCCTTCGGTGCCGCGCGTGTTGGCCAGCTGGTCCTCGGTCTTGCGGCCGCTCAGCTCGCCGTAGGCATGTTTTTCCGCATACTTCGGCACGTCGAAATACACCGAGCCGTTCACCACGTACGCATAGCCGTTGGCGATGATGCGCTCGATCATGCCGATCTGCTCAATGATGTGGCCCGTGGCCGTTGGCTCGATGCTCGGTGGCAAAATGTTGAACAGCCGCATCACCTCGTGGAAGCCGTTGGTGTACTTCTGCACGATCTCCATCGGCTCCAACCGTTCCATGCGGGCGCGCTTGGCGATCTTGTCCTCGCCCTCGTCGATGTCGTCCACCAGGTGCCCCACGTCGGTGATGTTGCGCACGTAGCGCACGGTGTAGCCGAGGTAGCGCAGCCAGCGGTACAGGATGTCGAAGGTGAGGAAGCTGCGCACGTTGCCCAAGTGAACGTCGCTGTACACCGTGGGGCCGCACACATAAAGGCCCACATGCGGCGGGTTCAGCGGGATGAACTGCTCCTTCTTGCGCGAAAGCGTGTTGGTGAGGTGGAAGGGATGGGCTTGCGTTGCGGCCATGGGGCAAAGTAACGGTGTGGGGGCGGGTTGTACGAGAAAGGCGCGCGGCATTCGTTGTGCGTCAAGGTCCGCTGCGCGAGACCTTGATGGGACTTGCTCCCTCAGCGGTCTCCCGTATGCATTGCAGGCCATAGCGCCTCGCAAAGGCGTGAAGGGACCTGAGGCACCAAGGTTACCCGCGGTCTTGCCATCACCGCCTAACTTTGGCAAACCATGAGCACCGAACAACTCAAGGAAGCCATCCAACGGAAGCTGCAGGAAGTACCGGACTCCATCCTACAGGAGGTGTTGGACTACCTGAAGGACTTTCAGGCAAAGACGCCCGAGGAGCAGAAGCGCGTGATCGGGCTCAAGCGCATGCTGGAGGAGAAGCGCGAACTGCTGTTGCGCCTGGCGAAATGATCCCGCTGGAAGAGGCTTTGGCCGTCCACGCCGAGCTGATCGAGGCCACGGGCGGTTCCCACGGCGTGCGTGACCAAGGCGGGTTGGAGGCTGCATTGGCCAGGCCTTTCGCCACTTTCGCCGGGCAGGAATTGTATCCCGATGCCGTTGCAAAAGCGGCCCGCATTGCTCGAGAGCATCGTGAAGAACCACCCGTTCGTGGACGGGAACAAGCGAACGGGATATGTGCTGGCACGCTTGATCCTGCTTACCTACGACATGGACTTGCAAGCCAGTGACGACGACGAATACGACATGGTGATCCGCGTGGCCACCCGCCGCATGGAGGTGGAAGAGATCCACGCGTGGATGAAGCAGTGGGTGAAGCCGCTGAAGTAGTAGAGATCCCAACTCCAACCTTCTGCATCAAGGTTCGCTGCGCGAAACCTTGATGGAACTTGCTCCCTCAGCGGTCTCCCGAAGGGGACCCTGAGGCAGAGGAAGTCAAGCGCCGAAGGTCTATCCTGTCAATCCTGTTCATCCTGTCCAAGAACCAGGAGGACAGGTGGGCCTTGTGCGTCAAGGTCCGCTTTGCGAGACCTTGATGGGACACGCTCCCTCAGCTTCTTGCCATTGGGTTTTGAGCTTTCCCAACGTCCGAAGGATCAATCCTGTCAATCCTGTTCATCCTGTCCAAGAACCAGGAGGACAGGTGGGCCTTGTGCGTCAAGGTCCGCTTTGCGAG
>CALMYC010000108.1 GCA_937873385.1 uncultured Flavobacteriales bacterium | reverse complement strand
TTCGCCGTGGCCGGTGCGATCATCAGCACATCAGCCCAACGGGCCAAATGCACATGGTCGTTCCACACGGTGCTGCCCGCATCCTGCTCCACAAGTTCGGTAAGGGCGGGCCGTCCGCTCAGGGTGGAAAGCACCAGGGGGGAAACAAAATCCCGGGCGGAAGGGGTCATCACCACTTGCACCTCCGCCCCGGATTTCACCAGGGCGCGCACCAGCAACGGTGTCTTGTAGGCGGCAATGCCGCCACATACACCAAGCAGCACACGGCGTGGAAGGACGCTGCCCGCACCCATCCGGCACAGGAAATTACTCGGCGGAAGCCGCGGGCACTTCAGTGTGACGGAACACGATGCGGCCATCCAGCATCTCATCAACGGCGATGGCACTGGGCTTGGGCATGCGTTCATACATGCGGCTCACTTCAATCTGCTCGCGGTTCTCATACACCTCCTCGATGTTTTCCCCGCTCACGGCAAACTCCTCCAGGCGCTCGTTCAGCTCGGACTTGATCTCCACTGCGATCTGGTTGGCGCGCTTGCCAAGGATCACCACACTTTCATACACATTGCCCGTATCAGCATCCAAACGGTTCACGTTGCGGGTGATGGTGGTCTTGGCGGCGGTGCTGTATTTCGGGTTCATGGTGTCGCTGTGCGTTCTATGCGTTGCTTCTGGGCCTGCAGGTCCTTCAGCAGGAGATTGGCTGAGGGAAGCCGGGGACTGCCCGGAAATGCGTCCGCAAAGGTATTGAATGATCGGATACCGGCATCGATGCGGGCTGCTTTCTTCGTCTCCACGCTGTTCATGGCCAGGTCATGGTCCGCTTCCAGTATGCTGAACAGTGCGTCCTCCCGGTAGCTGGAGTTGGGCCATTTCCGCAGGAATCCCTGCATGGCTTCGCTGGCGGCGGCGTAGTACCGTGTTCGCAGGTACTGCTTGGCCGCAAGAAAGTCCTTTTTCTCAAGCTTTCCCCGCAGCTCGTCGATCAACACGTTGCAGGAATCCTTCAGCGTGGTTTCCGGGTAGCGCACCAGGAAGAGCTGCAGCTTGTCAATGCCCGACCGCGTGTCGGCCTGGTCGAGCTCAAATTCCGGCGACTGCTTGTAATGGCAATAGGCCGACAGGAAGGCGCACTCCTCGGCATGCACGCTGTTGCGGAACGTTTTGGTGAAATTGCCCAGGTAGTAGCCGGCCAGGATATAGTCCTTCATGCCAAAGTAACCCTTCGCGTAGTAATAGCTTACCGGCTCATACAGGGTATCACCCCGGGTCAGGCTCAGCAGTTCCTCCAGCAAGGGCATGGCCCGGTCGTAATCCGGTTTTTCAAAGTACTTCACCGCCATGCGGTACTTGTATTGCACATCCGTGCTCTTCACGGCCTTGCTGAACTCACTGCATGAGGCCAGGAAGGCCACAGCGAGGAGGAGAAACGGGATTAGCCTGCGCATGGAGGGGCGCAAAGGTAACTTCCGGGGCATCTTCCGCATGTCCCCGGTTCGTATCCCGGAATGCCAATTGGGGAACCTCCGCCCCACAGCCGGGAATACAATGCGGTCATTACCGGCAGGACCCGTGGCAATGATGATGATCAGCCTGAACGATCGGGCAACCGGCAATGGCCGCCCTGCCCCATCAACTCCCATGGCCATTCCGCTTGTTTCCCGATCCCCCGGTTAACATGGGCTTATGTGGAACAATATTTGGCGGAGACTTCATTCACCCGGCCACCGTGGTGCACACTTCCGATTGGAATTCATGTCTTCAAATTGCCAACGCATCCTGGCCTGCAAAATGCACGCCCCCCCACCGCTCACCGTCGTGCCGCCCGGCCAGTCCCTATGCACCGGGGGGAAGAAAGGTCATGCAATTGATGCGATTCCGCCAGATCACCAACTGCCTTTTGATGCCGCCCGGACCAAACGTGTGCATTGCATGGATGTTCAGGGGGGCGCTGTGCACATGAGCACCATACCACCGCGAGACAACCGCAAGCAGATGCAGTTTCCAACAATGAGGGCAATTTTCTTTTCGCTTCCACTTGCCATGGCAACGGTTTTGCACGCGCAATCCAGCGGGTTCGGCGCGGGCATCATCCTGGGTGAGCCCACCGGCATTTCGCTCAAAGGATGGATTTCCGGCGACAAAGCCATTGATGGCGCCGTGGCCTGGTCCCTTCGCGAGGGTGCCTATTTCAGCATCCACGCGGACTACCTTTTCCACAACATGGACCTGATCAAGCTGGCGAAGGGCAAGCTGCCCTTGTACTACGGGCCCGGACTGCGCATGCGGTCCTGGAACGGCCACCGCTATTGGAACCATGGCCACTGGCATGATCACGACGGCAACCGCACCAGCTTGGGCATCCGCTTTCCCGTCGGCTTGGATTACCTCCCCGCAAAGGGTCCGGTGGACATTTTTCTGGAGCTGGTGCCTGGCCTGGACTTGATCCCGGCCACTGACTTCGACATCACGGGCGCCATCGGTGCCCGCTACTGGTTCTAGGGCGTCGGAAGGGCGAACCGTCCAGCGCAGGCCCGCTGCCCCATTTGCTCCGGTACAGCAGCACGTATGCAGCCGTACCCGTGAGGCAACCCAGGAAGGCCCCGGCAAGGATGTCCTCCGTGAAGTGCTGTGACAGGTAAACCCGGCTGAAGGCCAAAAGGGCGGCGAAAACGGCCAAAAGCATGGCGGGGCCTTTCCGCGCAATGATCACGGCAAGGGCCAAGCACATGCTGAATGCCGCCGTGGAATGACCGCTAGGGAAGCTGAAGTGATGGTGGAAGTCGGTGCCCGCCACCAATTTCAACCCGGGCATCTGCTCCAGGTACATCGTTGGCCGGTCATGTCCGCCAAAAACGAAGTGCTTCAGGGACTGCACCAGGATCGCACTTACGCCGGTACTGAGGCCCATCATGAGAAAGGAACGCCAATCCCGGGCGAGCAAGGCCACGGCCAGGATGGCAGGTACCCAGCCATTGGCCAGCTCGGTCACGAAAGGAAACACCAGGTCCAGAAACCGGTCGTGGAAATCATTCAAGGCCATGTGCAAGGCAAAGCGCCCCAAGGCGAAATGTGCGCAAAGGCCCGGAAGTGCCATGACCAATGCGCACAACAGAAAGACCCGGAGGCTTTTTTCACGCATGGGCCAAAAGTATCCTTGCCCGGGGGCACGTACGTTTTGCGGCGCGTCTCCAAAAAAAAAGCGCCAGCGGTTTCCCGCCAGCGCCATTGCGTTTGCAAGCCACGGATGGATCAAGCGTTGAGGTACCCCTTCGCCTTGGCGCGCTTCAGGGCTTCCACGATGCCGACCTTGGCGATGGTGCGCATGCCGGCCGCGCTCACGCGCAGGCTCACCGTGCGCTTTTCCTCCGGGATGAAGTACTTGCGGTCCTGGAGGTTGGGCACGAAGGTGCGACGGGTCTTGCGGTTCGAATGGCTCACCTTGTTGCCCGTTACAACTTGCTTTCCGGTGATCTGGCAGATGCGTGACATGGCTTTTCGGTTTTCGGGCGGCGAAGGTAGGCAAATAATCCGGATCGGGTCCCTTGTTCAGTTGCTTGCCTTCACCATGGCCGGAAAGGCGGCCAGTTGCCGCCGCAGCATGTTCAAAGCGGCCACCGCCGCCCGGCGGATCACCAGGTCGCGCGAGCCCATGAAAACCCCTTTACTGGCTACCACCCCATGCGGGCCGGCCACTGCGATCCATACGGTGCCCACCGGCTTTTCCAATGTGCCCCCCTCCGGGCCGGCCACCCCCGTGGTGGCTATGGCCCATTCACTCCTCAGGGCCTTCTTCACTCCTTCGGCCATCCTTTCGGCCACTGGACCGCTCACTGCGCCGTTCAATTCGAGCATGTCACTGGGAATGCCCAGCTCCTCCATCTTCACGGCATTCGCATAGCTCACCACACCGCCGATGTAATAGGCTGAACTGCCGGGCACCGAGGTGACCAAGTGGCTCAGGTAGCCGCCCGTACAGCTTTCCGCCAACGACAACGTGTGGCCCAGTGCTTTCAACCCATGGCCGATCACCTCTTCCAACGGCTGTTCGCCCTCACTGAAGATCAACTCGGGAATGAGCGCATACAGCTTGACCGCCTCCTGGTCCACCATGTGCATGGTCTTTGACCGGTCCGAACCCGCATACTTGCTCAAACGGAGCTTCACCTGGCCGGGGGCCGGCAGGTAGGCCAAGTGGATGCCCTGGTCCGCAAGGCCGTTC
>CALMYC010000107.1 GCA_937873385.1 uncultured Flavobacteriales bacterium | reverse complement strand
GCAGCCGATACCGGGAAATACTCGGCGCGGAACACGTCCGTGGCCGTACCCGTGATGCTGCTGACCCCACAGGGGCGCAGGTCCGTGCCCTTGCCTACGGGGAAGGTGAAGTTGGTGCGGTAGGCACAGAGACCCGGTCCTCCAATCGGCCATCCATCCCAGGGATTTGCTCTGTTTGCCGTCCAAGATTGATTGCTTACTCGTGGGGCCCGACCTGAGGCCCGTGCTGAACTTCGGGCACCCAAGGCGCGTGCTTGTCCGTCAGTAGGGGGCAGCCGCACGAAGAGCTCCTCGAAATCCATGAAATTGACCGTTGACCTGCTCCGCATTGCCGTCCTTTCAACGATCTGTTCAACCGGGGCATTGCAGGCCCAGGTGCCCAGCGTCCTGATCTCCGCAGGCGGGACGCAGACCTATTGCAATGTCAATTTCTTCGATGGCGGCGGTCCGAACGGATCTTACGGGAACAACGAAAACCAATTGATCACGTTCTGCCCCGGCACTCCCGGTGACAGCATGCAGATCTCCTTTTCGGAACTGGCCATCGCCAACGGGGACTTGCTCACGGTGTATAACGGTACCACAACGGCGGATGCCGTGCTCGGAACCTATCCCGGCGGTGCGCTGACCATGGGCTATTTGTATACGGCCACCAATCCTTCCGGATGCCTCACGATCCAGTTCACCTCGAACAGTTTTGGCACAATGGCCGGATGGGCCGCACAGCTTCAATGCAACCACCCCTGCCCCGAACCCACGGCCCAATTTCCACCTTTCCCGGAAAGCCCGTACCGGATTTGCCCTTATGACACAGTGGCCTTGAATGCCAGCGGTTCCCAAGCCGCACCGGGCCGGACCCTTGCGAGCTATGCGTGGACCATTGCGGGCATGACCACCTATTCCGCGGACCCGATCATCTCCCTGCCGCTTTCAACTCCTGGCCAATATCCGTTGCTGTTGGTGGTGACGGATGATATCGGTTGTTCCAGCACGAACAGCAGTTCTGAGCTTATACGGGTGGGAACCCGGCCGGACTTCAGCAGTTCAGGCATCGTTCCTTCAACCATTTGTGCCGGAGAAAGCGTGACCTTGAACGGAGACGCGCAAGGCACCTTGTGGAGCAGCGTGCCGGAGCCGATCGTCTCAGGCCTGGTGCTCCTGCCGGATGGATGCCCTCCTCCCGGCACCTACACGGGGACGATCAATGTATCCGGATTTCCAGTGGGCACGCAGATCAGCAACCCGGATGACATAGTTGAGTTTTGCCTCACCATGGAACATTCCTACCTCGGCGACCTGGAGGTTTCCCTTGCCTGCCCGGGTGGCCAAAGTGTATTGCTTTTTGAAGGCTATGGCAACGGCGGAGGCGGCACGTATTTGGGCTCCCCCTTGGACGGACCACCCGACGGTGTACCCGGCACCGGCTTCCAATACTGCTTCTCGATGAATGCCCCGTTGGGGACCATTATTGCGGAGAACACCGCCGGAAACTGGGTGACCGCGGGCAACCCGCCCAACAATAGCATGCCGGCAGGCACCTACACGCCACAGCAACCCTTCAGCCAATGGTACGGCTGCCCCCTCAACGGCCCATGGACCATCACAGTCACTGATCACCTGTGCATCGATGACGGGTTCATATTCGGCATGGCGATGAGCATCAATCCTTCGCTGTATCCCAATGTGGTTGAATACACTCCGGTGATCGGGCAAAGCTGCGACAGTAGTTCATGGAGCGGTCCCGGAATCACCTACACCGGAGCGGATTGCCGCATGGGCACGGTAACCCCCAGCGGGCCGGGTACATACCCCTACACCTACACGGTCACGGATGATTTCGGCTGCACCTACGATACCACGTTCACCTTCAGCGTTACGCCTGGAGTAGTGGTGGATCCCAGTGTTACCTTATTGCAATGCGGCCAGCCCCTGCTGTTGAACCCGGGCCTGCAGTTGCCGTTGCCCACCGGCCAGATCGTCTATCAATGGTCACCCGGCGCGGGGCTGTCCAGTACAGGCTCCCCATTCCCAACGGCATCGCCGGCGGTGCCCACGTGGTACAGCCTTCATGCGTTCCCGGCGGGCCACCCGCTGTGTGGCAACGTGGACAGCGTACTCGTGAACCCGCTCACCACCTTGTCCAATGACAGTTTGATCACCGACCATCTGTGCCATGGCGATGCCATCGGATCCATCCAAGTGATCACCACGGGCACCGGTGGCCCCTGGAATTATGTCTGGACGGACAGCACCGGAGCGGTGGTGCGGAACACGCCAGCGGTAATTGGAGATGTTTTCCATGGGCCTGGCGGCACCTACCACGTGTTGATCTCCGAAGGGGCGAACGGGAATGGTTGTACCGACAGCTTAACGGCCACGATCGCTGAACCCGCACCACTGCTCATTTCATCAATCAGCGCGGACACCGTGATCTGCCTGACAGGCACAGCTGCGTTGACAGCCTCGGCTGTTGGTGGCACGGGATCGACCATTCTGCACTGGGACCATGGGTTGGGGGCCGGTTCTCCAATGACCGTTTCACCCGCCATGACCACAGCGTACCAAGTGCATGCCACTGATGCCAACAACTGCCTTTCGGATACCGGGAGCGTAACGGTAACCGTCCGCAGGGCATTGGCCCTTTTCCTGCCGGACACCGTGACGAGCTGCCCTGAAGTCAATGCATTGCTGTTCACCGATAGCGTGGCAGGTGGCGATGGCCAGTACACCTATGATTGGGGCATCGGTCCGGGATTGTTCGATACCCTGACGGTGAACTTGCTGAGCACGCAGACCTTTTGCATGACGTTGCGGGATGGTTGCGAGACACCGCCTGTTACGGAATGCACGACGGTGAAGATCACTCCGCTCCCACCCCTGGTGCTAAGCGTGGACAGCATGCTGGGCTGCAAGCCGTTCCTGGTCCACTTCGCCATCCAGGACACCACGGGCGGCGCCGTGGTTGATTGGAATTTCCACGACGGCCCGGTGCTGAACGCCTTCCCCACGAACCTGCCACATCTGTACAGCCGCTTCGGCACATACGACCTGGGCGTGAACGTGCATTGGCCGAACGGATGCACGTTCGACAGCACGTTGACCAACTTGATCACCGTGGTGGACATGCCTCACGCGGATTTCACCTGGACACCCCAGCCCGCGGACATATTTGAGCACGCGGTGCACTTCACGCAACAGTCCGGGCCCACAGCGGTAAGCTACTTGTGGGACATAGCCGGCCTGGCCAGCGCCACCGGACCGGAAACCAACTACGATTTCCCGGACGACATTGGCCGCCTGTACCCGGTGAAGCTCACGGCTTGGAACTACTTGGGATGCGCGGACAGCGTTACGAAAATGGTAAACGTGGACGATCGGTTCCTGGTGTATGTGCCCACGGCGTTCACGCCTGATGGTGACGGCCTGAACGATGTACTGTACGTGATCGGGAATGACATCTCGGACAAGGAATTCCAGTTCATGGTCTTCGACCGCTGGGGCGAGAAGATCTTCAGCACCACGGACCGCCATGCGGGGTGGGACGGAAAGATGAACGGCAAGGCGGTGAAGAACGGGGTCTACACGTGGATGCTGCGGGCACAGTCGGTTTACACCGGTGTGAACCATGACCTGAGGGGGCACGTGACCGTGGTACGGTAAAAGGACCACGGAAGCGTTGACGGTGCGTCGATGCTTGGTTGCCTCCGCCGGGGATAAGTAATTGCCGAGCGTCTGGTGAACTAAAAAATCGTTGATCCGTCGACGGATTACCACAAATCATCCAAGAGTTGGATGTGGTTCGGTACAACCAATGGTTCATGCGGCTATTTTCCGAGCGTTGATGCGAAACAAACCGCCTCAACCTGTGCATGCACCGGCGAGGCCGACCACCAAATTCAGCCCGAACCCGCACCGGTTGTTGGCCTGCGGTGGTGATGTTCATCCTTGCGGCCGGCTTGGCGAGCGGGACCTTCGGCCAAGGGTATCCGATCTTCAATGGCACAAGCAACACGTGTGCCGGTGCCTTCCTGGACAGCGGCGGTGAAGGGGCGGGCGGCTATTCCAACAACGAGGATTACACGTACACGATCTGCCCGGATGCGCCGGGCGGCGCGATCTCGCTGAACTTCATCACCTTCAACCTGAGCACCGCCGGTGCGGCCCCGATCGATGCCATGCGCATTTACGACGGCAACACCACAGCGGCCCCGCTGCTGGGCACTTGGACGGGCAGCTCGTTGCAAGGGCAGGTGGTATCCGCAAGCGCAGCCAACAGTACAGGATGCCTCACCGTAGTCTTCTTATCAAACAACACGGGGACAGGTGTATTTGCGGCGACGATCACCTGTTACCAACCGTGTGAGCGGCCGACGGCAGTGGCCGGCAATGGCCCGGTGTCCCCACTGAAGATCTGCCCGGGGGATGCCGTAAGCTTCAATGGCAGCGGCTCCCATGCCGCACCCGGCTTCAGCATTGCCAGCCGATCATGGGATTTTGGCGATGGCACCATCCTGGCCAATGCGCCGGCCAACGTGAGCCATACTTACGCGCTGCCGGGGGCCTACACCGCACAGCTCTACCTCCTCGATGACAACGGCTGTGCCAGCACCAACCGCGTAGACCTGCAAACGTTGGTCGGCACAGCGCCGAACTTCACTGGCACTACCGGTGCCTCCGGCTGCTCAGGTGAAACGCTTTGCCTGAACGGCGTGGTGAACGCAACCACTTGGACCGAAACACCTCAACCCGACCTGGGCGGTGGCGTGTTTCTGCCGGACAATGTGGGCGACTGCTTCAGCACAACGCTCACTTTTTCCCAATTCGCACCTGGCCAAACACTCACCAGCGCAAACCAGTTGCTGGACATCTGTGTGAACATGGAGCACTCCTTCATGGGCGATCTGATCATCCGGATCTTCAGTCCTACCGGACAATCCGTGACGTTGCACCAGCAAGGAGGAGGGGGCACGTATTTGGGGATCCCCGTGGACAATGATGCCACGCCGAATATCCAGGGCACCTGTTGGAACTACTGCTGGAGCCCAACTGCCACCAACGGCACCTGGGTCGACAATGCCGGTGTCACACTGCCCAGTGGCACCTACGAAAGCCTGCAACCGCTTTCGGGGCTGGTCGGTTCCCAACTGAACGGCACATGGACCTTTGAGGTCTGCGACATGTGGGGCAGCGACAACGGCTTCATTTGCGATTGGGGGCTGGAGTTTGATCCGTCATTGTATCCGGACCTCATTGAATTCACCCCCGTTTACGGTTCGGGGTGCGACAGTTCCTTTTGGTCCGGGCCGAACATCATTTCCACCTCGGGAAACTGCGACCAGGTCTGCGTGGGCGGCCTGGCCCCCGGAAACCATAGCTATGTGTTCACGGTAAGGGATGATTTTGGCTGCACGTACGACACCACGGTCTCCGTGACGATAACGCCGGACCTGCTGGTGGATGCAGGCCCTGATGCCAGCACTTGCGGCTCACCGGTACAGTTGTCTGCAACGGTCGCCAACTTGCCCCCTGCCACCAACTGCGACTATGTGCTTTCATTGTTCGACAGCTTCGGGGACGGCTGGAATGCCACCGGCTATGTTACGGTGAGCATTGACGGGATCAGTACAAGCTGGACTTTGTTGAACGGCTTCACGGGTAGCACCACGATCAACATCCCAGATGGGGCCACAATAGTCCTGGAATACCAGCGGGGCGGCATCTTGTGGGCAAATGAGCAATCCTTTTCCCTGACGGGACCCACCGGAGCGGTCGTCTATTCCGCCACAAATCCTGCAAACGGCATTGTATGGATCGGCACGGCGGAATGTCCCGGCATGGACCTCGTGTACAGTTGGAGCCCATCCTCCGGGCTATCCGACCCGAACATTGCCGATCCTGTGGCAACCGTGGCGTCCACCACCCAGTATTGCGTCACCGCATTCACCGTGGGTCATCCGGATTGTGCGATCACGGACTGCGTGACCATCACCGTGGACAACCCCGTGGATGCGGGAACAAATGGAGCCGTTGCGTTATGCGCGGATGCAGTGCCGATCGACCTGTTCAGCCAGCTTGGGGGCACACCGCAAGCCGGTGGCGCCTGGGCCGATCCGTCAGGCAATTCGCACAGCGGCAGCTTCATGCCCGTAAGCGACCCGGGAGGAATCTGGACATACACCGTGACCGGTGCGGGTGGTTGCGGAAACTCAACGGCTACTTCCACTGTGACCGTTACCGTCCAATCCCTGGCCGATGCAGGCACGAACGGGGCGATCACGTTGTGCAGCAATGGTGCACCGGTTGATCTCTTCGCGCAACTCGGCGGCACGCCGGATGCAGGCGGCACCTGGAGTGGGCCCAGCGCAGTTGTCGGCAGCTTGTTCGATCCCGCGACGATGAGTTCCGGAACATATACCTACACCGTAGCCGGAACAGCGCCATGCATGGATGCGAGCGCCAATGTCAACGTCGCGATCAATGCGCCCCCGAATGCAGGCACGAACGGGGCGATCACGTTGTGCAGCAATGGTGCACCGGTTGATCTCTTCGCGCAACTCGGCGGCACG
>CALMYC010000106.1 GCA_937873385.1 uncultured Flavobacteriales bacterium | reverse complement strand
CGTGCCAAAAAGGCCAACGAGACAAATGAACCAGCCGTGAGCCCCGCCCCCCCGACCACCCCCCCCTTCACCTCCCTCCCCGGGAAGGGGGCGGCAGCTTTCCCCGGCTTGCAGGCCCCGCCGTACAACAAGGGCACGCTGGCCGCGGCATCACCGGCAAACCGGTGCAGCTCGGCACGGATGAACGCATGCATTTCCGCGGCTTGTTCCGGGGTAGCGGTGAGCCCTGTCCCGATCGCCCATACCGGTTCATAGGCAATGATGAGCCCACCTGCCTCCTCCCGCGTCAGTCCACTCAGCGCTTGCATCATTTGGCGGGCCACCACCTGGCGGTGGCTGCCGGACTCCCGTTCGTGCTTGCGCTCGCCGCAACAATAGATCGGCTGCAGCCCATGTTTGAACAGCATCTTGATCTTTGCCCCGGCCACGGCATCCGTTTCCCCGTAATATTCCCGCCGCTCACTGTGGCCTACGATACAGGCTTTCACGCCCATTGACCTCAACATGGGCACGCTCACTTCACCGGTAAAGGCACCCTGCTCCTCCTGATGGCAGTTCTGGGCCGCAATGGACAGTGAGCCCGTGCGCGATGCACGTTCAACGGCCATGCCCAGGAAAGGGAACGGAGGGGCCACGATCATGGGCACATGGCCCGCATGTGCGCCGGACCAGGCCGCCAGTGCATCGATCAGGGCCGAAGCACTGGCGGCATCGGTATGCATTTTCCAATTCCCGGCCAATATGGTTCGTGCGTTCATCACCTTGCTTTGGCCGACAAAGATGCCCACCTCGGAAACTTACTTCCGCGCCGGCCGGAAAGTTTGTCAACGGCCTCCGTTGGAACCCGCGTCAGCGCAGCTTCATTTTCGCCTTGCCGAAGGAGGGCACATCATTGCAATGCCACTTGCCCCTCACCACCCCCCGCTGGAGCAACACAATGCCCGGATTGCTGCGGATCATTGTCTTGAGCGTCACCTCGTCGCAGGTAAGGAAGTCGAACATGTTCTGGTTTTCATGACGGAACGTCTCCGCCTCATCGTATGAACTGCTCGTCAACCCATACACTTTCCAACCCGCCTTTTCCGCATCGGCGGCCAATGCATTGATGGCGGGCTGGCACTTTGTCCTTGTTTCGCTGATGGTCTTGTCCACCACGAGCAACACGGGTTCATCCATGTTCAGAATGTCTTCCGTCAGGTCATTGCCATCCTGGTCGGCGAGAATGAAATCCTGCACTTGCGAAATGATGCCGGGCTCCACTTCAACTACGCGGGTGCTGTTGGGCACGTTCACAAAATTGGTGTCATTCCACGGGTAGGGCTGGGAGGTAAGGTACTCCTTCACTTCCCCCGTGCGTTTGTCCGTGTAGCTGACATAGGTCTTGTTCACTGGCGGCTTGGCTTCATTTTTCTGCTCCAGTATGCTTTTTCCCACGGCATAGGGCCGGTAATCCCGCACGGGCAAATGGGCATAGCAGTGCCACATGAACGCAACCGTCGCGACGGCTACCCAGGCCGCCGTTGCCCATTCAGCCCGCGGGCCTTGCAGGATGCGCTTGATGATCATGTACCCGGCGAGCACAACCAGGGAGAACAGCAACGGGAACCACCAGGAAAAGACCCAACAGTAGAAGGCCAGCAACGCCATGGAGACCGGCAGGATCGCCAAGTCATCGCCCCAGGTATTGAAATTCACGCGCTTGCGGAAGATGAACAGCGGAATTACGAACACCAGCAGTACCATGTCCTTGGAAAAACTTTCCCAAGGTGTGAGCGACCGGCCCAGCGACCCCTTCATCGCATCACCGAAGCAGCCACAGTCCGTCACGCAGGTCACGTCCCGCATTTCCTTCACCCCATCCACGATCACGGCATACGTGCCTTGTGGATCGCAGGTGGCCGTGTACGCGGTCAGCCAGCCGAAAAACAAGGTGAGCAACAACAGGGACCACGTGGCCAGTTTCATGCGACCGCCCACCAGTACGGCAAAGCCCAGCACCACTTCCGCCAAGCAAGCCAGCATGGCCAACCCGAGCGAGAAGGGGATCAGCCAAGGCAACCCCAAGGCACTAGGGGCAAAGTATTCCTCCAATTTGATGCTGAAGCCGATGGGGTCATTTGCCTTGATGAGGCCGCTGATGATGAACGTTGCCCCAACAAGGATGCGGCAGATCAGGAGAAGTATGCGCATGATGGAATGGAATGATGGGTGATCAGGTGGACCTGGCCAACCGGTGGAGACGAAAGTAGCCTCCGGAAGGGTCCCGGCCATGACCGGCTACATACTTTGGCAAGTTGGCGGACTGCAACAGGCCCTGGTCAATGCCTGCCGGTACCGATTGCGCCCTGCACAAGCACCGCCCCGATTTCCAAGCTGCGCGATGGCAACGGCAGTCCAATTTCCTTGCAACGTTCATCGTACTGGTCCATCAGCTGCCAGGCCTCCGCATTAACCTTGCCTTCATAGGAAATATTCCAACGGGTATGCCCGGTGGCCGGGTCGAACCGCGCCATGCCGACCGGCAGGTCAAAAAATGAAAGGTCCACCCCACTCCCCAGCCTCGGCAACCTGATCTCCATCTCCACTTTGCTCACGCGGGTGTCTCCTTCCCACTCCAGCCCTTTTGTGTCCACAGTTATGCACTTGACCTGGTACCCTGGTGCATCCACGCGCAGCACATACTGCGCATGGTTGTCCAGTACGCAGGCATATCCCCCGGCACCGTTGGCGCGTCGGACCGTCTGCAACACGCCATTCTTGTATATGCGGATGCGGGCTGCGGGCATGGCATGCATGGTTCCATAGTCCGTGACCAGGCCCACCACCTCCAGCCGGAATGCCGAGGCATCATGTCCCATCACCAACCCGGCAGCACACATAACAAGGGCTTTCACGTTGCTGATCATCCGATGCTTCATGTGGAAGGGCGGCAAAAATATCCGCGTCGATCCTGCGATCCAAGGCCGGAACGGGCCGTTTTGAGGATTGCGCAAACAGGTGATTGTTCATTTCCTTGGCGGAGACCGGCACGTATTCGCCCACAATGACGATCTTGCCCTCGAATACCAGCCTTCTCATGTTCAAGCGTGCCTCCCTTGTTCTTGCGGCTTCAGCAATCGCCCTCCTGTCGGCCAACGCGCAAACTG
This sequence comes from uncultured Flavobacteriales bacterium, assembly GCA_937873385.1. GTDB lineage: Bacteria > Bacteroidota > Bacteroidia > Flavobacteriales_F > PHOS-HE28 > PHOS-HE28. The sequence continues at coordinate 7,449 of CALMYC010000106.1, read as the reverse complement.
CCCGTGTGGTCACCAGGATCGTGAGTGATACCGTGGCCACATGGAAAACGTGGAAGTCGGATGCAGGCACCTTGAACTACCCGGGGGCATGGAGCGTGATCACCGCTGCGGGAGGGGACACGGTGGCCGTCTTCACCAAGCCATCCCAAGCAGGTGCTTCGGCAACACCCAAGGTGACCTTGGTGGTGGGGCCAGTGGCAGGGGAAACACGCCCCGGCGCACCGGAAGGGGTGAATGTCCAGGTCATTTCATCCACGCCCCCCGATGCCTCTGGTGCATTTAGTGTTGAATATACGGTTGACGCCGGCGGCACGGTGCTCCATCACCTGAAGGAAGTCAGGATCGCCGGGGACCGCGCCTATGCACTGGATTACAGTGCCCCGTCCTTGGTCTTCGAGGAAAACCTCTTTTTGGCGGAAGCCTTGATGAAATCCTTCTCACCTTCCACCGGAAGCAAGTGAGCCTTCGCCCTCATCCATGAGGATCAGTGCGAAGACCGCGTAGTTCACGATATCCAAAAAGTTCGCGTCAATCCCCTCGCTGACCAGGGTGTTGCCACTGTTGTCCTCGATCTGCTTGATGCGCAACAGCTTCATCAGGATCAGGTCCACCAAGGAGCTGATGCGCATGCTTCGCCAAGCTTCACCATAATCGTGGTTCTTGCGGACCATCAGGCTGCGTGCACGCTCTATGCGCTCACCAACTTGGGCAACGGCATCCTCCGCGGAAAGGTCAGGCGCATCCACCACTCCCCTGTCCAGCTGCACGAGGGCCATGGCCGCGTAGTTCACAATGCCCACCAGTTCAGGCCCAACCCCCTCTTCCACCTTGCTAGTGCCCGTTTGCTGCAAGGTACGGATACGTTGTGCCTTGATGAAGACCTGGTCGGTGAGCGAGGATACCCTGAGGATCCGCCATGCGGTGCCATAATCCTTGGCTTTCTTGCTGAACAGGTCCAGGCATCCGGCAACAACGGCATCATATTGTTGAAGGGTTTTGTCCATCAGCGGCAGTGTTGCCCAACTTTGGGCCATGGAAAACGGCCGCGAAGATATTGTATGGGGCCTGCGCGGTCGGCTTGTGCGCTTTCATCCACCGCTGGTGATGGGCATCCTGAACATCACGCCGGATTCATTCCATCCGGCCAGCAGGCAATCCTCGGTGGAGGCCGCGCTTCAAACGGCGGAGCGCATGATAGGAGCAGGTGCGGCCATCCTTGACGTGGGCGGTGCAAGTACACGTCCGGGATCAACCGAAGTGCCGCTTGCGGAGGAATTGCACCGCACCATCCCGGTGGTGGAGGCGCTGCACGGGCAATTTCCCGGAACGTGCATCAGCATCGATACCTGGCGCGCCGACGTGGCCTCTGAGGCCGTTGCCGCCGGGGCTTCAATGGTGAATGATGTATCGGCCGGCCTGATGGACCACCGCATGTTGGACACGGTAGCCTCGATGAGGGTGCCGTACATCCTGATGCACATGCAGGGAGTGCCGCGCACGATGCAGGACGCGCCGCACTACGTGGATGTCCTCGCGGAAGTGGTGAAGTTCCTGGCTGAACGGGCCGTTGCAGCCAGCCAGGCGGGCATTGCGGACATCGTGATCGATCCAGGGTTCGGTTTCGGAAAAACCGCGGCGCATAATTACGCCCTGCTGAAAAACCTCGGTGTCCTCAAGCAGCTGGGCATGCCTGTTCTTGCCGGGCTCTCGCGCAAGGGCATGATCAACACCGTGCTGGGCACTGTTCCGGCGGATGCCTTGAACGGCACTACGGTACTGAACACGGTGGCGCTCATGAACGGTGCCGCCATCCTGCGCGTTCACGATGTGGAGCCCGCCATGCAGGCCGTGAGATTGCTGGCCGCTTATGGCTGAGGCAGGCGCAACGCCTCCCGATTTCGACGATCGCGCCGTTCGTAGTAGCCGTTGTACGTCTTCTCATACTCGTCCATCACCTTGGCGAACACGGGCCGCATTTGCTCGGTATAGGGCATATCCCAACTCATGTTGCGCACGCTGGCCTTGAAGGCGGCCAATCCGAGGGCTTCATCAAAAACGCTCAAGTCCACGTCTGCGATCCACGGGAACATGGTCATTTGCAGGTCCATGTCGAAGAAGGGCACATCCGGATACGCCGGAACTTCACGCGTGTCAATGATCACGTGCTTGGTCACCATCTCCTTGCGGCTGTACCACACCTCATATTTCCAACCGCGCTCCAACGTGAACGCATAGCGCCCATCGGAACGGGTGATCTTCTGCTGGTCTTCCTGTCCTGCCTTCAGTACGCGTACCAGCACCCCTTTCACGGGGTCACCCGTGAACAGCCCCGTGACCTTCCCCCCCAACTCGACCGTAAACCTTTGCGCGCTCAGTTCAACCGGGGAAGCGAGCAACGTCCAAAGGGTAAAACCGATCAGACCGGCAAACCGCACCAACATGCCGCAAAGGTACCTTGTTCCCGCCTGTTGGGCTGAACCACTGGGAGGTATTCACCCCCGGAAATCCCTGCGGGCGCACCTGCCATGCCCCAGCCCGCGAAGATCACAAAAACCCGCCGACGGTCCCGGCGCACCTTGCGGATCACTGTTATTTGGGCCTTGCTATCCTTGGCCCTCGTTTTCCACGATGCAACCGTGCTGCGTGCGTTCGGCCTTTCCACGGAAGGCTTTGTGAACCCCGTCATGGCGATCACCCATGCCGTGGCAGCAGGGTTCCTGATCGGCGGGGCCTATGTATTCCTGCTGCACGACCGATTCCGAAAACTGCCATTCCTGGCAGGCTATGGCATTGTTGTCCTTTTGATCGCGGCAGGTGTTTGCATCGCGCAATGGGCAAGGTCCGCACCGGCGACCGCGGAGATAAATTGGAAAATGGCAAGTGATTTTACCCTCCTCGCCTTGCTGATGGGAGGCACCATGCTACTACTCCGCCTGGATGACCAGTTCGGCAATGGAACGGTTGGCTATTTCATGGACAAGTACCGCAAGCCCCGCCAGGAACTCCGCATTTTCATGTTTCTGGACATGCGATCAAGCTCGGTGGTTGCCGAAACCATCGGTGACACGCTGTATTTCAGGCTGCTGGATGAGCTGTATGCGGACATCACGGACCCGGTTGTGTACTCGGAAGGGGAGATCTACCAATATGTCGGTGACGAGATCAGCGTGAGCTGGCGCTTGGACCGGGGCATTCGAAACCTCCGGTGCATCCGGTGTTTTTTTGCGATCCGCGAAAAATTGCGCAACAGGGCCGGGCATTACCGGAAAACCTACGGTACCGAGCCTGTATTCAAGGCAGGTTTTCATTTCGGCACGGTAACCAGCGGAGAGATCGGACTGGTCAAGCGGCAAACCCTCTTCAGCGGGGATGTGGTGAATACCACCGCCCATATTCAGTCCAGGTGCAATGACCTCGGTGTGGACAATTTGTTGAGCAAGGAACTCCTTGATGTGCTGCCCTTGCGGACCTCACCCTACCAGGTGAAGCCCGTGGGGTCCATTCTGTTGAAAGGCAAGCGGATGGCGGTGGACCTGTTCACCCTTTCGCTCATGAATGAGCCCGATTGATCCAAAGTGGAAAGGTGTGCAACCATGCTCCCTTGCACAAGTGGCCCCAATGGTCCTTTTCCTAGCTTTTGACCAAAGGGCCTTTTACACCCGCTCTACCGTGCGAACGACCATTTTTCGCTTGCCCCCCTTCACTTGGATCTCCACTTCATCCCCGAATTTATAGTGAAGTCCGGCATCGGGCATCCGGTCCAGCAAGTCTTGTGTGATCAACAAGTCCGCCTTCAAGGTCTTGGCCATGGATTCCACCCGGCTGGTGGTGTTCATCACATCGCCGCTCAGGTCTATCGCCCGCTTGATGTGTCCTACGCGCGCCGTGATCACCCGGCCGCCATGAAGGCCACCCCGGAATTGGGGCACCGCACCATAGTCGCGGAGCATTTCCTGGCGGTGGTCCTCCAACCGTTCCTTGATGTCGAAATAGAGTGCCAGGCAATTCAGGTTGTGCAGCCCGGTCCGCATGCTCCAGGTGAAAATAACTTCGTCGCCCACGTACTTGTGGATCTCCGCATCGTGCCGAAGCACGGCATCCGTCATCAGTGAATGCGTGTAGTTCAGGAAACGGAAGTAAAGCATGTCGCCCAGCCGCTCGTTCAACGCGGAGCTCGACACCAGGTCAATGCTCAGCACCACCCGTTCGGACTCCCGCGGCCTGTCATACCACCCCAGTACGAAACCCATGAAGAACCGCCGCCCCAGGAATTCCTCCACCTGCACGATCAGAATGGCCAGTGAGGTCACCACGAACACCTGAAGCCCGGTGCGAAGCAGATCGTCGTTGGCGAACAATTTCCCCGTGGTGCGCCTGGCCTCTGTCCCGTAAGGAAGGGTATGGCCGACATCCGCGGCGAGGGCAAGCAACAATATGGCAATGGTGAACAAGTTCACCCCGACCGCTTTGCCAATGAACTGCAGAGGAATGGCCAATGATCGGAACCTGCGCCCAAACAGGAATTCCTCCAGCACGCCAGTCCATGCGCCCACCAGCCCCCACCCCAGCACCACGCTTGGGCGAACATGGCCGCTGAACAACGTCAGTACCACGCCAACGGCTGCTGTCACGAGCGCGTAGAGCAGCAGCTTGCGCAGTTTGTGGCGGGTAATGGCTGAAATGCGCTTCAAACCTGAAAAAGATCCGCGAAGATAGCCCGGCCGCCCAGGCCCATCTTTGCACCATGTCCTTTTGGAAACGCCTGCTCAGTTACGCCTGGCCTGTACCAGAGTGGGAAGGTCCCGGTAAATATGGCCCGCTGAAGCTGGCCTGGGAAAGCGGTCATTTGGTGGTGAACAGCAACGAGGCCAACCAGAGCTACGGCAACCTGCACGCCATTTGGCAACAGTGCCTCGACGATCGCAAGGTGCTGGAACTTCCGTTGAAAAGGGTGTTGATCCTAGGTTTCGGCGCGGGCAGCGCGGCACACATCCTCAGGCGGGAACTGGGGATCACAGTGCCTATTACTGGGGTGGAAGGTGATCCGGAAATGTTGCGCCTGGCACGCACCTATTTCCGCATCGGAGACCTGACCCACCTGGAATTGATAGAGGCTGATGCCCTTGCCTATGCTGCCCGGAACGAAAAGCCTTTCGACCTGGTTCTTGTGGACCTTTGCCATGAGCTGGACCTGGCGCCGGGCGTGGACGGAGACCCCTTTATCGCCGATCTGCGAAATTGCACCTCGCCCGGTGGCCTGCTCTGTTTCAACACCATTGTGCATGATGAAAAAAGCGGCCAACGCAGCCAACGCGTCAGCGACTTGCTGCGTCTTCACTTCACCCGCGTGGATGAGCATCATTATCAAGGCATCAACAGGGTGTTGACAGCAACGTGAAGAACGTTTTGCCGCATGGCTGGATGCCCGTCCGCCTTGGCCCGAATTTTGGCCCCACCCTTTTTCGTTTGAAGGACAGTTGCACATATCCGAAGGTGATCGCCGCGAGCTTAATGGCCTTGCTGCAGGCCCTGAGCTTGACGGGCCAGCCAACATGCTCCATAAGCATCGGCCCTGACCAAACCATTTGCCAAGGCAACACCGCGACCCTGCAAGGCCCGAGTGGCTTCAGCAATTTGGTCTGGAGCACCGGTGAAACCACATCCTCCATTGTGGTGTCCGCTCCGGGAGATTATTGGTGCCAGGTGAGCTACCCAAGCGGGAACCTGGTCACGAACGGCGATTTCTCCGCGGGGAACACAGGCTTTTCCTCGCAGTTCACCTATTCGCTGATCTCCGTCCAAAACGAAGGCATGTACACCGTGGGACCGAACGCCAGTTGGTACCATAACCAGTTCCAAGGCACCGGCAATGGGAATTTCCTCATTGCCAATGCGGGTTACGGCAGCTGGTCCAATAACCAAATGGATGTTTGGTGCCAAACAATTCCCTGCTGCCCAGGGCAGACCTACACATTGAGCTTCAAGGCAAGAACGCTGACCAATGAGCTTCCTGCGCGGGCGATCTGGTTCATGGACGGGGTAATGAACGGTTGGCCTGACTTCACCTTTCCCGCCTATGCGGCAGGATGGCAGACCTTCACTACAACCTGGACAGCCGGACCCGGGCAAACCAGTGTGAATGCATGCATCCATCTCACTTCCGGCGATGGTGTGGGTGACGATCTCGGCATTGATGACATCAATATTTCCGGGACCATCGTGCTACGTGATACCGTCCACGTGAATGTCACACCGAAGCCCGTGGTGGACCTTGGGCCCGACCTCACGTTGTGCACAGGAGATGCGGTTACCCTGGATGCCATGGTGTCCGGTGGAGGCTATTTGTGGCAGGACGGAAGCACGGCGCAGACCTTTCAGGTGTCCACCGGCGGCACGTACAGCGTCACCGTCACGGCGCAAAATTGCAGCAATAGTGACCAGGTGAACGTAACCTACCTGCCCCGTCCCGTGGTACAGCTTGGCACGGACACGCTGCTGTGCAGCGGTAACACCCTCACGTTATCCGCAGGAGGTCCCGGGCTTTCCTGCCTATGGCAAGATGGTGCCCAAGTCTCTTCACGCACGATCAATGCAGCTGGACTCTATTGGGTGGAGGTGGACAACGGCATTTGCACTGCACGGGATTCCATCGTAGTGGGGTATAAGCCCGTCCCCACTGTTTCATTGGGGCCGGATACCGCGATCTGCGCGGGGGAAATGCTCACCCTGAACGCTACTTGGCCAGGGGCTTCATACACTTGGCAGGACGGCAGTTCATCCCCTACCCTGCAAGTTTCCGGCCAGGGCACCTACCAGGTGACCGTGGACTTGAACGGCTGCACGGCACAGGATGCTTTGCAAGTGACGGTAACGCCACTTCCCCAAGTTGACATCGGGCCGGACACTACCGTTTGCCCGGGAAATGCGGTCACGTTCGACGCATCGGTTACCGGTGCCAGTTTTTTATGGAACGATGGGTCCACCGCACCGCTGCTCACAACGGACGTTCCCGGCCCCTATTCGGTGCAGGTTACCGAAAATGGATGCTCGGCCACGGCTGCCGCAACCCTGTCCAACTTCACGCTGCAAACAGTGGACTTGGGTCCAGACCTGGCCATTTGTGCCGGCTCCAACGTGCGCTTGGGGGTTGATGTGCCGGGCGCCGTGTTCACCTGGAACACGGGAGCCACCACGGATTCCATCACGGTTGCAACGGCAGGCACATACTGGGTGGAAGCAGCACTGAATGGTTGCTCCGCGCGAGATTCAGTCCAGGTGTCCGTAACGGCGTTACCCGTGGTCTCCCTCGGCCCGGACATCCAATTGTGCCCTGGCACGCAAACCACGCTGAACGCCACCACCCCGGCTGCCAGTTACCTGTGGAACAATGGTGCCTCAAGTCCGACCATCACCACCGGCGTTGGCAGCTGGTCCGTGCTGGTGAGCGTG
>CALMYC010000105.1 GCA_937873385.1 uncultured Flavobacteriales bacterium | reverse complement strand
GCCGGACACAACGCTTTGTCCGGGCAGTACGTTGTTGCTTTCCGCCGGCCCGGCAGGCAATACCTATGCGTGGAGCACCGGGGCTTCAGGGCCGAACATCTCCGTATCCACGGCATCCACGGTTTCCGTCACCGCCACGGATGCGTCGGGATGCACGGGATCCGGCTCCATAACGATCACATACGCAATCACAGGAACGCTCTCGCTGGGTGCCGACACCACGATCTGTGCGGGTTCCCAGTTATTCTTGAATGCATACTTGCCAAACGCGTCTTCGTACACGTGGAGCACGGGTGCCTCCAGCCAAGCGCTTACCGTTGGAGATGCGGGCACGTATTGGGCTGAAGTCGCGGTCGGAGCATGCCTGTTGCATGACACCATCATAGTTGCAGTTGCACAACCACCTTTCGTTCACTTGGGCACCGACACGACCCTGTGCCCCGGCGAAACGCTCGTTTTGCTGGTCCCCCCGACATCAAACCAACTCGCCTGGCAGGACGGATCTTCAGGCAATGCATATACCGTTTCCTTGGCCGGCGATTATTGGCTGGCGGCAACAGACCCGTTGGGATGCAGTGACACTTCCGCGATCCACGTGGATTTCCTGAGCCCGGGCGCAGTGAACCTCGGGCCTGATACCAGCCTGTGCGCCGGCGCGTCCCTCCTGCTTGATGGTGGTCTTCCCGGTGGTTCCACCACATGGTCCGGAGCCTTGACCGCAAATGGTCCGACGGTGATGGCCTCCACGGCAGGCCTGTATGTTGCCACCACCACGGTTGCAGGCTGCTCAGTGACTGATTCGATCTCCATTTTTGTTCTCCCGCTGCCAGTGGTGAACCTTGGGCCTGACCAGCATTTTTGCACGGGGGGGTCAGTGGAACTGATGGCTTCGGGCCCATCGCTCCAATGGGATGATGGCAGTACGAATGCCGATCGTTCTGTGACGCAAGGCGGCCTGTATTGGGTGCAAGGCAACTTGGACGGATGCACAGCCCGAGACTCCATTCTGATCACGGAAATACCACTGCCGGCAGTTGTACTGGGCCCGGACACTGCCATTTGCACCGGTTCCCAAGTGCTTGTCAATGTTTCGACACCCGGGGCAAGCTACTTATGGAACGATGGTAACACCTATGCGCAACGTAGCCTGGGGGCTGGCCATTGGTCCGTGCAGGTCACCGCGGCAGGCTGTTCTTCCGCTGATTCCATCTTGATCGGGGACCTACCCGCACCAGTGCTCAACGTTCCTGCGGACACCACGCTTTGCCCTGGTGCATCGTGGCTTCTGGACATTGCACAACCGGGTTGCACCTACCAGTGGTCCACGGGTGCCACTAGCCCCGCACTATTGATCTCAGGCGCGGGATTTTTTGGTGTTTCCGTGGACCGGGCCGGATGCACTGCATTCGCGGAGGTGCAAGTGGGAGTTGCGGACTTCTCGGGTTTCAGCCTTGGCCAGGACACCGCCCTGTGCCCCGGTGCAACGATCACGCTTCATGTGGATGTGCCCGGGTCCTCTGTTCTCTGGGACAATGGGTCCACTTCCCCCCAACGGGTCATTGGTTCAGCAGGAACTTTTCATGCCACGGTCAGTGTGGATGGATGCTTGGCGACGGACTCCATCCATGTGGCCTTGACACCGCTGCCTGGCATGGACCTGGGCCCTGACAGGATCCTTTGTGCGGGTGACACGGCCACCCTTGCCGTTGATGCCGGTGCAGCATCCCTGCTCTGGAACACCGGTAGTGCCACCAGCCCGCTTCATGTGACGAACGCCGGCACCTATGTAGCCACCCTGACCTTGGACGGATGTACCAGCACCGACGCCATCAACGTTTCCTTCCTGGCTCCCATCACCTCGCTCTACCTTGGCCCGGACCGGGGGATCTGCCCCGGCCAACACATCACCTTGGATGCTGCACTGCCCGGTGGAATTTACCGGTGGAACACGGGGGCATCACAACCGGTGTTGGAAGTAACCGCACCGGGAACCTATACCGTATCGGTCAGTGGGCCATGCATACACGCGGTGGATACCATTGAGATAACTGACGGGCAATGCAGCCCGCGCGTATTCATTCCCAATGCCTTCACACCGGACGGGGATGGCATCAATGACCGGTTTGCGGCCCAAGTGGACGGGGATGTCCTCACTTGGGAATTCCAGGTTTTCAACCGTTGGGGAAGTTGTATTTTCAGCAGCAACTCGGCCAGTGAAGCATGGAACGGCACCTTCGGGGGGACGGATGCCCCGGTAGGCGTTTACGTCTGGCGGCTCCACTTTACAGCCGTATCTGATGAGGGCGTGGTCCAGGAGCGGCACTCGGGCAACGTGACCTTAGTGCGTTGAGGCTTGCCCAAAGCCATCTTCCTTCCAAATGGCTTCGTCATCGGAAAGTTTCAGGTATGCCAAACGGGATGCTTTGGTCACCTTCGCAATGTCCCGTGCTTCCATCACCACCGAATCAAACACCAAAGGCACAAGGACCTTCCCGTGGGGATCGATGAGCCCCGTCCCTTCTCCGCCCGTGGCGACCAGCACACCCCTGTCCACGTCAGTCAGC
>CALMYC010000104.1 GCA_937873385.1 uncultured Flavobacteriales bacterium | reverse complement strand
GCATTTGGCCTGCGAGGATCATGGAGCGGCGCATCGGCTGCACCGCCAGCAGCTCGGTGAATTCCATGGCATCGTAGAGGTACACGATGGTGAACACCGAGGAAACCAGCGGCACCAGGGCCAGCAGCACTTGCGAGAGGCTGAGCATGGCCTTCACCGGCTGGTCCTCCAGTTGGAACAGGCCCAGGCTGATGGCCAGCAGCAGCAGCAGCCAGCCCGCCACGAACTTGTTGCGGGCCAGGTCGATCAAGGTGTATTTATAGACTTTCCACATGCTGGGGGCGGGTGTTGAGGAGCATGGCGGGAATGGCCCTGGACAAGCGCGCTTCCCCGGTTGCGGCGAGCAGTTCCTCGGGCGGGAGCAGGAAACGCAACTGCCCTTCGTGCAGGTACGCCACGCGGTCGGCCATTGCCTCCACTTCCTCCATCAGGTGGCGGGGGATGAGCACCGTGGTCCCGGTGCGCTTTATGTTCCCCACGGCAAACAGCAACGCTTCGGAGCTGAGGGGGTCCGGCCCCGCCGTGGGTTCGTCCAGCACCAATACCGTGGGTGCATACCGAAAGGCGAGCACGGCACTCACTTTTTGGCGTTGGCCGCCGGAGAGTGTGCCCAGGCGCTTGTCCATCATGCGGTCCACGCCGAGCTCACGCACCAACGGGCCGTCCGTGCGTTCAAGGTCGCAGCCGCGGATGTCGTCCATCAGGTCGATCAGTTGGCCGATCTTCAGTTCATTGGGGAAGCGGGAGATCTGCGGCATGTGGCCAACGTGGTGCCGGTACTCCGGATCATCACCGACGGGCTGGCCGTTCACATGGATGCTGCCTGTGCTTGCCCGCACCAGCCCCAGCAGGCATTTGATCATGGTGGTCTTGCCCGATCCGTTGGGGCCGATCACGGACACCGCCTCCCCCGGCTCGAAGCGTGCGCTGAACCCGCGCAACGCCCACATCTTCCCGTACTGCTTGCCGGTGTTGTCAAAGGTCACGCGTGCCATGCGGCGGTTTCATCAGGGGTTTATCATCCTCCAGGCCCTCGGGCGTCATGGAGGGTATCAGGCGTTCCGCCTGGTCCATCAGGCCGGTGAGCAGGCTGCGTGAAAGCCCTACGGCGTAGGGCATGCGTTCGTTCGCCATGGCGAAAAGGCTCAGCGGCCGGAAGGGCACATCCCCCGTTCCGTCCCGGTCCAGGTCATACCCTTTGTACCGGTCCCAGTAGTTCCCGCTGAACTTGTTGTACACCGGGTCGCCGTTGGTCGCCAGGTCGAAGGTGTTGCCGGCAAACGTGTTGCGCTCAAAATGGCATGCTGTGGCGTTGGCGAAGAGACGCAGGGCCCAGCCGTTGCTGCGGAAGGTGTTGCCCAGCGCTTCGAGGCGGTTGCATCCGTCCACCATCAGCGCGGTGGTGTTGTCCACGAACAGGTTGCTGTCTATGGTAACGTCGTTGATCTCCTTCAGCAGCAGGCCGTATGAACTCGACCCGCGGTTGCTGATGAAGCGGTTGCGGTGCATGTCCACGTGCTTGCTGTACATCACCGCCACGCCGGCGCCGTTGTTCTTGAAGAGGTTGCCGGTGTACGAATCGCGATGGCTGAACATGAAGTGCAGGCCATAGCGGATGTTGCGCAGGCTGGTGTTGTGCTCGATGCGGCTGTCGGTGACGAACTCGAAGTAAATGCCGTCGCGGTGGTCGGTGATGGAGTTGTTGCGGATCAAGGCACGCGAGCAATGCCAAAGGTGGATTCCATTGGCCCGTTCATTGTCCGTGAGCGCAGGGTCGCCCATGATGGTGTTGTCCTCGATCACCATGTCCGCCGAGCTGGCGAAGTGGATGGCGAAGAAGCAATGCACCAGCTCATTGCCGATCAGGCGGACGCGGTCCGCCTTCACCACGTTGATGCCTGCATTGTCATTGATGCTGCTGATCAAGGTGCCTTGGATCCGGAATCCTTGCACGGTGACGTCAGGGGCCGTGATCAACAGCACGTCGCCCTTGCCGCCGCCGTCGATCAGGGGCTTGCCCACGCCAATCAGCACCAGCGGCCTGTCAATGGTGAGCGTTCCCTCCGCATAAGTGCCCTCCAGTACCCGGATGGTGTCATGCGGTGCCACCGAGGCCAGGGCGGCACCCAGTTTACGGTGCGGGCCGTCCGGGCCCACGGTCCACGTCTTCGCCGCGATCGGCCCGATGGACCACAACACCAACAACGGTGCTATCCATGGTCGCAAGGCTTGGCGCATGCTCATTCGTCGGTAAAGAGCTTCTGTACCGAGGTCCAGTCCAGATCGTCACCGGGGAAAATTTTCTTGGCCGCCTGTCTGTCCGCATCGGTGGCAAATGCAGCCACGTTGCCCCGCATCGGGCTCTTCAGCGTGGGTGCATGCAGGTAAAAGGCCTTGGTGGCATCGGCGCTTTCCTCGTCCCCATCGACGAGCTGCTTGAACATGCTCCAATGGCTGACGAGATGGTTGCCGAGATTCATCGCCATGAAGCCGGTAAGCTGCAGG
>CALMYC010000103.1 GCA_937873385.1 uncultured Flavobacteriales bacterium | reverse complement strand
AGCATGCGGAATCCCCCCCGGCCTAAGGCGGGGTTACCCCCCCCCCCCGGGGGGGGGCCCCCCCCCCCCCCCCCCCCCGCGCCGCCCCCCCCGCCGGCGGGGCAGAACCGTGGGGGGGGGCGTACCCCCGCCGGTGACGGCACGTTGAAGTAGAAGTTGAGGTAGGGCGGCGGGCCGTCGATGAAGTCGCCATGGAGCTTGTTCGCTTCGCCGGTGCCGTACGTGATCCGCTTCGCGATGCCTTCGCTTTTCTCCAGCAGCAGTGGATCATCGCCGTTCACGAAGACGGTGCCGCCGTGTTCGCGCAGCCATGCGTACAGTTCCGTCTTGGTGGCCACTACGCCCTCCACACTGCCAAAGCCCTCCAGGTGGGCCTTGCCGATGTTGGTGATCAGGCCGTGCGTGGGTTCGGCGATGGCGCACAACCCGGCGATGTCGCCGCGTTTGCTGGCACCCATTTCAATGATGGCGATGCGGTGCTCCGGCTTGAGTTTCAGCAAGGTGAGGGGCACGCCGATGTGGTTGTTGAGGTTGCCTTCGGTGGCCAAGGTGGCGCGCTCGGTTTCCAGTACGGCATGCAGCAGTTCCTTGGTGGTGGTCTTGCCGTTGGTGCCGGTGATGCCGATCACGGGGAAGGCGAATGTGCGCCGGTGGTGGCGGGCAAGCTCCTGCAGGGCCTTCAGGGTGTCGGGCACCACGAGGAAACGTTCATCCGTGGCCACAGCCGGGTCGTCCACCACGGCATAGGCGCATCCTTTTTCAAGGGCTTGTGCGGCGAAGGCATTGGCGTTGAACCGGGGGCCGCTGAGGGCGAGGAAGATGCCGCCAGGCAGGGGCTTGCGGGTGTCGGTGCAGATGCCTGAGGAGGCACGGAACAGCCGGTGCAATTCTGTGATGCTCACCATGGGGCAAAGGAAAGGCCCCGGACGTTGGGCACGTTCCGGGGCCTTTCTCGGGGATCAACGATTGTTCACTTCTTCAGTTTCTTCCTGCGATCGCTGTCGCCCAAGCCCACAGGACTGCCCACCCGGGTCATTGCGCATCGGAAGCCGATGGTGGCGGTGCTTTGGCGTTCGTCCAGGTAGCGGCGGGTGCCGGGGTTGGCCCAATAGATGCGGTCCGCCCAACTGGCCCCCTTGTACACGCGGGAGTGGTCGTTGATGAGGGTGGTCTTGCCCCAGTCATACATGGCATTGCCCGTGTGATCAGGTTCCTCGTAATAGATGCTGCTTTCCAGGTCGCCGTCCTCGTAGTTGATGTTGTCGCTCTGGCGGTAGTTGCGCCGGTCGATGTTCTCCTCCACGGTCACATCGCGCATTTTCACATCGCCCGGTTGTTCCTTTTGGTATTCGCTCAATCCGGCGAGCAGCTTGGGGCAGATCTCCAGGTCCTGGGCTTTGATCATGTCCACCATGTCCTGTACGTTCTGGTTGGCCGGGTCGAACTTGCGCTGGTTGTTGAGGTCCACGGCGGCATCGATCTTGGTCATCAGGTCATCGATCAACTTGGCCTCTTCTTCGGAGGCACGGCCCTGCATTTTCGTTTGGAATTCAGTGAGCCAGTATTTGATGCCTTCAATGTCGTAGATCACCTTGTCGTATTTGTCCGCAATGGCCCCGTCGCTGTTGAGCACTTTGGTCTTGAACACATTGCCGCGGAACGGCTGCAGGCCATTTTCATCCTCAAAGCTCAGCGGGCGGTACACGTCCATGGTCCATTCGCTCACGTTGCCGGCCATGTTGTAAAGGCCATAGTCATTGGGCCAGTAACTGAAGACCGGTGCGGTGATGTCGGCATTGTCGTTCAGGCTGCCTGCCACACCCATGTAGTCGCCTCGGCCGCGCATGAAGTTGCCGCGGAAGTCACCGAAGAAGGAACCACCTTTTTTGCGGCTGTCGTAACGCACGAAATGCCCGTTCCATGGGTAAACCCTGCGCTCCACGATGCGCTCGTCCACGGTGTTGCCCACCAGGCCATAAGCGGCATATTCCCATTCGGCCTCGGTCGGGAGGCGGTAACGCGGCAGTAGAATGCCATCCTCCATGCGCACGTTGCGCGTGTCCTTGTTGGGGTTGAAGTCCTTGATACCGTCCACCTTCTTGCCACTTTCATATTGGCCGACCAGGTAGCTGTCTGTGGTGAAGTGGTCTTCGTTGATCTGGTTGGGGTAATGCTCAAACAAACCTTCCCGGATCAGGATGGCCTCGTTGACACGGTCCCCGCGCCAGGCGCAATAGTCGTTGGCCTGCAACCAGTTCACGCCAACCACGGGATAATCGCGGTAGGCGGGGTGCCGCAGGTAGTATTCCACTTTGGGCTCCATGAATGCGAGCTTACTGCGCCACACCAAGGTATCGGGCAGGGCTTTTTTGTAGATCTCCGGATAGTCGGCGCCGTAAACGCGGTCCAACCAGTAGAGGTACTCGCACCAGTGCAGGTTGGTCACCTCGGTTTCATCCATGTAGAACGTGGAAACCGTAACGGTGCGGGGAATGTT
>CALMYC010000102.1 GCA_937873385.1 uncultured Flavobacteriales bacterium | reverse complement strand
ATTGGCGATGCAGCCCAATGACGATGGCTACTCCAGTATGATCACCTTGCCCTTCCAGTTCAACCTGTATGGTGACCTGTACAGTTCCTGCTACATCAATAACAATGGAAACATCACCTTCAATGCAGGGTTGTATTCGTTCAGTGCCGGCGGATTTCCTGCCGGTCCCGGTTTTAACGGGCAGAACGACACCATCATGGTGGCTCCTTTTTGGGGCGACGTGGACACACGGATCTCAAATGGCGTTTCGGGCGGAACCGTAAAATACAGGTTGACGCCCAACGCACTGTATGTGAACTGGGACAGCGTGGGGTACTATGGGATGCATACGGACAAGCGGAATACGTTCCAGTTGATCATCAGTGACGGCACCAACACGGATGTGGGCATCGGAAACACGGTTTCCTTTTGCTACAAGGACATGCAATGGACGACGGGGGATGCCTCCTTGGGCACGAACGGGTTTGGCGGCATACCCGCGACCGTGGGCGCCAACCGGGGCAACGGAGTGGATTTCATCCAGTTCGGACGCTTCGACCATGCCGGCACCGACTATGATGGGCCTTTCGGGGCATCCGACGGCATTAGCTGGTTGGACAACAAGAATTTCGTCTTCAACACCACCACTTCAGGAGGTTCGAGCACACAAAACATTCCACCCATTGCCAGCAGCACGTCCCTTTGCGATACGGTTGATGTATGCGTGAATGAACTGGTGGACCTGGACATCAATTTCCTTGCCCCGGAAGCCGGCCAGCTTACGATGGCGAGCTACACCATTGTGCCCCCATTGAACGCCACGATCACGGAGACGAACACCAGTCCAGCCAACACGGCCAATCTTCACTTGCAGTTCATTCCCACTGTGGCCGACACGGTGAACGGCGGCATCCACGTGATCACATACACGGCCAGTGATGACGGAACACCGCCCATGACCACCACGGTCACCGTGGCGATCCGCGTGTTCTATGTGGCCGCTCCGCCCCCTGTGATCACCGGGGATACCGTGGCCTGTGCAGGGCAGGGCGTGGTACTGACGGCATCCGGCGGCTACCAGCACTACCAGTGGAGCAACAACTGGAACGACAGTGTGGTACTGGTGGGCCCGGGCACCTACTACGTGCAGGCCAGTACGGGTGCTTGCATCCTGGTGTCCAACACCATCGTGGTGCATGAAGCACCCACCCCTGCCCCGGTGATCAACGGTGTGTTGTTCAACTGCGGCGGTGAGCCTGCCGTGCTTTCCACCACCGAGCCCTATCAAAATTATGCTTGGAGCAATGGCAGCCACAACCCCAGCATCAGCGTGGGCACGGGCTCCTACTCCGTAACGGTGACAAACCCGGAAGGATGTTCCGGAACCTCCGCCTCCGTAAACGTGAACAGCGCCAACTCCCCGACCGCCGGCTTCATCGGCAACCCGAACGGTACGGTGTTCCCCGGGGCCACGGTCACGTATACCAACACATCAAGCCCCAACGGTGGCACCATCACCAGTGTGGCCTGGTCCACCGACTCCATTGGCAACGGCAACGGAAACACGTTTTCGCACACGTTCACGGTGCCGGGCGAGTACCCGATCACGCTCACGGTAACCACGGCCGACGGTTGCACCAGCACCTATACCTATGTCCAGGTTGTGGTACCGGTGACGATCATCATCCCCAATGTGTTCAGCCCCAACAACGATGGGGAAAACGATGCCTTGGCCTTTGAAGGCGCCCAGTACTATCCGAATACTTCGCTCTCCGTGTTCAACCGGTGGGGCCAGGTGGTTTACAGCAGTTCGAACTACAAGAACACGTGGAGGCCCGGCAAGGATATTCCGGAGGGCACCTACTTCTTCATTTTGAAATTGATCAACGGGGACGAGTACACGGGCAACGTGACCTTGGTACGTTGAGCCACCCTTGACCATCTGACCGGGAAGCCCCAGCCATTGGTCGGGGCTTCCTTATTTAGCACCCATGAAAGTGATCGACCACTTGCACCAAAGCAAGCGCACCCTGTTTTCCTTCGAGATCCTGCCCCCATTGAAGGGCAAGGACATCCATTCCATCTATGCGGGCATCGACCCCTTGATGGACTTCAAGCCCAGCTTCATCAACGTGACCTACCACCGCGAGGAGGTGATCTACAAGGAGCGCGGGCAGGGGCTGTTGCAAAAGATCCGCCTGCGCAAGCGCCCCGGCACCGTGGGCATTTGCGCCATGATCAAGGCCAAGTACGAGGTGGACACCGTGCCGCACCTGATCTGCGGGGGCTTCAGCCGCGAGGACACCGAGGACGCTTTGATCGAGCTGAACTTCCTGGGCATTGACAACGTGCTGGCCCTGCGTGGAGACCCGATCAAGAGTGAACCGCACTTCATCCCCGAGCGCGACGGCCATGTGCATGCCGACCAGCTCATCAGCCAGATCGCCGGGCTCAACAGGGGCAAGTACCTCTATGAGGAAGAGCAGGAAGCATCGCCCACTAGCCTGTGCATTGGTGCGGCATGCTACCCGGAAAAACATTCCGAGGCACTGAACCTTGGCACGGACATCGCCTACTTGAAGCGCAAGGTGGACGCGGGTGCGGACTATTTGGTCACGCAGATGTTCTTCGACAACAAGCGCTACTTCGATTTTGTGGAGCGCTGCCGCAGGGAAGGCATCACCGTGCCCATCATTCCCGGGCTCAAGCCGCTCACGAACTTCCGGCACGTGGCCTTTATCCCAAAGACCTTCCACATTGACCTGCCAGACGACTACGCCCGCGAGCTGGTGAAGTGCAGCACCGATGAGGCCGTGTTCAACCTGGGTGTTGAATGGACCACCCAACAGGCCAAGGAATTGCAGCAGCACGGCGTACCCGGCCTGCATTTCTACACCATGGGCAAGTCCGAGGCCGTGAAAGCCATTGCCTCGAAACTCTTCTGAACAGCCATAGCCCCGTCGGACCATGCGGCCAGGACGCTGCCTATCTTGCATCCCATGCGCCACCTGTCCTGCTCCGTTTTTCTTCTGTTGACGGCCCTGGCACAGGCCCAATTGGTCCCGGAAGGCTCCTTTGACGCCTTTGTGAGATCCGAGCACCCGCAATTCGGCACGGCACGCAGCGGCGCACCGCCAACGCGCGGCTACGACCTGAAGTATCACCGCTGTGCGTGGACGCTGGACCCCGCCGTGCGCTACATCAGCGGCACGGTCACGTCCTATTTCACCGCCACGGCGGACCTGGGCCAAATGATCTTCGACCTGAGCGACAGCCTGGTGGTGGACAACGTGGGCATGCACGGCAACTCACTTGCCTTCACGCAAGAGCCGGGTGACCTTTTGATGATCGAATTGCCCACCGTCATTCCCACAGGACAATTGGACTCCATCTCCGTTACCTACCACGGCGTGCCGCCCGAAGCCGGATTGGGCAGCTTCATGACCGGTGTACAGGACACCATCCAGCATGCACCGGTGCTTTGGACGCTGAGCGAACCCTACGGCGCCAAGGACTGGTGGCCTTGCAAGCAGGACCTCAATGACAAGATCGATTCGCTGGACACGTATGTCACCACGCCCAGCCAATACCGCGCCGCCGGCAATGGGCTGCTGATGCCCGCCGACACCACCGGCGCGCTCACCACTTGGCATTGGCGGCACCGGTATCCCATTGATCATTACTTGATAGCAACTGCCGTGACTGACTACGCGGTGCATTTGCAGTACGCCCAGGTGGGCAACGACAGCATACCCATGCTGACATATGCCTATCCGTCGGAATTCGGCGATGCCGTGGTGAACATGACCAACTTAATGCCCGCGATGGTCCTCTTCAGCCAGCTGTTCGGCCTCTACCCGTTTGCGGAAGAGAAATACGGCCAAGCCCGGTTCGGGTGGGGGGGCGGCATGGAACACCAGACCATGACCTTCCTGGGCGTGTACCATCCGGAGATCTCCGCGCATGAATTGGCACACCAGTGGTTCGGCGACAAGGTGACGTGCCATAGCTGGGCCGACATCTGGCTGAACGAGGGATTCGCCACCTACCTCAGTGGCCTGGCCTACGAATACCAGGCTCCCCAGTACTGGGGAATTTGGAAGCAGATGAAACTGGCCAGTATCACCAGCGAGCCAGGTGGCAGCGTATTTTGCACGGACACCCTGGACCAAGGCAGGCTCTTCGACAGCCGCCTTACCTACAACAAGGGCGCAATGGTGATCCACATGCTGCGTTGGATCTGCGGCGATAGTGCCTTTTACCACGGCCTGCGCGCCTACTTGGCCGACCCGCAATTGGCGTATGGCACGGCCAGCACCGCGGACCTCAAGGCCCACCTGGAAGCTGCTTCCGGCATGGACCTCACCGGATTTTTTTCGGACTGGTACACCGGCGAGGGATATCCGTCCTATACCACCACATGGTCCCAGGCCGGTGATGGCCAGGTGACGGCCATACTCGCGCAGACCACTTCCCACCCCTCCGTGGATTTTTTCGAACTGCCCGTGCCACTGCGCTTTTTCGGCGGCGGAACGGACAGTACGGTCGTGTTGGACAATACCGTGAACGGCCAGACCTTTTCGTTCCACCTGCCGTTCGCCGTGGACAGTGTGCAGTTCGACCCGGACACATGGCTGATCAGTGCAAACAATGAGATCACTGTCTCCGTGGCCGATCTCGCCCGGAGGGACAATGCCTTGGTGCTTTTCCCCAACCCGGCAACGGACCGGATCGCTTGGCACCCTGGTGCGGCGACGGCTGGCACCGCCTATGTGCTCGACGCCATGGGCCGGTCATTGCGCACGGCTGATGCGCGCGTGGGCCTGGTGGACCTTTCCGGCCTTCCGGCCGGCAGTTATCTGTTCGAACTGCGAAACGAGGCCGGCGTACTGCGGTCGCAGTTTGTCAAGCGTTGATCCGCGGGGCCAGCATCCGGGCCACATATTTGCCGATCACGTCGAATTCCACGTTCACCGTTTCGCCCACGCCCAACGTCTTGAACGTAGTGTGCCCATAGGTGTAAGGGATCACGGCCACACTGAACGTACGCGCCTCCAATGCGGCGACGGTCAAGCTCACGCCGTTGAGGCAGATCGAGCCTTTCATCACGACCAGCCCAGGGTCTTGCGGCAATGCAAAGGTGAACCACCAACTGCCGTCGCGCGGTTCCTTGCCGGCACACCGCAGGGTGGCATCCACGTGGCCTTGCACGATATGCCCGTCCAGGCGGTCGCCCATGCGCATGCTGCGCTCCAGGTTCACAGGGTCGCCCGGTTTCAGACCGCCGAGCGTGGTGCGCTGCAAGGTCTCCTCAATGGCCGTTACGCGGTAGTGATTTCCGCTCTGTTCCACCACGGTAAGGCACACGCCGTTGTGTGCCACGCTTTGGTCGACGTGCAGCTCGTGCGCGAAGGGTGCTTTCACCACAAGGTACCTGTTCGCGCCGGAACGGGCCACCTCCACCACCATCCCCATTTGTTCCACAATGCCCGTGAACATCAATTCTGCTGCGTGTGGTTGCCGTCCAGCACATGCACATAGCCCTTCAGCACCACCGGATCGGTGCCCGCCAACCGCTTGAAGAAAACGTTGCACACATAGAAATACACGCCATCCGGAACGGGCTCGCCCTTGTTGTTCACCGTGCCGTCCCAGCGGATGCCCGGATCGTTTGTGGAGAACACCACCTGGCCCCAGCGGTTGAACACCTGCAGGTCGATCTGCTTTACACCGCGGTACGGGAAAGGAACGAACAGATCGTTCACGCGGTCACTGTTCGGGGTGAAGATGTTGGGAAGTGTGTATTCGGGGCAATTGTCGCCGCAAACGGTATCGCCGAAAGCGCTTTCGTTGCCCACGGAATCAATGGCGGTAACGGCGTAACAGCCGGCCACGGAGGTGCCGTCAACATGCGTGAACGTGGTATCCGTGGCACCTGTTATGGTGTGGACCAACACCCATGGCCCGCCCAGGCTGTCCATGAAATAGACATTGTAGCGCCAGGTGTCGTGGGCGCAACTGTTGTTCGGGTTGTTCCAGGTGAGCGTGTTCAGCGGCAATTCGCAATCGTTCACCAAGGCCAGCGCGGGCGGGCAAGGTGGGGTGAGGTCCACCGGGCTGGCGCACGTCTCCTGGCTGAAGTTGATCAACGGCGAGACGATGGAGGGATCGTCATAGGCTCCAAAGGCTTTCACGTAATAGCAATACGTCTGTCCGTTCACCAAGCCGGTGTCCACGTAGGTTGTCCCGGTGGACGAGCCGATGTAGGTGAACACGCCGCCGATCTGCCGATAGACCTCGAACAGCGTATTGATCCACGGTGTAGTGAAATTGATGTGCAGGGTGATCTGCGCATCGTTCGGCTCAGGCACTATGAACACGGAAGAGGCCGTATTGCCAGTTCCGATGAGCATGCTGCCGCCTTCACTGTACAGCTCCACGCGGTAGGCATGGCCGATGGTCCGGGTATCCAGGCCCTGGTCCAGGAAAAAGGTGTCCGGGCTGGCGAGGTGTGGGGAGACCGGACTGGTGTAGATCAGGTTATTTGCAGTGGTTTGTCCATTCCCACGGTAAAGCTTGAACAGGTAGGGACCCGGAAACTGAAGCGTATCGAGGTCGTAGGCGTTGCTCCAGCGCACGGTGTCCTGCCCGGCGGCATTGTCGGTGATGCCCACGCTTACATGCGTCATGATGGGAAGATCGCGTTGCAGCATGTTGCAGAACTCCACACTTGCGTAGCTCTCCGCCCCGTCCGGGAAGGTGGCGGTGACCAGGTAGCAGTACTGGATGCCGAAGGCCAGCCCCGTGTCCGTGAAGCTGGTGTTGTTCCACCCGTTGGTGCTGCCGATGAACTGGAACCCGGTGTAGGCGGGCACACCGGTTTCACAATGGCCGTGCGTCCATCCGGAACTGCCTT
This sequence comes from uncultured Flavobacteriales bacterium, assembly GCA_937873385.1. Classification (GTDB taxonomy): domain Bacteria; phylum Bacteroidota; class Bacteroidia; order Flavobacteriales_F; family PHOS-HE28; genus PHOS-HE28. Next base: position 6,280 of record CALMYC010000102.1, on the reverse strand, counting down.
GGTGCCGGTAAAGCCGGTAACCGCTGGCATTTGAACAAATGCTGGGGTCCCAGGTCAAGTTCATGGCCGCACCGCTGGGTGCAGCGACGGGATCCTGCGGTGCAGGGGCCACCACGGTGATGAACATGGTTGCATAGTCCTGCAGCTGCACCATGTTGTAATCGTCGCGTGCGTTGAAGACCACCTGGTAGGGCTGTTGCCGGACATGCGAGCACTCGGTGTTCCAGGAGAAATTCCCGAACACGGTGTTCTGCGTCGGCGAGGAAGTGAACACGGCCGGGGAACTTGGCACTTCGAACGGCGCCCCCATGGCGGCCAGTGTGATGATCTGCCCGGCATCCGGGTCTGTGGCCTGCACGCCGATCGTCAATGCGGTGCCCGCCACCACGCAGGTATCGTGCACATCGGCAAGCACCGGCGGACGGTCATTGCACGGGCCCACGATCACCTGCATGTCGCGCTCCACCCAACCGATGCATATCCATTGGCCGTTGATCTTCCGCCATTCCCGCACACGGAAGGCAATGTTGTAGATGCCCGCCTGTTGGGGTGAATTCCACGTGATCGTGCCCGTCACGGGGTCTATGGCGTACTGGTTATTGGCGCCGGGGGAAACCTGGTTCGGCATCTGGTAGCCCGGAATGGGATCCCCGAGGCCATCCCCGTTCAAGTCCCCGCCGAGGCAGACCATCGGCTCATAGGAAAGGCTGTCGCCATCGGTGTCAAAAGCCCCGGGATTGTGTATCCATGGTTGCCCCAGGCATGCATTCTGGATCGGTGGGTTCAGGAATTGCGGGGTGCAGTCATTGCCTGCCACACTGATCACCAACTGCGTCTGCACGCACATCGGCACATTCACCGAGCCGGGGATGTTCACCACGTCGGCCACGCGGTTGGGGTCGATGTATTGCAGGAGGTACACGCCCGGGCCGGGATACACGTGGGTGTGGATGTACAGGTTGCGCTGGGTGCTGATGCCCGCCACCGTGATCACATCCGAGGCATCACGGCTGATGGTGTCCAGCGGCGTGCCATCACCCCAACTGAGGATGAACTCCGGCCGGTCAGCCTGGGACAACGGATTGGTGTAGGTGATGATGGTGACCTCGTAGGTAAGGCTTCCCGGTCCGCCCGTGTGGCACACGAGAATCTCGCCCGCCTCATTGTGCGTGGCCTGGGCGGCCAAGGCCCACATCAGGAGCAGGCCGGTGGCAAATGGGCGGAAAAAGCCGGGCATAGCTGCGCAAAGTTCGGCAATTCCACGACTGGCCCCATCCACGTCGCCCCCCGTTCAAGGGGCGAACGCAGCCGTTCGTTGGTTTACGGCCCCTGGCCGCAGGTGTCCACAGCCCTCCCCCGGCACCAATGCCCTGGGCAAGCTCCCTGCAAACCACGGGCGGCCCCCTATCTTCGGCCTCCCCTACAAGCACTTGTGCATTTCCATGCTCCAGATCAGCAAAACCACCCGTGCCGCAGGCGCAAAAGACCTCCTGGTGATCCTGGATGATCCCGGCCACCTGCGCAGCCTGGACCTGGAACGCAATGACCGGCAGTATTTGCTGGAACAATTGAAGGATGATGCGCTGGTGGCGACCTGTGACATCAGCGGCCGCCTGGTGATGGTGCACCAGGCCGGGCAGGGCAGCGCATCCCACGCACTGGAACGTGCGCGGCAGGCCGGAAATGCCATGGTGCAGAAACTGATCGCGGCCAAGCGTGAGGAAGCACAGGTGGTCAGCCTGCAGGACGACCCGCCCCGGACATTGGCCCTGGTGGAGGGCGCGGTGCTCGGGGCATACAGCTTCAACCGGCACAAGACCGGGTTGCCGCCCCGCACATTGAAGAAGCTCAGCCTGCTGGCCAATGAGGTAAAGCCCGGTGACCTCCAGGAGTTGCAGGCCGTCTTTGCGGCCGTGTGCTCCGCCCGTGACCTGGTGAATGAACCCGTGTCGCACCTCAGCGCCTCACAGCTGGGCAGCGAGGCTGAAAAACTCGGAAAAGCCAATGGCTTCAAGGTGAAGGTGCTGAACGAAAAACAGATCACGGCCGAAGGCATGGGGGGATTGCTGGCCGTGAACCAGGGCAGCATTGACCCGCCCGCGTTCATCATCATGGAGTGGAAGCCGGCGAACGCCGTGAACAAAAAGCCCGTGTTGCTCGTGGGCAAAGGCATGGTGTATGATACCGGCGGACTGAGCCTGAAGCCCACGCCCAACAGCATGGACTCCATGAAGTGCGACATGGCCGGTGCCGCCGCCGTGATCGGGGCCATCAGCGCAGCCGCCAAATGCAAGTTGCCCGTGCACGTGGTGGCCTTGGCACCCGCTGCCGACAACCGCCCAGGCGGCAAAGCCTTCGCCCCCGGCGACGTGCTCACCATGCACAGCGGCCTCACGGTGGAGAACCTCAACTCCGATGCCGAAGGCCGGCTGATCCTCGCCGATGCGCTGAGCTATGGCGAACGGCATGACGCTGAAACCGTTTTCACCGTGGCCACGCTCACGGGTGCGGCCATGCGCGCCATCGGAACCTATGGCACGGTAACCATGGGCACGGCCCCGGAAGAGCAATTCGGCCTGCTGCACGATGCCGCCGAGCACACCTTTGAACGGGTGGCCCGCATGCCCTTCTGGGAGGAATACGGCGAAGAGCTGAAGAGTGACATTGCCGACCTGAAGAACATGGGCAGCGCACTTGCCGGGCAGATCACCGCAGGAAAATTCCTGCCGCGGTTCACCACCAAGCCGCTGATCCACCTCGACATTGCCGGCCCCGCATTCCTGGACAAGCGCGACCACTACCGGCCCAAGGGCGGCACCGGTGTAGGTGTTCGCCTGCTGTTTGAATTCCTGAAACGCCGCGCTGCGGCCAAGTGAAGCAAGCCATGAGCGAAGGACCCGTGCGTGTGGGCATCAGTTGCGGCGACCTCAATGGCATCAGCCTGGAGGTGGTGCTCAAGACATTCGAGGACCAGCGGATGCTGCAGGACATCACGCCCGTTCTGTATTGCGGCGCACGCGCCGTGAACCTGTGCCGAAAAACCTTCCCGGGCGGCGAACAGATGCAGATCAATGGCGTGGGCCGTGCGGAGGATGCCATCCACAAGAAGTTCAACGTGGTGCACGCGTGGGATGAGGAAGCACCCATCGAGCCGGGTGCCGCCTCCGCGAAAGTGGCACCCTACGCCATCAAGAGCCTGGAGGCTGCCGCGCATGACCTGGCCACCGGCAAAGTGGACGTGCTGGTCACCGCGCCCATAGACAAACACAGCATGGAGCAAGCCGGCTTTGCCTTTCCCGGCCACACCGAATACTTGGCGCACATGGCCGGTGGCGATGCGGAGGTGCTGATGCTGTTGGTGGGCGAGGGCTTGCGCGTGGGCACCGTTACGGGCCACATTCCGCTGAAGGACGTGGCGCAGGCCATCACCACTGAACGCATCCTTGCCAAAGCACGCCTGCTGCACCAAAGCCTGGGGCGCGACTTCGGCATTGACGGGCCCAAGATCGCCATCCTGGGCCTCAACCCCCATGCCGGTGACGGCGGCACGCTGGGTGCCGAGGACAAGGAGCGCATCCTTCCGGCGGTGCGCAAGCTCAATGACGAGGGCATCACGGCACTCGGCCCCTATCCCGCCGACGGCTTCTTCGGCAACGGTTCCTACAAGCATTTTGACGGTGTTTTGGCCATGTACCATGACCAAGGGCTAATTCCTTTCAAGGCCCTGAATTTCGGCCACGGCGTGAACTACACCGCCGGGCTTCCCGTGGTGCGCACCAGCCCGGACCACGGCACGGCATTGGACATCGCGGGCAAAGGCATCGCAGATGAGGGTTCCTTCCGCCACGCGGTGTGGCTGGCCTGCGATATTCTGCGCAAGCGCGAGGCGTGGAAGGCGATGACCGCCAATCCCCTTCAGCCGCAAAAACGGGACAAGGAAAAGAAGGAACGGTAGCCCTGACCGGCCTTGCTGCGGGCCCTTGCCTACATCCGCACGAATTCCACGCGCCGGTTGTTGGCCCGCCCCGCCTGGGTATCGTTGCCGTCCATGGGTTTGGTGTCACCGTATCCTTTGGCTGAAAGGCGGGAGGCCGCGATGCCCAATTGCTCCAACTGGGCCTCCACTGCCTCCGCGCGCTGCTTGGAGAGGGCCAGGTTGTGCGCGGCATCGCCGGTGTTGTCCGTGTGCCCGTCCACCTCGAATTTCAGGTCCGGGTTGCTGGTCATCACCTTCACGATCATGTTCAAGGTGCCCATGCTCTCCGGCCTCAGCGTGGACTTGCCGGTATCGAAGTTGATGCCGTGCGTAACGATCTTGGCCTCGGTGAATTTCTTGCCGATGGTGTTCATGGTTCCACCGGCGGCCGCACGGACGTTGGTGACCATGATGGGATGGTCCATGTCGCCGATGCCGCCGAACCCGAAGGAGGCGGGCGAGCAGCCCAAGTTGGGCACCACCAGGACACGGTACTGGTCCACGTAGCATTTCAGTTGGCCGTTCTTGCAGATCACCGCGCAGTGGTGCCAGTTGTTCACGTAGGAAGCCTTGAGCGCCTGCGGCATGTCGGCGCTCAACCCATCGCGGGGGAATCCCGCCGTGCCCACGTCCCCCCGGCCTTCCCCATCCCCTCGTACAAAAGACACGGTGCCCTCCCCGTGGTCCCCATCCGCATTCGTGTAGCCCAGGAAAAGGATCGGAGACTCGTCTCCTTCCCCATCCGTGTACGTGTCGAATTCAATGGTGAAGGGGTCGCTCAAATAGCTCGCGGTCTTCATCCGTGGGTACACCCTGCAATAGTTGCCCTCGGTGAGGCAGAAAGTTGGTTTCCCCGTGATCGAGTTCACCACCGCTTGCCCATCGGTGAGGTCCCAATGGGCCGGAAATTCCCCGTCCTGGTCCTCGCTGAAGTCATCCGAGAAGATGATCGTGTCGCCCGGCACGAAATCATAGTTCTGGTAGCTGTGGATGCTTGCGGCCTGGGTTTGCGCGCCGCCTGAAGCCTTGTTCCCGGGTACATTTCCCGCAGCGCCCTTGGCATCCGCATCTCCGTTGGCTTCCTTCTTTTGTGCAGCCTTGCCCGCCTTGTCCTCCGCCTTGTCAATGGCCTTGTCCGTGGCGTTGCCCGCGTCATTGACCACGTGGTCCTCGGCCGTGCTTTTTACACGCTCCTTGATCCGGTCCAGGATCTGGGCCTTGCACGGGGCTGCAGGCCCGATCAGCATCAAGAGTCCGATCGCCAACTGGAGGGGAACCGCACGGATCGTCATTTTCGTGGATGTTTGATGGACTTGTGCATCTGTTTGGGGAAACAAGTTCTTGACGGGCCCATGGCCCCCAGGGCCTGCTTCGTCAATTTTAACAGTGCACGCGACCCCCGGGAACGACGAGAGCCCCCCGTTTCCGGAGGGCCCTCGCCTTTTGATCGTTCCCCCAGGGTTTCCCTGGGGATGAGCTTGCTTACTTCACAATGCTCAAGCGTTGCACGCTGCGCTCGCCGTTCACCGTGATGTTCACCATGTACACGCCGCTGGCGATGTCGCCCGGCAGTTGCAGGATGGTGTTGAAACGGCCTCCGCTGTTGCCGAACTCCTGGGCAAACACCTGCTTGCCGTAGATGTCCTCCACGTCAACGGTGATGCGCTGTTCGGCATCCTTCAGGTCACCGATGCTCAGGTTCACCTGTCCGTCGCGCACCGGGTTGGGCCAAAGGGTGGCTTCACCGAAGCCGGCCTGTTCCATGCTCGCGAAGGTGGCGCTTCCGCTGTTGTCAATGGTGATGGTGCAGCTGCTGGGGCAGAAGCCGGTGTACACGCCATTCACCTTCACATTGATCGCCACATTGTACGTGGACCCGTTCGTGAGGGGTGGTGCCACGGTGGCATTCCACTTCAACTGCAGGATGTAGGTGTTGCGGGTGAAGGTTTGGTCATAGCCTTCACTAGTGTTGTAGATGCGGAACTGGTATTCCGTGCCGCCAACAACCGGCGTGGCATAGATGAAGCTGTTGTTCGCGGTCGGGTTGAAGGCACGCGTCTCGTTGCAGCTATGTCCGTAGGCCGGCGACTGGATCAACTGGGAACACGTGACCACTTGCGCCACGCCCAGGCCCATTTCACAACCACTGCCCCAATGCGCATTGGCCACGGGGCCGGAAACGTTGCTGCGCACGCGGGCGAAGTACTTCACGCCGGGGGTGAGCGGATTGCTCACCATTTGGCTGAAGATCACATAGTTCGTGCTCACGGCGATGCGGCGGATGAAGCCCGCGTCAGGGTCGCT
>CALMYC010000101.1 GCA_937873385.1 uncultured Flavobacteriales bacterium | reverse complement strand
GTGTTCACCCGGAGGCGGTGCGCGGAAGGGATACTTGAAGGCAGGGCCTTTTGCCAAGCCTACCTTGCCGGGGCATTCTGCACACAGCAGCGCACACCAGGAAAGTGTGCTAAAAATGTTCGGTGATGATGGTTGAAAAGGCCGGAGGCCGCGAGAGGGCAGGCACTCGGCAAACAGCCGAGCGCCGGGATGGAGGCAAGTTCGGCGTGGAATACCGAGACAAATTTCTACGCCATAGTCTTGCTCAAGCCGCTTTCGCTGCTTACGGCGTGATGAACAGTCCGGCCTTAAGGACGGGAGCGCATTACTACGCCTCACCACCAATCAAAGCCGACTATTTCAAATCGCTTCCCGCGTACAAAGCGGGACACCTCGAATTGTTGAACTTGAACATCACGGGTATCTCCACAGCAGCCAAGTTGACCCACTAAGTCCATGCTTCCTAAATCACCCTTCTTAGTGCTTATGTTGGGACTAGCCTGCTCTGGGAAGCCTATTTCATCGGATGGAACTTCCGATCAGCGTGACACATACATAGTGGGTAGATACGGTCCTTCTGAGCTTAGGGCTGCGCAAGGAACCGCCTTCAGTAAGTTAATCGAGAACAAGAAAGCAAAGTGGTACTTGAACCTTCGCGAACCGCTTTTCCAAGCTGCCGTGGATAGCGTGTACTTCATTCGTACATCGGGGAATGTGATGGAATTACTGATCGGAACAGCCTACAAACCGGTGATGTTTTTTGCCATTGACACCAGTGGGAGGCAAGAGAACTACGAGTACTTGGGAGCGTCAGTGCTAACAATAAATGCGACAGATACAGGGGATAGCACTAAGTTGGCAGTCCACATCTATCAACCCGGTCCGATGGAGTTCAAGCCTTACTACGGCACATGCATAATCGCCTCGAGTCACGACCACATCGGGTTCACGGTGGAATGCGACGAGGAGACAGAGTAGTGCAAACGGCGCATCGTGTAGCGCATGTCCCTAACTGGCGCGAGTGTCGCGCGAAAGAATTGAGCTTAAGGTCGCTCGTGCCTTTGTGACATAATGGAGCCAGCGCAACGGCCCCATCTCCTTCCCCTTTGCGTATACTTACCCGGCCAACACCGCCCTCAACAAAGTGACCTACTACGAGCACGACCACTTGGGCAACCTGCGCGTGGCCTTTACACCGGTGGTGGACTGCAACAACCCCACCGGCACCGCGCCGGACCCTTTGCTCAACCATGCCACCAGCAGCTTCACTTTGGAGCACGTGGTGGATTATTTTCCTTACGGAAAGATTTTGAGGCAGTATGTCAACAGCAATGGCCCCGAGCGTTACCTGACCACCCAGCACGAAAGAGATCAGGAAACAGGATTGGACTACCGCGGGGCGCGCTACTATGACAGCGATGTGGCGCGCTTTTTATCGCTTGACCCTGCGCAGACAGAATATCCAAGTTGGTCACCGTACAACTATGTGATGGGGAATCCGATCAGCTTGATCGACCCTACAGGGAAAAACGCATGGAAGCCGGATAGTAAAGGCGACTTGATTGCGGAAGCGGGCGATAATATTTGTTCGTTGTCGGAGTTTATGGGAGTTACACATAATGAAGCACAAAAACTTGCGTGTGATCAAGGTTACGATGTTACAGACAGGGACGGTTCCTATTTTAATAAAGGCGACAAGGTCAGACTGGATAATGTATTTACTCGATCGATTGAACGCTCGGAAGCTGGATTAATTAAGCCATACGGCCTTTTTCATATGTCCAATGCGGATGACTACAATTGCTGGGGATCAGCGGTATCTGGTACTCAAGGAAAGGAAATTTTCAATGGATGCGGGTTTAATTTTCAACACGAAGCAGATTTTGACGGGGTACTCCAAAAGAACTACACTTCAGTCCGCCCTGAATTTGCAAAATTCGGAAAAACAGCAATCCGATTTGAGAAGGAGCACGGGGCTGTCTTCTATGGTTGAAGCCATAATGGAACAGAATATGTTTACTCAAAAAATGGATGGTATTACCAGCCTCAAATACTACCGCTGACTGGCGTTAATAAAATCTATGGTGGTGTAGAGGGTATTGAATCGAACCAATCGGGCTACTACACGCCACAATAAAATTTGCACACATGAATATCGAATGGAAAATCATTGTAATCGGGTTTGCTTTTGCCATGTATGCCGGGCTTGGTTGCTCCGAGGTCGATTGTAAATCGTCTGTTTTGGAATTGGTTGATTCAAATAATGTGAGCACTTTTGTTCAGGCTGAAGACTACCACATTTTTAATTCTCCGAGATGCATGATTCAATTTTCAAAAAATGTATTTTGCGGTAAACAGAGAAAAATAAAAAAGTTGATATTCTGCCGAAATGATTCGATTAAAATTGCTCGGTCGTGGCCAATATTTAATTCTGAAGTGCCAACAAATGCTGATTACATTTTTCCCATCGACAGTGCTGGCAATATCGTATTCATGGGTGAAGGTCTAATTGGGTTGCATTCGATATCAAAGCATCTCTGACATCTGCCGGGCAACCTCCACGATAACCCCGGAATCGCCCCTTCGAAATTTCGAAGTGGCTGGGTTTGAGCCACTATTGGCCACTTGAAGTCGGATCCAATTTGACCGGCAACCTGCGGTCGTTTGGGGGGCAAGTGGAACCTGAGGTCAACCAAGCAAGCGACAGCTCTTCTTTCAGTTGAAGAAACCTTCAGCAAAAGCGGCCGGTTAGCAATTTACCCGGAGTCATCTCGTCGTACCGGAGCAAAGCGAGCAGTTCACCGCCTTGTTCGCAGCGATACGATGAGTGCGGGCTTCCTGTACGGTATGGCGGTAGTCAAGTACTTGATCCGGTTTGGTATAGGCCCTGAACTAGCGCGAGCGTCGCGCGGTGGAATTGAGCGTAGGCTCGCTCGTGCCCTTGTGAAGTCATAGATCCAGCGCAACGGCCCCATCTCCTTCCCCTTTGCGTATACTTACCCGGCCAACACCGCCCTCAACAAAGTGACCTACAATGAGCACGACCACTTGGGCAACCTGCGCGTGGCCTTCACCCCCGTGGTGGACTGCAACAACCCCACAGGCACCGAGCCGGACCCCGGACTGAACCACCCCAACAGCAGCTTCACTTTGGAGCACGTGGTGGATTACTTCCCCTACGGGAAAATTATCCGCCAGTACGTCAATGCAAACGGGCCTGAACGTTACTTGACCACCCAGCACGAAAGGGACCAGGAGACCGGACTGGATTACCGGGGGGCGCGGTATTACGACAGCGATGTTGCGCGCTTTTTATCGCTCGACCCGAAAGCCTACGAATACCTCAACATCAGTCCATACAACTACGTCGGTGGCAATCCGATCTCCTTAATCGATCCCGATGGGCGGGGTTGGTGGGATGTGATCGTCGGTGGGGCCACAGCAGTAGCGGAGAACGCAGGGGTATCGCCATTGCTCGTCGCATCCATGAAAGTGCTTGCCGCGCCAACCCTTTCTGATGCTCAGGACTTCCAGCGGGGCCAAATACTGGGCGATCATGCATCCTTAGCTCTTGGAACCATGATGGAAATTGATGGTGCCAGGAATGTGGCTACAGGGCTGCTCATGGATGAAGGCGCCGGTGCTTCCTTGGTGCTAACGGGCGGCCTGGATGCTGAGGTGGCGGTGCCTGTTGCCGTGGTCGGAGGGGTAGCCATAGCTGTGGGGGCGGGAGAGGCGGCCGTGGGGAGAACTATGGTCCTGAATGCTGAAAGCAACCTTAAGAATGGACGTAGAGTAGAGTCCGCTGGTAGAACGGCATCTGGACACCCCACGGATCGGTACGGTAACAAGCTGGGGCAAAGTGGAGAACCGCAAGTGAATACCGTAAAGCATTCAACCGAAAAAGCGGCAAAAGATGCGGCTCGGAATGAAGGAAAGACGGCACCCGTGAAGCATCCGTCACCGGTAAAGGGCGATCCACACTATCATCCAACAGGGACAGACGGGGAAAAATTACCCAATAGCACCAATCATGAATACCCAGACTGAACTAGACCTGAACAATGTGTGGTACGCATTGCTGCATGTGCAACCTATAAGAAAGGATTCAATTGTTGCGAATAATGCCTATGTCAACGTCGTTGGGTTTGCAGAAGGACCATCACAGTTCAATCGGATGATATCTGAGGCTGTGAAACATTACAAGCTACATTTAATAGATATTGAGGACCTTGGACCATACTTGCAATGGAGGGGTCCTGATTCGAATAGCGTGATGGATCCGCTTGCCAATGCGGCAGCGCGGTCAAAGTCACTTCGATTTTCAACCTTTAATGAGTATTGAGTCCTCAATACCCTGAACTCGCGCGAGCGTCACGCTCGTGCGCAGATCACCACTAAGCAATGGCCCCAAAGCAGGAGAAAACCCTGACGGACCTGATCAGCAGCGGCTTCGCCAAGACGTGGAAGAGCCAAGGCATTATCAAAGGCAACGTGAGCATGGCCGACCCGTTGGACCTGGTCGGCCAGCGGCACGTGGTGGCGCAATACCCCTTCGTGTACGAGTACCCTGAACTCGCGCGAGCGTCACGCTCGTGCGCAGATCACCACTAAGCAATGGCCCCAAAGCAGGAGAAAACCCTGACGGACCTGATCAGCAGCGGCTTCGCCAAGACGTGGAAGAGCCAAGGCATTATCAAAGGCAACGTGAGCATGGCCGACCCGCTGGACATGGCCGGCCAGCGCTCAGGGCCCATCAGCTTCCCCTTCGCCTATACCTACCCCGCGAACACCGCCCTGGACCAGGTGACCTACTACGCCCACGACCACCTGGGCAACCTCCGCGTGGCGTTCACACCCGTGGTGGACTGCAGCAACCCCACGGGCACCGAGCCCGACCCCGGCTTGAACCACCCCAACAGCAGCTTCACTTTGGACCAGGTCGTGGACTATTTTCCCTACGGAAAGATCCTTAGACAGTACGTGAACAGCGGCGGGCCTGAGCGCTATCTCAGTACGCAGCACGAAAGGGACCAGGAGACCGGGCTCGATTATAGAGGGGCCCGCTATTACGATAGCGACATCGGGCGCTTTTTATCGCTGGATCCGCTCGGAGGACACGAGGTCCAGGTGGATAAGTCCCCCTACATGTACGTGTGGGGTAACCCGGTGAGCAATACCGATCCCGATGGAAGGTGCCCGACTTGCCCCGGTTTTGGCAGCGAGGCAGCGATGAGTATGGCTAGCAACCCTAATGGCTGGGGAGCCTATGCATTGGGCATTGGCAAAGGGGTAGTGGACCATGTACAAGGCACATGGAACGCCATCACCCACCCGGTGCAAACGGCCAAGACGATGATGGCCATGCAACAGCCCGGTTCGCCGGAGAGCATCCAAGCCGCCATGGGCATGGCCATGTCCGCCAATGCCCTGGTCAATGGCAATGGGTTTGAGCGTGGGCAAGTGATCGGCGGGGCCGCTGCGGGTATCGTCGAGGGCGTAGCGCTCAGCAAGGGTGCGGGGGCAATGATGCGTGCTGCAGATCTTGCTGGAGGGGCAACACTTTCAAGAGCTGTTGGACCAGCGGAATTAAGTGATATCCGGACTACTGGTGCGTTCCGAAACCTTGGGTCTGCGGAAGGCAAGTACTTTACTACCTCACCGGAAGCTGCCTCATCATACGCAAAGCAGGCGGTGCAAGGCTTCGGAGATCAGCCCTATAACCTTGTTCAGTCCCGTGTGCCTCAACACATCTTCAACAACCTGACACCGGCCTCAGTCGATAATGGCATCCCCGCATGGGTCCTCCCTAACAAACGCCTGGGTGGGATGACTCCACAGGTCATGAATAGCATGCCTTTACCTGACATTGCGCCATGATGCAGCCTGATGCGATCATCCATGTACGGTTCCTCACCCCAGCCGAAGGAGGTAGGAGCAAAAGCATTACCGGAAGTTCATACGGCTGTCCATTGTTCATCGACGGTCGTGGCTTTGACTGCCGTATCATGTTAGATGAACTACAGTTGGACCTTGGGCGGGAATACGACCTCCCGATCAAGTTCCTGAATCGCAGCTTGGCAATGCCTTTTCTTGCACAGGGCAAGGCCATCAGCCTGTGGGAAGGCAAAGAGATAGCGACAGGTACCATCACTGAATTGCCCTCAACAGGCGCGAGCATGTAGCCCGTGCCTTCCCTACTTCTCGGCCAACGCCTGGATCAGGTCCCAACCCGCACTCGGGTATCCGCGCGAGGCCATAGCGGTATCCCGCCGCTCGGGTCCGGCCTGTGGGTGGCCTGTGCGTCCCGAGTGCCCGGCTGCCCAACCGCCTCAGGCGGGCTCCTGCTACTTTCGTCACTCCATGAGCGAACACTTGAAAGCCCACGTTCCGGGAGCCTCGTATTTCTGCACGCTCACCGTGGTGGGTTGGGGGTATGTGTTCACCCGGAGGCGGTGCGCGGAAGGGATACTTGAAGGCAGGGCCTTTTGCCAAGCCTACCTTGCCGGGGCA
>CALMYC010000100.1 GCA_937873385.1 uncultured Flavobacteriales bacterium | reverse complement strand
GGAATCCCTGGCTCTGGCAAAAAGCCTGCGATTCTAAAGCGGCCCGGCCCGCAGGCATGGCCCGGACGCGGGCCCCCGGCTTCCGCCGACCCTCGGCGCTTCAGCCGTGCTTTGCCGGGAAGGTGACGACGAAGCGGGCGCCGCCGTCGGCCGGCGTTTCCTGGCGCACGCTCGCGCAGTGATGTTGCGCGATCTGGCGCACCAGCGCCAGGCCCAGGCCCCAGCCGCCGGCGTGCTCGCCGCGGCCCGAGGGGCGGTAGAACGGCTCGAACACCTTTTCGCGCTCCGCTTCGGCGATGCCCGGCCCGTGGTCGCGCACGGAAAGCTCGACCGCGCCGTCGTGGCGGCGAACGCCGGCCGCGACCGGCGGCGCGCCGTGGCGCAGCGCGTTCTGCATGAGGTTGCGCACCAGGCGGGCAAATTCCGAGTCGGGCCAACGGCTGGTGATCTCATCCGCATAGTGCTTGGAGCTTGCACCGCCGAAATCCATGAAATTGCCGGCTTTCTCCTTGGCCAGGTATATGCGGTACAATTGGTAATAGGCCTCCGGGGTGTAGCGGCAATCGTCAAACCGGTTGTTCAGCACCTCAAAACTTTCGATCGCATTGTCCACGTCCTTCAATTTCTCCTTGTAGATCATTCCCGAGAGATACAACGCCTCGCAGATCCTGGCGTTGCTGCTGTCCACCAAGGCATCGGTGGTGGGAATGTCCTTCAAGTAGCTCCCGGGCTTTTTCCATTCCGGCTCACCCGTCTCCTTCGCCGGTACGGTGATGGTGCTGTCCGCACCTTCCTCCTCGGCTACATCCACCAGTGCGGTACCGGTCTTGTCGGACCTGCGCCAATTGTCCTCGTTCGGGCGATCTCCCCATTTTTTCTTGAACTCCGATATGCCGCGGCTGATCTGCACCTGGTTGTAGAAATACCACGCACCGCCGGCGCCCGGTGTGTTTTGTTGGCCCTGGGGCGCCGGGTTGTTGGCCAGCACATCCCGTGCATCATCGGCCGCCTGCTTGTTCACTTCTTCCTGCCTTTCGCGGTCCCGGATCAATGCCTTGATGCGTTTTTCCCTTTCCTCCGGGTCCAATTTGGCGAACGCTTGCAGGCTATCCTCACGGGCGATCACGTTTAGCTGCACCACCAGGTCGCCCAGTACCTCGGCGCGCGTTTTCACTTCCCGGTACCTCGGATTGTCCTCGGCCAACAGTGTGCCGGTGCTGTCGTAATACTGCTGCGCCGATGGGTACTTCTTGTCATCAAAGTACAGGTCGGCCAGTTTCAGGAAGCTCTTGGCCTTCTGCCGCATGTCCACCGTGGTGGCCTTTGCACTGGCCTTGAGCTGGTCAATTCCCGCATCCCGCTTGTTTTCCTTGAGGTCCAGCTCCGCAAGGGCATAGTGGATCATGTCGTAGTGGTCCACGTTCTTGTCATCGCGCAGCATGCGGGCCAGCTTTTGCCGCAAGCCCCGGCTGTCGCCGCGATCGAATGCCAGGGCTTGGAAGATCTGCGCGTGGAAACCCATTTCATACGGGGCGCCCATGTGCGTGATCTTTCCGTAAAGGGCAATGGCCTTGTCCTCCAGGCCCTTCATCTGGTACAACTGGGCCAGGATGAAGGACCAGCGGATGCGCTCCTTTTTGCTCTTGGCGATCTGTACCGCGTGCTCCAGTGAAACAATGGCATCATCCGCTTTGCCCCGATGCATCTCCAGGTCCGCCTGTACGGCACTGAGCTGGTCGTGCGGAAAATCCTTGGGGAGTTCCTTTTGGCCTTTCACTTCGTCCAGTGTGCTTTGGGCCTTGGCATACTGCTCCAACTTGATGGCCGTGCGCGCCTGCCACAATTTGGCCTCCATCTGCCGGTTCTGCCCCTTGTACCTCCGGCCTATGTATTCGAATGTGCGCAGGGCGTCCAGGTATCCCTGCTTGTAGTAGTTGCTCTTGCCGATCACGAACCAGGCATCATCGATCCACTTGTTCTTCTCCTTGCCGCCAAACTCCATGGAGTTGCGGTCGATCACGGTGGAACATTTCTCAATGCACACCTCCAGGTCGGGGGTCATCGCCTGGGCCTCTTCCTTGGTGCCGTCCACGAAGAGGGGCAGTACCTGGTCGTAATCGTCCACATGCGACTTCTGCATGGTCGCGACGGTCTGGTTCAGCTTTTCGTTGGCGTTGAACCAACCGTTGTCCCGCGTGACCAGCTTGTGGAACGTGCGGTTCAGGAAAGCATCCTTGTTCGTGGAACAGGCCACCAGCGCAGCAAGGCCCAGTACGGGCAGCAGTTGGCTGGTCGAAAGGCGGCGCATTTCAGTGTGCTGTAACAACAGCAAGTCGGCGAAGATATTTCACGGCCCGCCGACGGATGGAAAATAGAACGGGCACCTCGGCGCGGCTGTTCAAAAACCTCCCGGCCAACGCTGACCGAAGGACCGCTTGGCGCCCCTGCCCACCGCCTCAAGCCAATGCCTTTGCACCCTTGGCCATCAGCGCCTCGATCTCCTCCACCTCGCGCGGGATGTCCTTGAACAGGTCGATCTGGCCGTCCTTGGTCACCACGATGTTGTTCTCGATGCGGATGCCCAGCTTTTCCTCGCGGATGTAGATGCCGGGTTCCACGGTGAAGACCATGCCCTCCGCGATCGGCTCATGCCACAGGCCCACGTCATGCACGTCCAGGCCCAGGAAGTGGCTGGTGCCGTGCATGAAGTACTGCTTGTAAAGCGGCTTTTCAGGGTCTTGTTTGGCCACATCGTTTTTGTCCAAGAGACCCAGTCCGATCAGTTCCTTTTCCATGATCGCGCCCACCTTTTTGTGGTAATCGGCGAGGAACACGCCGGGGAGCAGGAGCTTGGTGGCTTCCTTCTGGACGTGGAGCACGGCGTTGTACACGTCGCGTTGGCGCGGGGTGAATTTGCCGTTCACCGGGATGCTGCGCGTAAGGTCGCTGGCGTAGCCGCCGTACTCACATCCGAAGTCCATCAGGATCACGTCGCCGTCGTTGCACACCTGGTCGTTGGTGATGTAGTGCAGCACGCAGGCGTTGTACCCGCTGGCGATGATGGGCGTGTAGGCGTGGCCGCGCGATCCGTGGCGGATGAATTCGCGGGTGATCTCCGCCTCGATCTCGTATTCCTTCATGCCGGGCTTCACGAAGCCGAGCACCTTCTGCAACGCCTTGCCGCTGATGGCGATGGCGTTGGCGATCTGCTTCACCTCCTCGTCCGTCTTGCGGGAACGGATGCGGTGCATGACGGGCGCGCTGCGCTGCAGGTTGTGCAAAGGATAGAGCGCCCGCAGTTCCTTGTTCTTGCGTTCTTCCCGGGTTTCCACCTCGTTGCCTTGGCGCAGGTGTTCGTTGCTGTTCAGGTAGAGGTGTTGGGCCTGCGGCATCAACCGTTTGATGGTGGCCTCGTAACTGCTGGTCCATTGCACCGTGGCGATGCCGCTCAGTTCGCGGGCTTCGTCGGGGGAGAACTTCGCCCCTTCCCAAATGGCAATGCCGGGGCTGGTTTCCCGCACGAAGAGGATCTCGCGGTCCTTGGGGTCGAACGCATCCGGAAAGAGCAACAGGATGGTTTCCTCCTGGTCGATGCCGCTCAAATAAAAAATGTCCGCCGCCTGGTGGAACGGCATGCTGCCATCCGCACTGGTGGGCATGATGTCGTTGCTGTGAAAGACGGCGAGGCCGCCTTTCTCCAATTGCTGGCGGAAGCGGGCACGGTGTTCGGTGTAGGTGGAAGCGGACAAGGGTTTGTATCGCATGGGGTTGGATCGTTGAAGATTTATCCGACCGCTAAAGTAACGCTTGGCCCACCCCGGGGTTCACGCTTGCCCGGCACGGCAACTACCTTGGCCCGAACCTTTGGCCCACCACCCCATGCGCCGCCTCCGCCTGCTCCTGTTCCTCGCTGCGGCATTCGGCTTGTGCGCTTTGTGGATACATGACCGAACACCGCAGGAACGGCTTGCCGCCGCCGCGGCGGATCTGCAACAGCGAATAGACCTGGCCTCAGTGACCCTGGCCAGGGAGGCCGCCGCCGTCCTGGGCGCCGACACGTTGCCCATGGCCGAGGGACAAGCCCCTGGCGAAGGTGGTTCAAGGTTTTTCCGGGATACCGAGGTGACCGCATGGACGGACCACGCTCCGATCAGTGATCCGTCCCTGCTGCATGCACGCGGCAGCCATTTGGTGCTGCCGGACGGCATCTATCTCCACGCATTCGCGACCCGTGGCACAACATCGGTCCATGCCTTGCAGCGCGTGTGGTTCCGGCCGCCGTTCGAAAACACCTACCTCCATGACCATTTTGATCCCGGCTTCACCCTGGATAAGGGGATCGTGGCGGAACCCGGGCCGGGAATGGGGAGCGTGGTGCGCGCTGCGGACGGTCAGGTGATGTTCCGGCTCCAATGGCAGGATGACAGCCCCTTGCCCGGTAAGCGGTCCCTGGTTTCCATACTGTGTGCTTTTGCCGCGATCGCTTGTGCCGTGGCGGCACTCGGGATGGTCGCCTCGGCATTGCCGGGAACCGCCGCGCCGTTGCTGCTCTTCCTGTCCGTGCTGCTGGGTGCCCGCCTGGCCACGCTGGCCCATGGTTCATTCGATGCGCTCACCTCCTTCCCGCTTTTCGACCCCTCTTTGTTCGCCTCTTCCCTCTTCATGCCTTCCCTTGGCGACCTGCTGATCAATGTGGCCGTTCTCTTGTGCGCCTCGCTGTTCATTCGCCGAATTTTGCGCCGTACGGCAGCACCCGGGCTTCCTTGGTTGTGGGCCGTGGCGGCCACCTTGGTGCTATTTGCCACGGCCAGCGCCACAGGTGCGGTGATGATCGCATTGGTGCATGACGGCAACGTCAGTCTCAACCTGTTCCGCGTGCAGGACCTCAACGGATACAGCATGGCGGCATTGTTTGCCATCGGCTTGCTCCTGGTGGCCTGGTGCATCCTGGCCGATGCATTTATCCGGCTCGCGGTCGGGGCCGTGTCCCCTGCCCGGTTGCTGGTGCTTGTTGCAGTGGCCGCTTCAGGATTGGCGCTGGCCAACCATCTAGCAGGGAACTATGATCTGGTGCTCGCCGGATGGCCCGTGCCTGTGCTCTTGCTGCTGTACCATGTCCGCCAACAGCCCGGCACCATTCCTTTCCTGGTGTTGATCGCCACGCTGGCCTTGTTCACCGCGCACGTGCTCAACCGGCAAACCATCAAACGCACCGAGCTCGACCGGGATACGCTGGCCGAAAACGCCACCACCCGCGAGGACCCCGTAGTGGAACTGCTCTTTGGCGAGGCAAGCCGGGAAATAGGCCGGGATGTCACGCTCGCACGATGGGCCCAAGCCAGTTCACCCTGCACCTCAGTGGACCTGGACCGGTTGGTCCGGCAACCCTTCTTTTCCGGTTATTGGGACCGCTATGACCTGCGGATCCACCTGGCATCCGCCGGGGGCCGCTTTTGTTCCACTTCGCCGGACGCTCCCTCCACTGCCCTGGCCATTGAAGACCGCTTCCAGCAAGGTGTACCCGTGGCTGCACAAGGCGACCTGCGCATTACGGACAGGCCGGGTGAGGATGCCCTCTATATCGGCCGCTTGATGTTGGGCGCCGCGGTGCTGTACGTGGAGGTGCGTCCACGGCTGGTCTCCGACGGTCTTGGATTTCCCGAACTCCTCCTGGCCGGTGACCGCCCCTCCTCCATGAAGCCCGGCCGCTTTGCGCGAGCGCGCTATGAACGCGGCGTGCTCACCTTTTCCACGGGAAATTTTGTCTTTCCCATTACTTGGCGCCGCGCCGTGCCGCCGCAGGGTCTGCAGTGGAAGGAGAAAGGCTATGACCTCCTGGCCCAGGGCGACCCGCACGGCACGCTCATGGTGTTGGGCAGTCGAATGCCCACTTGGCTCGACCATGTCACCACCTTTTCCTATCTCTTTCTTTTCTTCTGCCTCCTTGCCATGGGCCTGGCCGCTTTCGGCATGGCCTTCGGGGTGGTGCGCCCCGGTTTCCCCGGTGTCAGTGGAAAAGTGCGCGCTGGTGTCGCCGGATTTGCAGTGGCCAGCCTTGTGCTGTTCGCATTCGGCATGCGCCAAATGCTTGATGCGCGCCGGGAAGAACGCGGCACGCGCACTTTGGATGAGCGTTCGCGGGGCGTAGTGGCCGAACTGCGGCAAACGCTCCGCGGCGAGGGGGCGCTGACCCCCGGCATGGCCCCCTACCTGGACCACCTGTTGGGCAACCTCAGCAACGTCTTCTTCACCGACCTCACGCTGTACGCTCCCAACGGTGTCATGCTCGCCACCTCGCGTGAACAGGTCTTCAACACCGGCCTGCTGGGTCGCCGCATGGATCCCCGCGCCTACCAACGCATCGCCGTGGAAGGTGCGGCCTCGTTCATCAATTCTGAGCGCATCGGCACCGCATCCTTCAGCACGGCCTACATGCCGTTTCGCAACGACCAGGGCGAAGTGCTGGCCTACCTCGCCCTCCCCTATTTCGCCCGCCAGGGCGAGGTGGAGCAGGAGCGCGCCGCGGGCTATGTGGCCTTGGTGAACCTCTTCACCCTGCTCTTTCTGCTCAGTGTGGTGGCCGCAGCCCTGATCACCCATTGGACCACCCGCCCGCTGGAGCTATTGCGGCGTGGCCTGGAACGCATCGGATTGGGCAGCCGCAACGAACCGATCAACTACCGCGGCAATGATGAGCTCGGCCAGCTCGTGCAGGTGTACAACCGCAAGGTGGAGGAGCTGCGCGAAAGCGCGATGAAGCTGGCCCGCAGCGAACGCGAAAGCGCCTGGCGCGAAATGGCCAAGCAGGTGGCCCACGAGATCAAGAACCCGCTGACACCGATGAAGCTCAACATCCAGCAATTCCAGCGCACGTGGAACCCCGCGCAGCCGGATGCCAAGGAGCGCCTGGACCGCTTCAGCAACGGGCTGGTGGAGCAGATCGATGCACTGGGCCGCATCGCCGGTGAGTTCTCCGACTTCGCCCGGATGCCGCACGCACAAGCCGAAACCATCAACCTGCAGGAAGTGGCCGCTGCCTCCGTGGCCCTCTTCGCCAACCAACCCGAAGCCCGCGTTACCCTGCATCCCGGCCCGGCCCTCACGGTGCATGCCGATCGCGAGCACCTGCTGCGCGTGTTCAACAACCTGATCAAGAATGCCCTGCAGGCCATCCCGGAAGGCGCTAGCGGCCGCGTGGATGTGGTGCTGCGGCAGGAATCCGATCAAGCCATTGTGGAAGTGCGCGACAACGGCACCGGCATTTCCGAGGCGGACCGCGAGCGCATCTTCCAGCCCAGCTTCACCACCAAAAGCAGCGGCATGGGCTTGGGCCTGGCCATGGTGCAGCGCATGGTGGAAAATGCCGGGGGCAGGGTGTGGTTCACCACGGAGGAAGGCAAGGGCAGCAGCTTTTTTGTGGCGCTGCCGTTGGAGAAAGCGGAGTAACGCGGCTTCGGTGGACCGGGTGGCCGATCGGCCACCCGGTCCACCCCGTCCACCTACAGCGCATGGCACAGCCGGGTACTTTTGCCCAAAGAACTATTTACCCAACATGGCCTATCAAAACCTCCTGATCGCCGACGACAACGGCACACGCACCGTCACCATCAACCGGCCCGACCAGCTCAACGCGCTGAACCGCGCCACCATCGCCGAACTGGACCAAGCCCTCACAGAGGCCGAAGCCGACAAGAACGTGCGCGTGCTCATCATCACCGGCAGCGGCCCCAAGGCCTTCGTGGCCGGGGCCGACATCAAGGAGTTCGCGCACTTTTCCGTGGAAGAGGGCAAGCTGCTCAGCGCCGAAGGCCACAAACAACTCTTCGACCATGTGGAACGCCTGAGCAAGCCGGTGATCGCCGCCGTGAACGGCTTTGCGCTGGGCGGCGGCCTTGAACTGGCCATGAGCTGCCACCTGCGCATGGCCAGCGACAATGCCCGCATGGGCCTGCCCGAGACCAGCCTGGGCGTGATCCCCGGCTATGGCGGCACGCAACGCTTAGCCCGGTTGGTGGGCAGGGGCAAGGCTTTGGAAATGATCTTCACCGCAGGCATGGTCAAGGCCGAAGAAGCCCTGCAATGGGGCTTGGTGAACCATGTGGTGCCGCAGGCTGAACTCTTGGCCAAGTGCAACGATCTGGCTACGGCGATCATGAAGAACAGCCCTACGGCCTTGGCCGCTGCCATCCGCGCGGTGAATGCGGGCTTTGAGCCGGGCGTGGACGGCATGCAACGCGAGATCGAGGAGTTCGGCAAGTGCTTCGGTACCGCGGATTTTATTGAGGGGACAGGGGCATTCATGGAGAAGAGGAAAGCGGTGTTCAAAGGCAATTAAAATCGCAGATTGACGCGGATGAGATCAATTTATACCCTTGTTCTAAATCTGTTGGCCATCATTTGTGGCGTTGTGATCATGGCGGGCTGCATTCAGGAACAACCACAATCCATAGTTGGAACTTGGATTCCGTGTGATAAGCTCAGCCGAGATCGCGGGGCTTATGAAACGTACAGGGCGGATTCGTCCTTCACTCGTCAGGTCAGTTTATCTCAAGCCCCTTATTCAGGAAAATATTGGTCACGAGATGATTCCCTTTTTCAGCTTTTCCAAATACCTGATTCGAATGTGCAATGGCTCGATTCGTTGGCTGAAATAAAAGGAGTGACACCAGGGGGCTGGCTTATGGGGTCTTTTCAATTGACGTGGAAAGGTCATGATACTTTGGTCATGGAATCTGGACCCAAGCGATACAAAGCGCGATCGGTTATGGTTCGTATGATGGAATAGCGTCGTCACTTGCACATATACAGTACCAACCATTGGTATATTTGCACACAAGCCTTCACGCCATGGCCAAGAACACCCCATCCCGGCGCTCGGCTGTTTGCCGAGTGCCTGCCCTCTCGCGGCCTCCGGCCTTTTCAACCATCATCACCGAACA
>CALMYC010000099.1 GCA_937873385.1 uncultured Flavobacteriales bacterium | reverse complement strand
GCCTGGCGGCCGAGCCGGACGGCGAAGTCGGCCACGGGCAGTGACGGCAGGTCGAGCCCAAATGGCGCTTCCGCAATGCCGGAATGAGCAAAACGCCGGGTGCGCGGCGTCAGCGCGATACCGGCATTGACCGCGGCGCGCAGGCCGGCAAGGCTGGCGCTGCTCGCGGCGATATTGATGCTGATGGGTCGCCCGCCGATCTGCCCGTGCGGCACCGTCAGCCTGTGGCACGGCACCGTCCAGTCGAACCAGAACAGCCAGCAGATATCGGACTGGTACAGCTTCAGCCACATCATCCACGGTTTCCTCTTCTTCGGCCTGTCGCGGCTGCTGATGCCGCGCGCGCCCTTGTGGGCCGCGCTTGCCGTCGCGATCGGGATCGAGGGCGGGTGGGAAATCCTGGAAAATTCGCCGATCATCATCGACCGCTACCGCGAAGTGACGATGGCCTATGGCTATAGCGGCGATTCGGTCCTCAACTCGGTCTGCGACGCCGCCTTCATGATGCTGGGTTTCCTCGCCGCGAGCCGGATGCGCTGGTGGACGACCGTGGGGATCGCGCTCTTCTTCGAGCTGTTCACCCTGTGGGCGATCCGCGACAATCTGACGCTCAATGTGCTGATGCTGGTTTCGCCGGTGGAGGCGGTGAAGGAGTGGCAGGCGGGCGGTTAAATACCTGTCGTCATTCCGGCGAAGGCCGGAATCTCGCCGTCACGCCATGATGCCACGTCGAGATCCCGGCCTTCGCCGGGATGACGGCAATGATTCAGTGAATCGCCGCGCCGCGTCCGTTGCTCGCGACGGGAAGCGCGGGGGGCAGCGCGTCGCCGAGGCTGGTGCCGTCGGGCGCGGTGCCGGCATAGGGATCGACCACACCCGCCTTCACCAGCTCGGGGTCGGTGCGATGCGCGTCCTCGGCCGCCTTGCGCGCCTCGGCGCGGTCGGCCCATCTCTTGGTGAGATAGGCGGCCGCGGCGGTCGCGGCGAGCACGGCATAGCGCTGCGGAAACAGGCGCCGCGCCGCGAACAGCGTTCCCGCGCCGATCACCGCGCCCGCGACGGGGTGGTTGTTCTTCTGCCGGCCGATGGCGCTGCCGATCACGCCGCCGATGATCCGTCCCATCATCTTCATCTTCCTTCCTCCCCCATCAATCCCCGGACGCTGCGAAGAGTTCCGCTCAGCGATCCGGCCCCAACATCGTGCGCGGATCGACGACGCGGTCGAAGGTCGCGGCGTCGACAGTGCCGAGGTCCAGCGCGGCCTCGCGCAGCGTCGATCCGCTCTCGTGCGCGTGCTTGGCGATCTTCGCCGCCTTGTCATAGCCGATTTCGGGGGCGAGCGCGGTCACCAGCATCAGCGAGCGGTTCATCAACTCGTCGATCCGCGCGCGATTGGGCTCGATCCCGGCGACGCAATGCTCGGTGAAGCCCGCCATGCCGATCGCGAGCAGCTCGATCGAGCGCAGCACGTTCGCGCCGATCAGCGGCTTGAAGACGTTGAGCTCGAGATGCCCCTGCAACCCGCCGACGGTTACCGCCTGATGATTGCCGATCACCTGCGCCGCGACCATCGTCAGCATCTCGCACTGGGTCGGGTTGACCTTGCCCGGCATGATCGAGCTGCCGGGCTCGTTCGCGGGCAGGTCGAGCTCGCCGAGCCCCGCGCGCGGGCCCGAGCCTTATTCGTGCGGGGTTCCGGGGGGTTCCCGCCGCGAAGGGCGCCTAGGCGGCGGGGAGGGGCAGCCGCCCCCCCGCCACGACCCAATAGCCGATGGCAAAGCCAAGCACCAATTGGAAATAGGTCCACGCCTTGGCGTCCACGTAGCCCGGTACACTGATGAACGTGACCCCGCTGAGGGAGGTGCCGATCATCCCGAAGGCCACCACGTACCACAGGCTCTTGCGGTCCCCGCTGTAGAAGCTGTGCTCGCCCGCCCCCCGCGAGGTGTACCAGGCGATGCCCAGAAGCACCAGGAAGTAGCCGAAGACGATGGTGAGGAGGAGGGTGGGGCTCATCAGCAGGTGCTATGGGGCGCAAGGTGGGCACCAGTTGTGCATCTGCTTTTGGGCGCTTTGCCCAGTTTTCAACGCGTAAGCGGGCAATGGGCATGCGGATGACATTCCCACGGTAGTTTCGCCGGGATGCCCGCGACCACCCGCTTCCCGAACCTGGACGGCCTTCGTTTCATGGCCGCATGCCTGGTGATCGTGCACCATGCGGAAAATTGCAAGGCCCTGCTGGGGTTGCCGCACAGCGGCCGGCTGGAGCAGTGGGACCAGATCGGCCACCTCGGCGTGCTGCTCTTCTTCGTGATCAGCGGTTTCCTGATCACGTATCTGCTGCTGCGGGAGGAGGCCGGCCAGGGGCGGTACAGCATCCTGAATTTCCAGATGCGGCGCATCCTGCGGATCTGGCCGTTGTACTTCCTCATGGTCCTGCTCTCCATGTTCGTGCTGCCCTTTGTCCCGCTCTTGCACCTGCCCGGTACCGAGGCCGCAACAGTGTTGGAAAATTGGCCGGCCAAGCTCGGCTTGTTCATCGTCTTTCTGCCCTCCTGGGTCACGGCCATGGCGGGGCCCGTTCCGGATGCCATGCACCTGTGGTCCATCGGCACCGAGGAGCACTTCTACTTGGTCTGGCCCGTGCTCCTGCTCCTTTTCAAGCGGTACCGCCCTGCGCTCATGATCGCCATCTTCATCGGCTATGCCGTCATCTACCGCCTGCTCGCGCCGGGCTTCGAGGCCCCCGGTACGGTGCAGTGGTACCTGTTCAAGTATTGGGTGAACTTCAACATTGATACGATGGCCGTTGGGGCCTTCATGGCCTTGCTGTACTTGAGGCAAGGCAGGATGTTGGGCGTGCTGTTGGACACACGTCTATTTCTGGTGGTGCTCTTGATCGTCGTGGTCACCATGGCCATTGATCCCAAGGGCCTGGTGGGTTATCGGGCTTATTCGCTTCTTTTCGGGCTGCTGGTCCTCAATTTCGCCGCCAATCCACGGTTGGCCCGGTTGCTGGAAAATCCAGCGCTGCGCT
The DNA here is from genome assembly GCA_937873385.1 of uncultured Flavobacteriales bacterium. Taxonomy (GTDB): domain Bacteria; phylum Bacteroidota; class Bacteroidia; order Flavobacteriales_F; family PHOS-HE28; genus PHOS-HE28. The sequence goes on along the minus strand of CALMYC010000099.1, from coordinate 33,603 downwards.
ACCTGGGAAGGATCTCATACGGGATCTATGTCTACCACATTGCCATCACCATGCTGGTGCTTCAACTCTTTGTGGACTGGCGGTTTTCAACCGATTTGTTGCCTTACCCGTTCATCCTGTTGCTCACCGTCCTTGTGGCCTGGGCCTCCCATCGGTATTTCGAGTCGTGGTTCCTGCGCATGCGCGGCCGGTACCGGCCACCCCTCGCAGGCAGTGCCGCAACATAAAGGCGGCCCGCACTGCGGGTATTCGGGGTACTTTCAGCGGACACGACGCCTTGCAGGCGGAACGCACGGTTCAGTGGCCCGCTACCTTTGTGGACCAAAACAGGGTCCGCATGCCGCAGCAACTTGAAATGGGTCTTGACACCTTCGGGGACGTGACCGTTGACGCCATCGGCAAGCCGCTGCACCAAGCCGAGGTGCTGCGCAACATCGTGGCCGAGGCTGAACTGGCCGATCAACTTGGCCTGGATTTTTTCGGCGTGGGCGAGCACCACCGCCCGGATTTCGCGGTCTCCGCCCCCGAGGTGGTGCTGGCCGCCATCGCCGGGCGCACCAAGCGCATTCATTTGGGCACGGCCGTTACTGTGCTCAGCAGTGACGATCCCGTGCGCGTGTACGAGCGATTTGCCACACTGGACGGGCTTTCCAATGGGCGCGCGGAAGTGATCGCGGGGCGCGGGTCCTTCACCGAATCCTTTCCACTTTTCGGGTTCCCGCTGGAACAGTATGAGCTGCTCTTCAAGGAAAGACTGGCCCTTTTCGCCGAATTGCTGAACGAGCAACCGGTCACCTGGAGCGGGCAGACCCGTGCTTCGCTGAAGGCGCAGAACGTGTACCCGCGTACGCAGGGCGGCCGCCTGAAAACCTGGGTGGCCGTCGGCGGCACACCGCAGAGCGTGGTGCGGGCCGCGCAATACGGCTTTCCGCTGATGCTCGCCATCATCGGCGGCGACCCACTGGGCTTCCGGCCTTTCGTGGAGTTGTACAAAAGGGCACTCGCGGAGGCCGGCAAGGGGCCATTGCCCATCGGTGTGCATTCCCCCGGCCACATCGGTGATACGGATGAGCAGGCCCGCGAGGAGCTCTTTCCACATTATGCGGCCATGCACGCCAGCATTGGGCGGGAACGGGGCTGGCCACCGTTGTCGCGGAAGGCCTTCGATCAATTGACGGGACCGGCCGGTGCGCTTTGCGTGGGCGCGCCCGAAACCGTGGCAAAGAAGATCGCCAACACGGCAAGACCGCTCGGTCTTTCCCGCTTCGACCTCAAGTACAGTTCAGGTACGTTGCCGCACGAGGCCATGATGCAGAGCATTGAGCGCTACGGCACGCAGGTGGTGCCGCGGGTGCGCGAGCTGCTGCAGTGAGCCATCAGGGCCGACTTACTTTCGCGGCCCATGGCCAACATGCCTTCCATCCCCAAGGGCACCCGCGACTTCTCGCCGGTGGAGATGCTTCGCCGCAAGTACATCTTCGGGACTATTGAAAAGGTGTTTCAGAAATATGGCTTCCTGCCGCTTGAAACGCCCGCAATGGAAAACCTCAGCACCCTCACAGGCAAGTATGGCGAGGAGGGCGATCGCTTGATCTTCAAGGTGCTCAACAGCGGCGATGCGTGGAAGGCAGTGAGTGAAGAAGTGAAGAAGCGCCTGGCTGAAGGCGAAGACGTGACTGGCGGAAGACTCGCTGCCGAACTGTCCGAGAAGGCCCTGCGCTACGACCTTACCGTGCCCTTCGCGCGCTACGTGGTGCAGCACCGCAATGAGCTCGCTTTCCCCTTCAAGCGCTACCAGATACAGCCCGTGTGGCGCGCCGACCGCCCGCAGAAAGGCCGCTACCGTGAGTTCTATCAATGCGATGCCGATGTGATCGGCAGCAAGAGCCTGCTGAACGAAGTGGAACTGGTGGAGCTTACCGCCGAAGTGTTCGCCGCACTGGGCCTGCATGTGGTGATCAAGGTGAACGACCGCAAGGTGCTCAGCGGCATCGCCGAGATCAGCGGCCAGCCGGAGAAAGTGGTGGACATGGTGACCGCCATCGACAAGCTCGACAAGATCGGCCGCGATAAGGTGGAGGAGGAGATGCGCACCAAGGGGATCACCGATGAAGCCATCGGGAAGATCGCGCCGCTGTTTGAGCTGAAGGGATCATGGGCCGAACAACAGCCGCAACTGCAGCAATGGCTGGCTGCTTCGCCTATTGCACAGGAAGGCTTGAAGAACCTCAACACCTTGTTCAGCACGGCTGGCAACCTGCGCGGGACCGTGCTGGAATTCGACCCCACGCTCGCTCGCGGCCTTGATTACTACACCGGTGCCATCTTCGAGGTGAAAGCGAATGAAGGCAGCCTGCAAAGCAGCATCGCCGGTGGCGGCCGCTACGACGACCTCACCGGCATCTTCGGCCTCAAGGACATGAGCGGCGTGGGCATCAGCTTCGGAGCGGACCGCATCCACGACGTGCTGCTGGAACTCGGCAAATTCCCTGCGGAGCTGGGCAGCAGCACCCGCTTACTCTTTGCCAACTTCGGCGAGAACGAAGCCCTGCACTGCCTGAAGCTCCTGCGCCAAGTGCGCGAAGCGGACATTGCCGCCGAACTCTACCCCGATGCCGTGAAAATGGCAAAGCAATTCAAATATGCCGACGACAAAGGCATCCCCTTTGTGGCCATCATCGGGGAGAACGAAATGAAGCAGGGCATCGTGACCATGAAGGAGATGAAGAGCGGGGAGCAGCGAGCGGTGAAGGAGGGGGAACTAATCACGCTGCTTTCCTAAAATGCGCAAGGGCGGATCATGATCCGCCCTCATTAAGCACATAAGCAATGAGCCATCCCATCGGCACCATCGGCATCGAGCTCGCCGAACTCGACCACATCTTGTCCACCCGCAGCCCCATCGCGCTGGGCAAGGACGCCGTGGCCGCCATCAAGCGCTGCCATGCCTACCTGCGCAACCGCCTGAAACAAAGCGACGCGCCGATCTACGGCGTTAACACCGGCTTCGGCGCGCTAGCGGACACCAGCATACCCAAGGACAAGCTCGCGCAGCTACAGAAGAACTTGGTGATGAGCCACGCCTGCGGCACGGGCGATCCGGTGCCTGCGGAGATCGTCCGCGCCATGCTGGTGCTGAAGGTGCAGAACATGGCCTTCGGGCATAGCGCCGTGGCCTTGGCGACCGCACAACGCTACGTGGACATGTACAATGCGGACATGCTGCCCGTGGTGTACGAGCGCGGATCGCTCGGTGCATCCGGTGATCTGGCGCCGCTGGCCCATTTGGCCCTGCCGTTGATCGGCTTGGGCGAGGTGGTGTTGAAAGGCAAGCGCATGGCCACAGCCAAAGCCTTGAAGCAGTTGGGCTGGTCGCCGATCGAACTCGGCCCCAAGGAAGGCCTCGCCTTGCTGAACGGCACGCAGTTCATGTGCGCGTATGCTGCGTTGCTCACGCTGAAAGCAAACCGCATCGCTCACCGGGCCGACGTGATCGCGGCACTTTCCCTCGATGCCTTCGACGGGCGCATGGAACCTTTCCATCCTTCGGTGCATGCGGTGCGTCCGCATCCCGGACAAGCCGCGGTGGCGGGCCATATCCGCGAACTGCTGAAAGGCAGCGCCATCGCCAAGCGCGCGAAGAAGCACGTGCAGGATCCCTATTCCTTCCGCTGCGTGCCGCAGGTGCATGGTGCCAGCCGCGATGCCATCGCCTACGTGCAGCGCGTAGTGGAGCGTGAACTGGAATCCGTTACCGATAACCCGACCGTTTTTGATGATGAGGACCTGATCGTGAGCGCAGGCAATTTCCACGGCCAACCGCTGGCGCTGGCCTTGGATTTTTTGGCCATCGCCTTGGCCGAGTTCGGCAGCATCAGCGAGCGCCGTACCTACAAGCTGCTCAGCGGCCAGCGCGGCCTGCCCGCCTTCCTTGTGGCGCATCCGGGCCTCAACAGCGGCTTCATGATCCCGCAGTATGCCGCCGCAGCGTTGGTAAGTGCGAACAAACAGCGTTGCATGCCGAACAGCGTGGACACCATCGACAGCAGCAACGGGCAGGAAGACCATGTGAGCATGGGCGCAGCCGCGGCGCTGAAGACCTGGGCCGTGGCCGAGGATGTGGAGCGCATCCTCGCGATCGAACTTTTCAATGCAGCGCAAGCCTTGGACTTCCGTCGGCCACTGAGGTCTTCCAAGGCCATTGAGGCCCTGTATGCCGCATTCCGCAAGGAAGTGGCCTTTGTGGAAGAGGATGTGGTGATGCACGACCTGATGGAAGACGCGCTCCAGTTCCTGCGCTCAAACGATCTTCCGGCCGCCTGAGCGTTTCCGCTTTCTTCACAGTCCGGCCAGCGCATCTTTGCACGGATGACCTTGTACCTGTTGCCCGGTGTTGGTTGCGACCACCGGCTGTTTTGCCGGTTGGACCTTGCCGGGTTGGACGTGAAAGTCTTGGAATGGCCGCCATTCCCGAAGGGATGCACCTTGGCGCAATTGGCAGGGGAAATGCACCATTTGGTGGATGCTTCCAAACCGCATATCCTCGGGGGAGTGAGCATGGGGGGCATGGTGGCCCAGGAGTTGGCGTTGCTCACCAAACCGGAAAAGGTCATTCTCATTTCCACCTGGACAGGGCCAATTGAATTTCCGCGGTATGCACGTCTGGCCAAGTCATTGGGGCTCGCCCGGCTCATCGGTGGATTCACCATGCGGGCCACCTGGCCGTTGAAGATGATCCTCGGCCAGCGCGACAAGGCCACGGACGAGCTGTTGTATGGAATGGCGGTGAAACAGACCGGGGCCAAGATCCGTCATGGTGTGGAGGCCGTATTGAACTGGAAGGGAACCCGGTGGAAGGGGCCCATGGTGCGGATCCAAGGGAACAAGGACCACGTGACGCCGCTGCGTTTTCCCGTTGATCATGTGGTCAAGGGTGGCCGTCACATCATGGTGCTTGCCCATCCATCCGAAGTTTCGGATGCCATCCGTGCGGCCATGGCATCTTGAGCAATGCACGGCCCCAAGGGAAGGTCGGATGGTACTTGGCCAATGTTCGGAACGGTGTTGGCCTTTCACCCGGCCAGGCACCAGGGAAAGGCTTCACCCTGCTGACGTGGTGCCGTGCGAACGGGACCGGGACCAAGTGTTCTGGTGGCGCTGCAGGAACATGACCGGATCTGCGGTGTAGAAGGCACGGGGCATCCGGCATCCCCGTAGTGCGGAAACATGAACCCGCCAACCACGGACCCGGACCACGCACTACTTCCCGGCTGCTCCGGCCGGCTCCACGCCGCCAAACACATACTGCACTAGATTGGCCCCCATGCGCAAGGCGGCCGTATGCAATTCGGGCGGGTCGTTGTGCACATCATGGTCCTCCCAACCGTCGCCCAGGTCGCACTGGTAGTCGTAAAAGCAGACCAGGCGACCCTTCCAGATCAGGCCGAAGCCTTGTGCCGGCAATCCGTCATGCTCGTGGATCTTCGGCAGGCCGTGCGGAAAATCGAACTTTTGGTGGTACACCGGGTGGGAAAAGGGGAGTTCCACAAATTCAAGTTCAGGGAAGACCATCTTCATCGCCGGACGCAGGAACTTGTCGATGCCGTAATTGTCGCTCACATGCAGGAATCCGCCGCCGATCAAGTAGTTGCGCAGGTTCTCCGCCTCTTGCGGGCTGAAGGTGATGTTGCCATGCCCGGTGACGTCCAGCCAGGGATAGGTGAAAATGTCCGGGCTGCCAACTTCAACGGATGGTACGTCCGGGTTGATGTTCATGCCCAGTTGCTCATTGCAGAACTTCACCAGGTTCGGCACTGCGGTGGGATTGGCGTACCAATCACCGCCGCCATTGTACTTCAGCACGGCCATCTGAAACGTGCCTTGTGCTTTTGCGGAGGCAAGTGAACAAAGGGCAAGCAGGGTGAACAGGGAGCTGCGCAACATGGTGCAAAGTTACCCCGCCAATTGTGCGAAATTCATCCATGTGCAGGCGGCCACGGCAGCGGTTTCCGTGCGCAAGCGTGCAATGCCCAGCCCTACGGCCTGGAAGCCGTGCGTGCTCAGCAGTCCCGCTTCATCCGTGGTGAAGTCCCCTTCCGGTCCGATCATCATCAGCGCATCAGTGCCGGACCGGTAGGTGACGGGCAACTCCGGGCGCTCGCCTGCACACCACCCGAAGTACCGCTGTGGTGTCCAGTCCGGTCAAGCTGTCCAGTTGGGGCAACCAGCGCCGTTGGCTCTGCTTCATCGCACCCACCAGCACGCGCTCCATGCGGTCGTGCCGCAATTTGGTCCGCTCCGTACGGTGGGTCAGCAGCGGTGTGATGCGGTCAACGCCTATTTCCGTGGCTTTCTCCAGGAACCACTCAAAGCGCTCCATCTGTTTGGTGGGCGCCACTGCCAGATGGATCCGTGATGTGCGTTCAGGAGGAGATTGCTCCATGCGCATCACTTCCGCAGTGCAACTGTGCCTGCCTGTGGCGTTGATCACGGCTTCCGCATAGCCTCCGCGGCCGTCCAGCAGGCCGATCACCGTCCCGCTGGAAAGTCGCAGCACGTGCAGGGCATGGTGCGCCTCTTCCTGCTGAAGCTCCACGCTCGCGGTTCGAAGGTCAGGGCAATGAAAGAGGTGCATGCATGATCGGCTTTCCCGGCAGGGCGGTGTTACATCCGCGGCCCATGGTGTTCCTCCTCCGCGATCTTCAGGGCCCCTTTAAGCGTGGTGGTGTCTGCAACGCCGCCCAGCACCTCGATGTTCACCCCGTCGCTAAGGCCGGTATGGACGTAGGTTCTCTTCCACGCTTTCCCATCCTTCACCTGCACAAACGCGCTGTCGCCCTTTTCATTGAATTCGATCACGCTTTCCGGTATGGACCGCACGCTGTCGCGCCTGGCCAGCACAATGTCCGCATTGGCGCTGTATCCGGCGCGGAGCGTTTGGCCTTCCTTTACCTTGACTGCGGCGCGGATCTCGAACTGGATGGCGCCGTTGGTCTCCACGCCTTTCGGCGCGATGTATTCCAGGTTGGCGTCCCAGGTGGCGCTGTCGATGGCGCCGACGGTGATCACCACGGGCATGCCGATGCGCACCTTGCCCACCTCGCTCTCGTCCACGTTGCCCTTGAAGATCAGGTCGTTCATGTCCGCCACGGTGGCGATGGTGGTGCCTTCGTTGAAGTTGTTGCGCTCGATCACGCTGCTGCCCACCTTGATCGGCACGTCCAGCACCATGCCGGTGATGGTGCTGCGCACGATGGTGTTGGTTGCTCCTTTGCTGCTTTTGCTGATCCCATCGCGGACCAGTTGCAAGGCATCCTGCGCGGCATCCTGCTCCTGCTTGGCGTTGCGCAGCGCCATGTCGAAGGTCTGCATTTCACTGGCCGCTATCACGCCCTTGTCCGCAAGCGGTTTGTTGCGGTCGTAGTTCAGTTGTGCATTGTTCAGCGCGATCGCCGCGCTGCTCACGCGGCTCTCAGCCTGGCTCAGTGAGAGCATGTCCGGCACGATTTGGATCGTGGCCAGCTGATCGCCCTTCTGCACTTTCTGCCCCGCCACCACGAACAGTTCGCGGATCACGCCGCTCACCACGGGCTTGATGTCGATTTCCTGCCGCGGCTCAATGGTCCCGTTTGCCACCGTCTTCTTCACGATGGTGGCTGTCCTGGGCTTCACAACCTGGAAGTCCGCCGGTTTGGTCACGCTTTTTTGGTAGAGGAACCAGAGCGTCCAAATGAATAAAAATGCGAGCAGGGCCAGGATCACGTATTTGAGGATGCGTTTCATGCGGTTTCCGTTTTTCGCGGATGATCGGTTGGTTTATTCGGCGCGGAGCGCGTCCACGGGTTTGATGCTAAGGGCGCGGCGGGCAGGCACCCAGCCCGCAATGAGGCCGCTGGCAATAAGGACGCCCAATGCAGTCAGCGCCACGCGCAGGCTCACTTCCGGATTGGTGAAGAATCCCGAGCTGATGTGCATGCCGTTGATGAGTTGCAGGACCCCGACACCGGCCACCAACCCGAAATAGCCTGCAATGAAAGTGAGCGTCATGGCTTCCAGCATGATCTGTCCGGTGATGTTGGATGGCCGCGCCCCGAGGCTCCGGCGGATACCGATCTCCTTGGTGCGCTCCTTGATGATCACCAGCATGATGTTGCTGATGCCGATCACGCCGGCAACCAAGGTGAGGATGCCCACGAACCAGCTCAATGCGGTGATGGCGACGAAAAGCATGCTCATCTGGTCGAACATGTCCTGCAGGTTGAAGCCGCCGAATGCAAGCGGGTCGTTGGGGTCCACCTTGTGGCGCTTGGCCATCAGCTCTTTTACCCGCTCCTCCACCACGGCGGCCTTTACGTCCGGTTTTGCGCTTATGCTGAACCAGTGTACTTGGTTCATGCTGTTGAAGGCCTTTTGAAAGGTGGAGAACGGAATGTAGATGGTGCTGCCCTCGCCGTCATCATGCATGGCACTGGCCGAGGGCTTGAAGATGCCCACCACTTCAAAGTAGACGCCTTGGATCCGGATGTACTTGCCCAAGGGGTCCTCCAGGCCGAAAAGGGTTTGCACCACATCCGGGCCCACTACGCACACCTTGCGTTCATCGTGGATGTCCTTGGCATTGAGAAAACGCCCGGTGGCCATGGTGGAGGGCTTGAAAAACTGCACATCGGGCAGGTCGCCGTTCACACTGAAGCCACCGTACTTGTTCTTGTAGTTCACGTTGTTGGCTCCGCGATAGCCGCCGAGCTGCAACCGCGGGGCCACCTTGTCCACGCCCGGAACGGACTTGATGGCGGCAATGTCGCCGTTGTCGAAGTTGAAGTGCCGGCCACGCTTGAATCCCGCATAGGGCATCGAGGTGCTCTGGGTCCACATGAAGAAGCTGTTGGTGGCCCAGCCGCTGAATCCGCCCATGACGCCATTGCTCAGGCCCTTGCCCATGCCCAGCATGATCACCAGCATGAAGATGCCCCAGAACACCCCGAACATGGTGAGCCCGCTGCGCAGCTTGTTGCGGCTCAGCGTCATCCAGATCTCGTTCCAGCGCTCACTATCGAACATCACGGCTTCCTTCTGTCAACCTTCCTGTTTCAACGTTCGGCTTTCGCTTTTCATTTCTTCTTCCTCATTCATCCCGCAAGGCTTCGATGGGGCGGATGGCAGCCGCTTTGCGCGCCGGGATCAGGCCCGCCAGCGCACCTGCCACCACCAGCACGGCCGTGGCCCAAAGCGCGGTGCCCAGGTTCACGGACGGGTTGCGGAACATCTGGCTGCCCGGCACATGGCTGGCGATGAATTCCAACAGGCCCACCCCGCACACCAGGCCAAAGTAGCCCGCCATGGCGCTCACGAACACGGCTTCCATGATCACCTGGCCCACCACGTTGGCTGGGGTGGCCCCCAGCGCTTTGCGGATGCCGATCTCCTTGGTGCGTTCACGCACGGTGATCAACATGATGTTGCTGACGCCCACGATGCCCGCCACAATGGTGCCGATGCCGATGATCCATAGGAAGGCATTGATGCCGCCGAACACCTTGCCGAAGGTTTCCGCATTTTCCACGTTGTTGTTCACGTATACCGCGCGGTCGTCCTTGGGGTCGAAACGGTGCCGAGCGGCCAGTACGGCCACCGCTCTCTTCTCCGCCTGCTCCGAGCCTGCAAGGGACCCGTCGGTAAAACTGAACGTGATCTTGTCCACGTTCTGCTGGGCGTTGAAAACGCGCTGCACCACGCTCAACGGAATGAACACCTGGCTGTTCTGGTTCATGCCGCGGCCACTGCTTTCGAAACGGTACACGCCCACCACCTGGAACGGGATGTTGTTCACCTGCACCCACTGGTTGATCGGGTCCTCCCCTTTGAACAGGGCATCGCGTGAATCTTCCGCCAGGACGATCACCTTGCGGGTGTGGAGCTGGTCCATCTGGTTGATGAACCGCCCTTGCACGATCACCTGGTCCTGGAGTTGGGTGAACTCGGGCGTTATCCCGCTGATGGTGAAGTTGCCGTAATTCTCCCCCCTGCTCAACTGGCTCTGGCCCCGCCACACGCGCAAATTGCCCGTGATGTGCTTCAGCCCGGGAATGGCCGAGCGCAGTGCCTCCACATCGTGGATGTCAAGCTGGATGTCCCGGTCCACGGCCAGCCCCTGCCAGGGTTTGGTGGTCTGCCCTCCCCAAAGGTCGATGGTGTTCTTGGCGGTGTTGCGGAAGTTGTAGCTGAAGCCGTTGCTGAGCCCTTGGCCCGTGCCCAGCAGGATGATGAGCATGAAGATGCCCCAGAAGACGCTGAACCCCGTGAGCACCGTCCGCAATTTGTTCTTGCCGATGGTGTCGAAGATCTCCGCCCATTTCTCGCGGTCAAACATGGGCCTCTTCGATCAAGGGTTCACCGTCATGGCTCTCGATCTCGCCGTCCTTCAAGCGGATCACACGCTGGGTGAGCCTCGCCACCTCGGGTTCGTGGGTCACGATCACCAGCGTGATGCCCAGGTCCTTGTTCACCTTGCCAAGCAGGTCCATGACATCGGCGCTCGTGGTGCTGTCCAGTGCTCCCGTGGGTTCGTCCGCCAGGATCACCTTCGGGTTGGAGATCAGGGCGCGCGCTATGGCCACCCGCTGTTTCTGGCCGCCGCTCATTTCGTTGGGCATGTGGTGTGCCCAGTCCTTCAGGCCCACGTTGGCCAGCATTTCCACGGCCATCTCGTTCCGCTTGCGGCTGCTTACTCCTTGATAGTAGAGCGGCAAGGCCACATTCTCCATGGCATTCTTGAAGGAGATGAGATTGAAGCTCTGGAACACGAATCCGATGTATTTGCTGCGGAGTTCAGCGGCGCGTGTTTCGGTCAAGTCCCGGATCGGCATGCCGTCCAGCAGGTATTCCCCGCTGTCCGCATTGTCCAGCAACCCGATGATGTTCAGTAACGTGCTTTTTCCGGAGCCGGATGAACCCATGATGCTCACCATTTCCCCCGTGGTCACATGCAGGTCAATGCCTTTGAGCACGTGGAGGGTATTGGCCCCCATGCGGTAGGCCTTCCGGATGTTCTTCAATTGCAGCATGCTGACCGGTGTGCGAAAGTATTCCGGACCGGGCCGTTGCACGTGGTGCCCTACATGAACGGTCGGTGCATGGTTCCGGCGGCAGGGGAGGCCTTGGCACCGGTGGACCCGGCGCCGGAAGTTCAGTGCTGGCATGGATTGCAAGGAGACCTGGCGGATCGCGCGTCATTGCTTGCCGCCCGCGCCCCGGGGTCTGTGGCACAACACTTGCCTATGGGGGACAACGTTACTTTCGCAAACCAACGATCCACCTGATGAAGCATTTTTCCGCCCTCGCACTTGCAACGCTCCTCAACATCCCCGGTCTGCTGGCGCAAACAAGCGATATCATCGTATTCTCCGACGCAGGGGAGACGTTCACACTTTTGGTGGACGGCGTAACCCGGAATGCCCAGCCAGCCGCACGGGTGGAAGCCCGGGGGATCAAGAACGCCACGCCTTTGTTGGTGGTGAATTTCTCCGATCCGGCCATTCCTGCACTGAAGCAAAACGGGTGGATGGAACCCGGCTTGGAATACACCCTGCGCATTACCACCAATAAAAAAGGCCAACGCGTGTTGCGCATGCAGGGACAGGCTCCGTTGGGCACATCGCCCTCCAGTGCGTCGGATAGGCCCGTGCCCACCAATTTCAAGGATGATGCGCCTGCCAATGCGGAAGTCATCGGCACGGACCCGGTGACGGGCCGGTCGGTGCAGCAAACCACCTCGGTTACCACCACCAGCGGCACGCCCGGTGGGAATGTCAACGTCAACATGGATGTGAACGGAACGGGGGTGAGCTTGGCCGTGAACGACGGCATGGGCGGAACCGCAACCAGTACGATGACCACGACAACGACCACCACCACGACAAGCTCTTCCTCCTCGTTCAACTCCGTTCAGGAGCAGGTTGCACCCGGTCCGGTGGTGGTTGATGCTCCGCCTTTCGGATCAGGATGCACACAGCCCATGACCGCGGCGGAATTCAACGAAGCCGTGGCCAGCATCAGTGACAAGGGATTTGAGGATACCAAGCTTACCCTGGCCAAGCAGGTCGGTGGCAGCAACTGCTTCTCATCCGCCCAAGTGAAGGCCATCATGGGCCTCTTTGGCTATGAGGACAGCAAGCTGGATTTCGCCAAATTCGCCTATGACCATGTTAGCGACCGGAACAACTATTACAAGGTGAACGACGCGTTCGGATTCTCCAGCTCCGTGGATGAGCTGAACAAGTACATCCAAAGCCGTTGATCCGCTACGGAAACCGCCCACCAGCGAATGAAAGCGCCGTATTTCGCATTGGCCGCAGGGGTGTTGGTGCTGGCTGCCTGTTCAGGCTCCAGGTCCTTTTCCAAAAAGGCTTCCAAACTGGACCAGGCCGGCATGTATGCCGAGGCTGCGGACATGTACTTGCAAAGTGCCGTACGCAACGCCCGGAACATCGATGCCAAAGTAGGCCTCAAGAAAACCGGCCAGATGGTGCTGAACGATAAGCTGGGCAACTTCTTCAAGGCATTTGGCGTGGGGGACGACAAAGAGGCCGCTGTCAATGCGTACTTGGCCGCCAAAGACTACCAGGACCGGGTGCAGCGGGCCGGCGTTATGTTGGAGGTCCCGGATAGCTACGCACAGGATTACAAGCAGGTGAAGGGCGAGTACCTTGTTCAACTGTACACCCAAGGGCACGACCTGCTGGACGGGAAGGACTACGCCGCCGCTGAAACCGTTTTCGGCAAGATCGCGAAGTTGGAACCGGGGTACAAGGATGCGGGCAGCCTGCAGCAGATCGCCTATTTGGAGCCTCTCTACCTGGCTGGTAAGCAAGCATTGGCTTCCGGGCAATTCCGTTTGGCCTACGGCAAATTTGACAATGTGGTAGCCGCAAACGCAGTGTACAAGGATGCTGCGGCACTGAAGCAGCAATGCGTGGACAAGGGCCGGTACGCCATTGCGGTGCTGCCCTTCAGTGTTCCTGGTGCAAGCCCGGCCTTGACCGCGCAGGCCGCCACATTGCAGGCCTACGTCATCTCCGCGATCGTGGATGCCAATGATCCATTCATCCAGGTGGTGGACCGGGATAACATGCAAAAGATCCTCGATGAACAGAAGTTGGGCATGAGCGGTGTAGTGGATGAATCCACGGCGGTCAGTGCCGGTAAACTCCTCGGGGCGAAGGCTGTGGTCATGGGCAATGTGATGGCCTACGGGGAGGATGCCGGTCGGCTGCGCAGAAGCACCAAGGACGGCTATGAGAGTTACCAGGTGAAGGAAGTGGACAAGGAAACCAATGAGGTCACCTACCTCACCAAGTACCGCCCCGTGAAATACACGGAGCTGTACCAGGAAAACAAGGCGAAGATCTCCTTCAGCTACAAATTGGTTTCACTGGAAACCGGCCAAGTGCTGCTCAGCAAAGTGGTGGACCAGCAAGCTGACGACCACGCCTGGTATGCGACCTATGATGGAAATGCTTCCGCGCTGCTCCCCATGCAGAACGGCACCGTGAACACCAACGGCTCGGCGCGGCGCGAACTGAACGCTCTACTGGCCGCCCCCAGAACAGTGAAGTCCACCCTGGACTTGGGCAACCAATTGCTCCGCAACACTTCCTCGGCGATGGCGAAAACCATTGAACAGGAGCTCGCGGCCAAATTGCCATGAGAGGCAGGTTCCCCGGCCATTTTGCTTTTCTTGGGGTGGGCTTGTTCCTGGCCTTCACGGGTTGCCGGTCCAAGCAAGCCCTGCACCAGGAGGAAAAACAGGTCCTTGCCGCACCGGACCGCCCGGCGTGGGTAACGTCGCGGCCTGTTACGGATGCGAACTACATCGGTATCGGTTCCTGTCCGGTGGCACGTGCGGATTTCCAGGAAACCGCCAAGAAAAATGCGTTGAACGACCTGGCCAGTGAGATCAGCGTGACCGTGCAAGGAAACAGCCTGTTGTACACCTTGGACCGAAAGTACAAGTTTGACGAAGAGTTCACCAGCACCATTGCCACGAGCACCAAGGAACGGATCGAAGGATTTGAGCTGGTGGACAGCTACAACGACGGCACCACCTACTGGACCTACTACCGGCTCAACAAGGCGGAATATGCCCGGCTCAAGGCACAGCGCAAGCAACAAGCCATGGACCAGGCCACGGACATGTACTCCCGGGCGAAGACCGCCTTGGCCATGGGTGACCTGAAAAGTGCGTTTGACCTGGACCTGCGCGGACTGGTGGCGATGAAGGATCATTGGGGCGAGAGCGACCTGGCCACGGTGGACGGGAGATCTTTCCCCTTGGCCAACGAACTCTTCAATGAACTGCAGAAAATGGCCAGCGGCGTACGGCTTGCCGTGATCCCTGAACGGTGCGTGCTGGATTGGTCCAACCGCTATGCAAGGCAGTTGCTCATCACCGCGAGCTTCACCGGTAGCTCAACCCCCCTGGCACAATTGCCGATCACTGTGGAATACCCCGGACAGGGAGGCAAGTTTTCCGAAAGCCGCAGTACGGATGCCGATGGCAGGGCCCGGACCACCGTGGAGCGCCCCGAGGCCGGCACTGGAACCCTTGAACTTGTGGTGCGGTTGGATGCGGAAGCCCTGGTGGGCAAAGACCTTGATCCCTCGTTCACCAAGCCGCTGATCGGCAGCCTCACCGTTCCTGAGACACGGGTGCCCATCGAAAGGGTAATGCCGAAGTTCAAGTTGGGGGGCGGTGAGAGCAACTTGGGCAAGCCCATGGCAGAGGCCCCATTGGCCATGGCGATCAGGGAATCACTGACAGCCCAAGGCTTCCGCGAGGTGGACCGTGACGCGGATGCCGACCTGCTCGTTGAAGTCTCCGCGGACACCCGCGGGATGGGGGAGAGCAACGGCTTCTTCACCGTGGCGTTGGATGAAACCGTGAAAGCCCGGGACCGGAAGACCAGTGAAGTGATCTATGCCGGGGGGAAACAGGGGCTCAAGGGCATTCAACTGGATTATGCCAAGGCCGGGCTGGATGCCTACAAGAAAGCCGCGGCGGAGATGCGGAATGAGGTGGCGCCTGCATTGATCAATTCCGTTCTCCGGCATTGACGCTACTTTGCACACTTTGGCACGTCTTTGGAAAGCAACAACCGGAAACCACCTAAAACGAAGAACATGAAAACCGTTACCGCCAAATTTTCCAGCTACGCCCTGATCGCCCTGATGCTGGTGGGCGGGTTCAGCGCGTGCAAAAGCAAGAAGAAAGCCGCTGAGGCCGCGGCCCCGCCCAGTGGCGAAACAGAAGTGAAGGTGCTCTGCTCAGGCCCTGAATTCTTTACGGATGAGAAAAATTTCCGTGCCAACAACCTGGGCGAAAGCATGGACCAGGCCACAGCCAAGAAGAAGGCGCTCTCCAATGCCCGTGCCGACATGGCCAGCGCCATCAACACCCAGGTGAAAGCCGTGGTCGACAACTATGTGAACAGCCGCGAAATGAACAACAAGGAAGAGGCTGCAGAGCGCTATGAGAGCCTCGCCCGCGAGGTGGTGAACCAGCAGCTCACCGGAACCAAGACCATCTGTGAAAAGATGATGAAGGTGAACACCACGGGGAACTACAAGTGCTATGTGGCCATCGAGCTCAGTGCACAGGACCTGTTGGCCGCCTACAACGACCGGCTCAGCAAGGATGACAAGCTGAAGATCGACTATGATTACGAGAAGTTCAAGGAGACCTTTGACAAGGAAATGGAGAAGATGGCACACTAAGTACCGCAAGGTGTGCAAAGGACAAGCCCCTTCCGGCATCGGAAGGGGCTTTTTCATGGCACCTCCTTGTTCAGGAAGGCTGCTTGCCACGCAGCCAGGCAAACAAGTTCAGTACGTCACGTACATACCAATACGTGTCCTGTCCACGGCAATACCCCGATCGGGCACCGGGTTGGTTGAAATAGGCCGGGCGGTTCAGCAGCACCATGGCCCGCTCCACATTGTCGTCCCAGCGCAATGGGTTCAGGCCAAGCTCTTTTGCCAGGCGCTGGGCATCCTTTACATGGCCAGGACCGGCGTTGTAGGCCGCCAATACAAACTTCAAGCGTTGGCTGGAAGAGGGGATGTCGGCTTGCCAGATCCGGTCCAGGCGTGCCAAGTAGCGTGAAGCACCTTGAATATGCGCATCAACCCCGCCACTGCTGGCCACGCCCATCAGCGCTGCCGTTGTGGGCATCATTTGCATCAAGCCACCCGCACCGGCCTTTGAAACTGCGGCAGTGTCAAACCGTGATTCCTTGTATGCCACGGCCGCAAGCAATTTCCAGTCCCACGCCAAGCTGTCCGCATGGACCTGGAAAAGGCTGTCGTACGGTGAAATGGTGTCGGTGCCCATGGTGAAGGCCCGGAAGGAACGTTGCGGCCCGCGGGTGTCCAAACCGTTGTCGTATGCGGCGATCAGTGCATCACGGGCCGCTTTCTCCTTGCCGGAGGCAAGCCATGTGTCCAGTGCATGTTGCAAGTGGGGTGCGTTGGTCCGCACCGCGAACACCAGCGCAGTAGACCTTCCTTCCCGGGGCCCGAATTGCACCAAGGGCAACCGCTTGGCCTCCATCGCCGCGGTCGCATCACTGACCAGCAAGGGCCCATGCCCGCCCAACGCGGTCGCGATCAGCAGCTCCGCAGGGAGCCTGTCCACGATCCGGTAAGGAACCTTGCCTTCCCCGAATGCCAAGCGCCCGGCGCTGTCCAAAAATGAAGACCAGGCGCTTACGGTGATCGTATCAACCCCTGCGCTTCGGCCTTCCTGTTTCGCATCCGGGCGGGGCCTGGCATAGGCGTGGGCCACACGGCGGTATGGCTGCGTTGTATGACAGTTCGGCGAAGCCCAGCCGTTGGCGGAAAGCTGTGCGGCGATCACGTCGCCCTGCCCGTTCTGCAGCATCAGCAGCATGGAATCGCGGCTGGCCACGGGCACTGCCTTGATCGGAACATGCCGCCGCTTCGCGAAGCGCACCAACAGCTCCCATTCCAAGCCTGTCATCGCTCCGGTGCGCACTTCCCAAGTCAACGGATCTCGGATCACAAGCACACGAAGGGTATCGCGATTGATCTCACCGAGGTCCCTGGCCACGTGCGGCCGCTTGGTGCTCTCATCCCGGTGCAACTGCCCGGTATTCGCGGGCTTCCACGCCGCAGGCACGGCGAGCAAGGCGGCGAACAAGCCTGTACCGATCAGTTCAGCCGTACGCATTTGCTTCGGTTAAGTGGGCTTGCAGTTGAGGAAGGAATTGCATGCACTCTTCCGTAAATTCAGATCGGTGCGCAATGAGGACGCTTTCGGCATCTTGGAGAACTTCTCCTCCGGGCACGCGCACGGAAAGGCCGGAAAGCGCCCGGGCAATGCCGGGGATCGTGGCATAGGAGCCCAACCAATCATTGCGGGACATGTAACCCAACAAGTGTTGCGCTCGGGCGGGCATCTCCTGGACATGTTCTTCCAGCAACGCATACATGTGCCGGGCATAGGCGGGCAGGGGCTCCGGGCCCAGCAGCCCCCACTGGCTGGCTATAACATGGTCATAGAACAGGTCCAATGCCACGCCCGCATATTTTCCGCAGTGCGCACGCAAGCGCTCCCGGCCGATCAAGGTGAGCGGGTGGTTGTCCGTGTAGCTGTCGATCATGCGATGCATCCGGATTCCCCTTTGAAGCCCGGCGGACCAGCCGGACAAGTCACGCCCTTTGACAGTGTCGGCCATGAAATTGCCAACGATCACCAAGGGGTCATTCCCGGATACGAGAAGATGGCCTAAAAAGTTCATCTATGCGTTCGGAAAGGTACCGCGCAGGTCGTGCGGTACCGGTCAGGCCGGGAAAGCGGCAAATCTTGCCGTCCATGGATCGGAGGGCGGTCAACGCCGGCATCACCGGTAATTTGGCCCCATGTCCGCCCGGCGCCGCAATTTGATCCTTTATTGGACCACACAGGTCGTGGGGTGGGGTGCCTATATGTTGTTGCTGGGCTTGCCCGGCTGGCTGGAAGGCTCCTTTACTTGGAAATTGGCACAAGTGAGCGTGCTCATGGCCTGCATCGGCATTGTCAGCAGCCACGCCCTGCGAATGTGCTTCAAGGAGTGGGGATGGCTGGACCAGCCCATGCTGCCACTCTTACTGCGGATGTTGCTTGGTGCGCTGGTGCTGGGCTCAATGGCGGGCCTTCTGCAAGCAGCCCTCCACGACGCATTTTTCCGCGCAGCGGAACCTTGGTTGGGGGGCACGGGGTTGAGGCTGGTGGAAGTGATGCTGGGCTGGGTGCTGCAATTGTTCATTTGGGAAGTGATCTATGCCGCATACCATTACATTGTGCGGAGCCGCTTGGAAGAGTTGCGCTCCTTACGCCTTGAAGCGGCCAACCGCGAGGGGCAGCTCTCGAATTTGCGCAGTCAGCTCAATCCGCATTTCATGTTCAATGCGCTCAACAGCATCCGCGCATTGATCGGGGAGGATCCCGAGCGCGCCAAAAGCTCCATTACACTGCTCAGTGCCATTCTGCGCAATGCCATGTCCACCGTGAAGCGCAGAACGGTGCCCCTGGGCGAGGAGATCGACATGGTGCGTTCCTATCTTTCCCTGGAAGCCATGCGCTACGAGGAGCGCTTGCGCATATCCTTTGATGTGGACCCAGGGCTGGAGCGCTTCCCGGTGCCGCCCATGATGCTGCAAACACTGGTGGAGAACGCCGTCCGGCATGGAATTGCCAAACTCAAGGAAGGTGGGGAAGTGTGCGTGGAGGCCAGGCAGGACCATGATGCCGCAGTGATCCAAGTACGCAACTCCGGGCACTTCACCCCTGCAGTCAGCAAACGGGGCGGCATCGGTTTGCGCAATACGGAGCAGCGGCTGGAACACATCTACGGCAGGCGCGCATCACTGCGGATCTTCAATGAGGGGAGCATGGTGGTGTGCGAACTTCACCTCCCCATGGTGATGGAGGGCACGCAACAAACAATGAACGAACTTGAGCCATGAAAGCATTGATCATCGATGACGAACGTCTGGCGCGGAATGAACTCACCCGTTTGTTGCAGGAACATCCCGGCATTGAGGTGGTGGGCGAAGCCGCCAACGCCGATGAGGCGGAGAAACAGATCGCCGAGCTGCATCCCGACCTCCTTTTCCTGGACATCAACATGCCGGGCCGCGACGGCTTTCAGTTGTTGGAGGCCCTGGAGTTGGCGCCCCATGTGATCTTCGTGACCGCCTATGATGAGCATGCCGTCCAAGCGTTTGAGGTGAACGCACTGGACTATTTGCTCAAACCCATCGACCCGGAACGCCTGGGCATGGCCGTGGATAAGCTCTCCCGGTTGCCCAAGGAGGTCAAAGGCACGCGTGACAGTTTGATGGCCGAGGACCGCATCTTTATCAAGGATGGTGAAAAGTGCTGGTTCGTGGCCTTGAAGGACGTGCGGCTCTTTGAGAGCGAGGGCAATTATGTCAGGGTGCGTTTCGGCGACAGCAAGCCCTTGGTGCTGCGTTCCCTGAACAACCTGGAGAAAAAGCTGGACCCGCATGTGTTTTTCCGCGCCAACCGGAAGCAGATCATCAACTTGGCCTGGGTCGGAAAGATCGAGCCCTGGTTCAGCGGAGGGCTCAATTGCATGCTCTCCACGGGGGAAACGATCGAGGTGAGCAGAAGGCAGGCCCTGCGATTCAAGGAACTGATGAGTCTGTGACATTTCCGGCACGGGCATTGCGGAAGGCGCGGGGCGTACCTTTGCGCCATCCCTGCACACCGATGTCCAAACGTTCCCTGCTCATCCTGCTTCTCTTCTGGAATGCCCTGCTTTCGGGTGCTGTGATCTGGTCGTTGACGCGTGCGCGCATACCGGAGCGCCAGTTGAAGGAACGTCTCACCGCGATCGGCGATCCGGTGGATCCGCTGCCTGCACTTGCCGTGGAAGTGGACACCATGCACAGGCCCGAGGGCCGGATCGCGTTCTTCTTCATGGATTCCGTTCAGGCACGGTATGAACTGGTGAAGGAAAGCGCGGACCGTGTCCGCAGCGAGGGCCAACGCCTTGAAGGCAATTTGCAGCAGGAAATGGCCAAAGCCCAGGCGCGGTACAATGAGTTGATGTCCAAGGACCATACCTACAGCACACAGGCGGAGCTGAAGGCCGATCAGGACGAGCTGGAAAAGCTGGGTGACAAGATCCAGGAGATGCGTTCGAATTCACAGGACCGCCTGGACAGGATGCAGACGGACATGTTGAGGGACATCTCCGGGCAGATCAAGGGATTTCTCGGGAAGTACAACGAGACGGCCAAGTACGATTACATCTTCAGCATCCAGGATGCCGGACAGATCTGGGTGGGCAACAAGGGCTTGGACATCACACCGGCGGTGGTGGCTGGCCTCAACGCGCAACACCGTGCGCGAAAGTCAGGGGCCAAATAGGCGCGGGAGGAACGTGGGGCATCGCCGGATAGTTTCGCGGGGCTTTGCCAACCCAAGCAGATGAGCATGATCCGGTTCCTCGCCGTTGCGGTATTGACGGGCCTTGGTTGCAAGGTGTCCGCACAGACCGGCGGTTCCACCAGCGATCGCGTGGAGATCCTCAATGCGGACCGCTGGGAATTCAGCAAGGAAGTGGCCACCGGGGCACAACGCCTCACCGGGCATGTGCGTTTCCGGCAGGACAATGCGATCATGTCCTGCGACAGCGCATGGTTGTACGCGGACCAGCGCGTTAGCGCATATGGGAACGTGGACTTGCGCCAGGGTGATACGCTGCGCATCACCGGCAACCAGCTGATGTTCTCCGGCAAGGACCATGCGGCCCGCATCGAGGGCGACGTGGTGCTCACCGATCCCGGCATGGAGCTCAGGACGAAAGCGCTCACCTACAACGTCCGTGAACGGAAGGCCGAATACACCACGGGTGCACGGATCACGGACAAACGGGAAGGCAATGTGCTCACCAGTACACGTGGAACGTACCACGCCGGAAGCCATTTGTTCACGTTCAGCGGGAACGTCCGCCTGGAAAACACGGACCGCACCGTGGTTGCCGATACACTTCAATACGCCACCACCACCGGCACCGCCATGTTCCTTGGGCCAACCCACATTGCCCAAGGCGCAACGATCATGTACTGCGAGAGGGGCAGCTACAATACACGCACCGGGTTCGGGCGGTTCACCCAAGCGGGGCGCATCACCTCCGGGGCGCAAGTGCTTACCGGCGACAGCCTGCACTACGACCGCAACTCCGGCATTGGCACCGGCTGGGGCCATGTCGCCGTAACGGACAGCCTGAACCATGCGGTGGTGCGCGGCAACTACGGTGTGCACAGGCAGGCAGGCGGCGATGCCATGATCACCGGCCGTGCCGAACTGGTGATGCTGATGGGAAAAGATTCCTTGTTCCTGCATGCCGATACGCTCTTTGCCCGGGGCGACAGTGCGGAACGCAAGCACATCACGGCCCGGCGCAACGTCCGCTTTTTCAAGGAAGACCTGCAAGGGGTCTGCGACACCATGACGTACAGCGGTGCAGACAGTCTGATCGCCTTGCGCGGAAAGCCGTTCATCTGGAGCAAGGGCAGCCAGCTCTCCGGCGACACCGTCTTCATCCAGTTGCGCAATGGCCAGGCTGAAAAGCTCACGGTGAACGGCGCGGCATTGATGATCGAACAGGTGGACAGCACACGGTTCAACCAGGTTGCGGGCACCACGCTTACGGGCTTGTTCAGCGATGACGAGATCCGGAAGCTGATCGCGGAAGGGAACAGCCGTACCATCTACTTCGCCCGCGAAAAGCGGGACGGCACCGAGCAGGTCACCGGTGTGAACCGGACAGATTGCAGCCGCATCACCGTGGACCTGGACAGCGGGAAGGTCACCAATGTGAGCTTCATCACACAGCCGGACGGCGTCATGTACCCATTGGACAAAGTCCCGGACGATGCCCTGCGGTTTGAAGGGTTCTTGTGGTATTCCGCCGCCAGGCCGGTAAACCTGGACGACATATTCCGCACTACGCCGGAGCCGGTTTTCACCAGTGTGCCAAAGGATTGACGGCAACAGGCGCTGCCTGCACAGTGGAATGCCGATTTCAACCCCAAGGCACGTGGAATGGGGTGCGCATGTTCAACCGACGATCTTGTCTTCCCTGTTGAACCAAACAGTACGGTGGTCATCGTTGCCTGTGCCGATGCAGCCAACCCCATTCCGGCTAGGCAACGACATACTTCACCAGGTCGGGCAACGGCTTGCGGTAGCCCTTTGGCCATTCCCCGGCCGGATAGCCCATGTAAAACAGACCCAGGCATTGGTCATCCGGGCCGAGGCCGAGAAAACGGACCATTTCCGGCCCGGTGATCACCGGGCCCGTGTTCCAGAAGCCGCCGAGCCCGTAAGCTGTGCACGTGAGGTGCATGTTCTGGACCGCGCAGGCCATGGAATACTGTTCCTCCTGAAGCGGGATCTTGCCATGGGGGTCACGCACCAGGCCCAGTGCCACCACTACACTGCTTTGAAGTGGGCGTTGCACATGGTTGTCGTATTTGCGTTGCAGAAACCTTTCCGGCGGGGTCGTGCGCTTGTATTCCTCGCCCAGGAATAGCGAAAGCCGATCGCGGGCCCCGCTCGTGAACACCACAAACCGCCATGGCTGCGTCATGCCATGCGTGGGGGCCCAGACCGCATTGCCCAGGACGTGGTCAATGATGTCGCGCTGAACTTCACGCGGACTGTAGTCCTTGGGTTGGATGCTCCGCCGGTCGCGGATGATCTCGGTGATCTCGCTGATGCTGTGTCGCATGGTGGGGTTGTACACGGGTGCAAAGAGACGAAGGATCCCGCAAATTCGCCCTGATCAGGAGACGGGCAACGTTCATGGCTCAGGTCTTGTCTTAGGTTTGCAACTCCAAACCAACAATTTCATGAAAATCAACCGCTACGCTGCCATTGCCGCCTCCTTCCCGTTGGTGCTGGCCTGCGTTGCCCAAGCCCCCATCACCTTGGTGGCCCCCGGCAATGTGCCTGCAAACGGTACTTCGTTCCTGATCCACAAGGGAGCCTATGCCACCCCTGGCGCGGGCGGTGCGGACATGCTTTTCGACTACAGTGCAACCAGTCCGGCCACCAGCTCCACCTATCAATGGCAGGCCCCGTCCGGGTTGCCGAACAGCGCCATGTACACCGGTGCCCAGTATGCGCTCACCAATGGGGGCACGGACACGCTCTATTATGCTTCCACCGCAAGTGGATTGGAGCGGGTGGGCGACGCGCTCACCATCATGGTGGGAACTACACCGTACCATGGAACGACCGTGTACAGCAATTCGATGCTGGAATTGCCTCTCCCATATACCTACGGTTCGGCCCCCTGGACGGACTTGTTCAGTGGGTCATACACCGTGGACGGCAACACCACAACCCGCAATGGAGCCATAACGGGACAGGCTGATGCATGGGGCCGGTTGATCCTCCCCGGAGGTGCGGATACCGTGGAAGTTTTGCGTGTGAAGACACGGGTCTCAGAGACCATACCCTTGAATCTCGGGTTGCCGGTGAATGTCGCCCACGTGAACAATGAATGGGCCTATTATCCGCTTTGGGGGAAGTTTCCCGTGTTGCGGGTGGTCTCCGACTCATTGAGCGCCATGGGCTTTACCCAGCAGGTGGCCTACACCGAATGGCTGGATGCCGGCGCCGTGGGCATTGCTGATGCACAGGCCAACCCATGGGCGGTGAAGTTGTTCCCCAACCCCGGTGCACAAAGCATGAACTTGGCCTACCTGAATGCCGCCAAGGGCAAGCTCACCCTGCACGTATTGGATGCCCGCGGCAGCGTGGTGCTGGACCAACCCTTGAACGGAACCGGCCCTGCCGTGGAAACCATTGATGTTTCCAACTGGGCACCGGGCCTGTACCAAGCAGTGTTGACCGATGGCCGCGGCATGCGCAGCGTGCATCGCTTGGCGGTAGTGCGCTGAAGCAACGTTCCGAACATGCATGGAAGCCGGAGTTGATACCTTCGGCTTCCATCCGTTTCCCCGGAAGAACATGAAAGCAATTCTCTTATCGGCGGCCATGGCCACTTCCGCCATACTTGTGGCACAACCGGTGATCGATCAAGTGGATGCACCCCAGGAAGGGGACGTGTTTCCTTACATCGCCACGGGCTATGTCCCGGTCACGGAATCCGGAGCAAACGTGGTTTGGGACCTATCGGGCATTGGCACCGGAGCCGCTACCAACCTGCCTTGTGAGGCTGCTTCAGCCACCGCCTATGGCAACCAGTATCCATCGGCCACGTTGGCCCTGGACGCGGGCAATGTGATCACCTACATCCGAGCCGATGCAACGGGCCTGTACGCCGTGGGTGTATACAAGCAGGTCGGGGCGCAAGCCCTCCAGATCCACATGACGGACGAGCAGCTCATGTTGCCGTACCCATGCACCTATGGCACGCAGTTTTCCGATCCATACACCTACTCGTACAGCTATACGGGCGGAACGGTGAACGGGGGAGGGCACGGTGTCTACGTGGCAGACGGGTTTGGAAGCTTGATCCTTCCTTTTGACACGATCCACAATGTGCTCAAGCTTTCCGGCACCGACACCGTATCCGAGGCAATCCCGGGAACATCCTATGTCACCGCCATCGACCAGGTGTACTTCTACAAGCCGGGGGTTCATTACTATGTGCTTGCCGCCACACACCTCAGCCAGAGCGTGAACGGTGCACCACCGCAGCAGGGTGGGGGCATTTCGTACCTGGCCGAGTCAATGTTCGCCGGAATCCACGAGGACCGGGCACAAGCCATTGGAGTGGAGGCCTGGCCAAACCCCGCCCGCGATGTTGTGAATGTCACTTTTGGCCTGGCCGGCGGTCACCACGTGCAACTGGAATTGTTCGATGGACTGGGCCGCCGCGTCAGCGGAATGCGGAAGATCACCACTGTTGCCGGCATTCAACAGGCAGGCATGGATGTCCACGACTTGCCTGCGGGCATTTACTTTTTGCAGGTTACTGACGACCATGGCCAGCAAGGTTCCTGCCGCATAGTGGTGCAGTAGTGTTTGGAGTACGTGCAAAAGGGTATAAGGCCCACCCTCAGCCGCGTTCGCCACGCGGGTGTTCAAACCCTCCCGCCGCTCGGGTATCGGCGCGAGGCCCTAACCTACACCCGGCGTTCGGGTTGAGCTTCCATTTACCTGCGGCGCGACCCCGAGTGCCTGCCGTTCCATCCGCCTCCGGCGGGCACCCGCTACCTTCGTCTTTCCATGAGCGAACACCTGAAAGCTCACGTTCCGGGTGTGTCATATTTCTGCACACGTACGGTGGTTGGCCGGAGACTTACACCGCAGTGCCCATCCGGAGGGCCGGTTGAAAATGGTTTATGATGAGCGATGAATAGGCCGGAGGCCTCGAGAGGGCAGGCACTCGGCAAACAGCCGAGCGCCGGGATGGGGCAAGGTGAAGCACATCACGCGCACGGCGGGGACTGTATGCTTCACCTGATCAGGTTCGCGGGTTCCTGAAGAACAGCATGCTGCCGGATATTGGTTTGGTCCAGGCCTTCATGGGGATGTGGCCTTTGAGGGAACCATGGGGGCCGCCCCGGTCCATGGACATGCCCGAAAAGAACTGTGGCAGCCTGCAACGCTACACGTGTGCGGGGTTGGCCGGGCCGCGCAACTTCGTCGCGAACTCCGGAATGATGGCTTCGCAATTCCGAAGTGGCGGATTTGCGTCATGAGCCAAGGCAGAAGCTAACTTCGCCTCGCCATGACGGCCACGGAGATCCAGCAGAACGTACAACACATCTTCAGCGACTACCTTGAGCAGCAGGGCCATCGCAAAACACCGGAGCGCTTCGCCATCCTCAGTGAGATCTATTCACAGGACGGGCATTTCGACATTGAGCGCCTCTACGTGTGCATGAAGCGGAAAAAGTACCGTGTGAGCCGGGCAACACTGTACAACACCATGGACCTGTTGCTGGAATGCAAGCTGGTCCGCAAGCACCGCTTTGGCGGCACCCACGCACAATTTGAGCGTGCCCAGAACTACCGGCAGCACGACCACCTGATCTGCACCAATTGCGGCAAGGTGATGGAATTCTGCGATCCGAGGATCCAGCAGATCCGCAGCACCGTGGCCGATGTGATGGGCTTCCAGGTAAGCCACCACGCCTTGCACATTTACGGGCTTTGCCCCGATTGCACCAACGAACAACGGACGAAATGAGCAATACCGCAACCGACAAGCCCATCTTCCAACTGCACGTCAGCGAGCAGGATGGTGCCAAGGTGTTCCACCTGGAAGGCCGACTGATGGACCAGCAGCAGGCCGACCATTTGATGACCGTGCTGGACAAGCACCTGGAGGGCAGTGAGGGCGTACATGTCATCTTGGACATGGCGCACTTGCTGTACATGAACAGCACCGGCCTCAACATCATGATCAGCGTGCTCACCCGCACCCGCAAAGCGGGCGGCCAGGTGCTGCTGGCGGGCATGTCCCATGGCGTCCGTCAACTCTTCGTGGTCACCAAATTGGATACGGGGTTCCCCATCTTGGGTTCGGTGGACCAGGCGCTGGCCAAGTTGCGTGCGTGAACCATGCAGGCCAAAGTGGATGTGATCCTCGGTGCCCAATGGGGCGATGAGGGCAAGGGCAAGGTGGTGGACGTGGTGGCACCGCACTACGCGGTGATCGCGCGGTTCCAGGGTGGCCCGAACGCGGGCCACACGTTGATATTCGACGGGAAGAAGCACGTGCTGCACACCATTCCCAGCGGGGTGTTCCGCAAGGACGTGTGGAACCTGGTGGGCAACGGCGTGGTGATCGATCCGGTGATCTTTCTGCGCGAAGTGCGCGACCTGGAGGCGGCGGGCATCGATGTGCGCAGGCATCTGCTGATCAGCAGGCGTGCGCACCTGATCCTGCCCACGCACCGCGCGCTCGATGCGGCCAGCGAAGCCGACAAGGGCAAAGGCAAGATCGGCAGCACGTTGAAGGGTATCGGGCCCACGTACATGGACAAGACCGGGCGCAACGGCCTGCGCATGGGCGACATTGAACGCCCGGATTTCCGTGCACACTATGATGCCCTCACCGCCAAGCACGAGCGCCTCATTTCCATCTACGACGCACACGTGGAGTGGAAGAGCAAGGAACAGGAATGGCTGGATGCCGTGGAGCAACTACGCAGTTTTACACTGGTGGACAGTGAGCAATGGCTGCAGGAGCAGCTGGCGGCTGGCAAGGCCGTGCTGGCCGAAGGCGCCCAAGGCACCTTGCTTGACATCGATTTCGGCACGTATCCGTTCGTGACCTCCAGCAATACGGTGAGCGCCGGTGCCTGCACCGGCCTGGGCATCGGTCCGGCGTCCATCGGCAAGGTGATCGGCATATTCAAGGCCTATTGTACCCGTGTGGGCAGCGGGCCGTTCCCTACGGAGCTCCAGGATGACATGGGGGAGCGGATCCGCACCGCAGGGAACGAGTTTGGCAGCACCACCGGCAGGCCGCGCCGCTGCGGCTGGCTGGACCTGCCCGCACTGCGCTATGCGGTGATGATCAATGGCATTACCGAGCTGGCCATGATGAAGGCTGATGTGCTGAGCGGTTTTGGCAACGTGCAGGTTTGCACCGCCTACCGCATCCGCGGGAAGGAAATTGCCCATTTCCCGTTTGACCTGGACGAAGGCGTGGAACCGGTCTACACGACGCTCAAGGGCTGGGGTGCCTTGGATTCCGCCAAACCATTGCCTGCTGAGGCGGAGGCATACATTGCCTTCATCGAAAATGCCACCGGTGTACCGGTGCGCATCGTTTCCATAGGCCCGGACCGTGTGGCCACGCTGGTGCGCAAGGCGGAAGTGCCGGCCGGTTGATCTACCACATGGGGCGCAAGCGTGTACCTCCGCGCGGTCTGCCCGATGTGCCACTGGACCTGCCACCGCACGTGCGCGCCTTGCTCGGCACCGACGCGGAAGCGTTGCTGGCGGCCTTGGAAGAACCTGCGCCAACAAGCATCCGTGCCAATCCCCTGAAGCCTTCGGCGATCGCCGGCACCCCTGTTCCCTGGTGCAGTGCCCACGGGCGCTACCTGGAGAAACGACCCGTGTTCACACTGGATCCGTTGTTCCACGCCGGGGCATACTATGTGCAGGAGGCCGGTAGCATGTTGTTGGAGCAGGCATACAGGGCCGTGCATCCGTTGCCCCCGGGGGCGGTGGTGCTGGACCTCTGCGCTGCGCCCGGAGGGAAAACCACGCACCTGGCAAGCTTGATCCCGAAGGATGCGTTGCTCGTGGGCAACGAACCCGTGCATGCCCGCAAGGCCGCCCTGACGGAGAATCTGTGGAAATGGGGGCGCGCAAATGTGGTGGTCACGGGTGCGGACCCCTGGGCGTTCACGGCGTTGGGCCCCGTTTGTGACCTCATCCTGGTCGATGCGCCGTGTTCCGGCGAAGGCATGTTCCGCAAGGACCCCCATGCTCGGGCCCAATGGGGACCGAATTTGGTGGAAGGCTGTGTGCTGCGCCAGCGGAACATCCTGGATGCGGCATGGGCCGTACTGAAGCCAGGCGGCCATTTGATCTACAGCACCTGCACATGGGAAACCTGCGAGAATGAAGATCAGGTGCAACGCCTTGCCGGGCTTGGTGGGCAGGTGATCCCCATCGCTGTCGATCCGGCTTGGGGCATCCAGGCAAGTGACCTTGGTCTGCGCTGTTACCCGCACCGGGTGCGGGGGGAGGGGTTTTTCATCGCCTTGGTCAGGAAGCCGGGATCCGGCAACCCATCCTTGCTGAAAATGGCCCGGCATACAAGCGGTTCGGAAGTGGCAGCGCCCGTGCGTGATTGGCTCGGAACAGGCACGGAGCAGCACCTGGCTGAACGGGATGGCGTATTGTATGCGGTGGCCCTTGGTTGGGCGCACTTCGTAGAGGCGATGATGGACAAGCTCCCCGGGTGCATCCCCGGCATTCCCGTTGCCCAGCGAAAGGGAGGGGGCTGGCTGCCGCATCCTGCGCTTGCGCTGAATGAACTGCTCGACCCAAGGCCCTTTGGCCGCTTGGACCTGGACCTGCAGGCGGTGCTGGGCTATTTGCGCGGCGAAGCGCTTCCTGCAATGAATGCGGTGGGCACCGTGCTTGTGTGCCATGAAGGGTTGCCCCTGGGTTGGGCCAATGGGGCTGGCAGGCGCTACAACAACCGCTGGCCCGCTCCTTGGCGCATCCGCATGCGTTGAACGCTGATTACTTTGCAGGAACTATGTCCGCGTACGACCGATTTCTGGACTGGTTCGATCGGCACAAATACGGCGTGATCGGCACGCTGATGCTGCACACGCTGCTGATGGCCGTGTTCAGCCTGAGCAGCGTGGGTGACCGCTATCCGCAGCCACCGCCCCAGAACATGGAGCTGGACCTGGAACTTGCCATGCCCAAGCCGGAACCCCAGGAAGAAGCTGCGGTGAAACCGGGACAAGAAGATGCGGCCAACCCGAACGTAAAGAACCTGGCCAGCAACACCACGGCGGACCTGAATGCGGAAAGGCCAATGTCACGCAGCGCCCAGGAGCGCATGGCGCAGCAAGTGGACCAGGACCTCCATGCCATGGAGCAAAGCGAATTTGCCCGGTTGGCAGCTGAACGCACGGCACAAGGCAGGGACATCGAAGTGCCCACGTTGGACACCACCAAGTTCAACAAGCGCAATTACATGGACAAGACGCCCAAGCCGGTGAAGGTGGAAGGGCTCACCACCGTTTCCTACGACCTGCGGGGCCGCACGGACCTGGTGTTGGAAGTGCCGGCCTACCTGTGCAAAGGCCACGGGAAGGTGGTGGTCCGTGTAGCAGTGGACCGGGATGGCCGCATGAACAAAGCCGACCTCGACGCATCTGCCAGCACCACCACGGATGCCTGCATGGTGGACAATGCGTTGATCTCCGCCCGCGGTGCGCGTTTCACCAGCTCGTCCATTGCTGAGCAGCCCCAGCGCGGCACCATTACATACATCTTTCTTGCGCAGTAGGTCATTTCGGCAGAGAGCCTGCGGCTGTAGTGGTCGTTTTGGCATTGAATTTTTGATTTCCGTGCACCCGGCGACATGAAAACTGGATCGGCACCGGATTGGTTCAAGGCGGGCGTTCCATGAACCAACCTCACAAACCAGCCATGAACCACTTAAAGCAACAACTGCACACCGTGCCTTTCCGCCCGTTCAACGGGATGTTTTCACAGATCCTGGAAGATCTGGCCCAGTTTCAAGGACGCGACGAACTGCCAAGGTCGGCTCCGCGCGTGAACATTACCGAACAGTCGGACGGTTACACGCTGGAGCTGCTCGCCCCAGGCTTTTCCAAGGAAGATCTGAAATTGCACATGGAAAAGGATGTGCTCACGATCAGCTCGGAGAAGGAAACCGATAAACTGGAGGAGAACGAGCGCTACACGCGGCGTGAATTTTCCAGGCATGCCTTCCAGCGCCAATTCCGGCTGCCGGAGCAGGTGCAAGCCGAGAAGATCACGGCGGAACACGTCAACGGGGTGCTGACCGTGAAGCTCCCGAAGAAGGCTGTGGAGGTGCCGACATCCAAGGAGATCAGCATAGCCTGAACGCACCGGACCGTGAAAGGGGCAGGCCCACTGGCCTGCCCCTTTGCGTGCCACCCGGATTGCGCGTCAGAGGACGCAACGGTCAACCTGCTGCATATTCCCGGTGCGTGCAACAACGCAAATGTGTTGCACGTATCCATCGGTACCATGGCTACATCATTGATCACCTATTATCAGGACGTGCTGTCGAAGATCAGCTTCGCGGACCGCGCGGTGTTCCGGAAAGAGCTGCGCAAAACATTCAAGCGCCTGGTGCCGGAGGAGCGGGAGAAGCTGAAGCAATGGTTCCGCTCTTCCTGCTTGTGCAGGGTGGGGGATACCGGCCAACCAGGGGCGGGCATCCCGGAAAACCGCATCAATTGAAGGTGGAACTATTCCACGCCTCCTTGCTGAACTGGCCAAAAAAGGCAAGCCAAGCATAGGATGTGGCAGCGCTCAAAAACAGCGTTACACAGATGAACAGCGCGAAACGGTTCAGACTAAACCAAGCAGGTCGGGGTTCCGTGGACAACCACGCCGATGGCACCAAGGCTGCCACCAGCGCAGCAAGCACGATGACCACGGCCGCTAACTGGCCCCAGCTCCGCATCGGCCATCCAAAGACGGCCCGGGTTGTCCGCATGTCCCTGCCCCAGCGGTGTACCAAGTAGTACTCGTCACCGCCCATTGGCACGAACAGCATGGGGTCCGCCTCGCAATCGCGGAGCTTGAAATGCTTGGCGGACGCCAATACCATGAAGCCGCCGAGCGGGGCACCGGAACCCGCCTCGATCCGCCGTATGGCCTGAAGGGCTTCAGCAGGTAAATGGCCTTTGAACCGCCCTGCCGGCAGGAACCGCAGCCGGTATTTGATGCACACGGTGCGGATCGCATCCAACGTAAAGACCAGCCGATGGTCGATCCCGGTGAGCACATTGGTGCAAGGTTTCGTGCTTGACAACACCACTGCCCTGAGGATATCATCCTTCTTCTCCTCCTCCTCCAGAATGGAATAGACTTCCTGCACAAGGGCATCCTGCCCGCGCAGGAGGCGGATCAGCTCATCTTCACCGGTGTGCGGCATGGTTCTTCAAGTTGGGTTGCCTACCCCTCACTGTGGTTGCCCCGGCTCTGGTTCTGCAGCTCAAGGTCCGCATCGGGGCCCGGTTCTTCATTGTAGGTGCCGAGCAGTAGTTCAGGGGCGGATGCACGCAGCCGGCTGCTGGCGGTAATGCCCGATCGGCCGCTTTCCACCACGGCATGCCATACGCTGTCAAAAGGGAGGGCGATGCGCACGGTGGCATCGTCCAAGCGACCCCGGAAGTAGGTGTGGGTACGGCCACCGGCGTAATGCTTGAATTCCGCGGCAGTCATGAATTTTACCACTGCGGGTGAGCTCAGCTCCACCTCGATGCACTGGCCTTTCTTGGCGGCATACTTCCTGTAGAGGAATTTCATGTACGGGTATCTGGTTGGTCCTGCTAAAGTAATGCCGTGCCGGATGCTTGTGCGCGCAGTGGCTCAGAGTTTTACACTGAGCACGGGGAACGTGGTCCGGTTGACGATGTCCTCCGTGACGCTGCCGTTCACCACGTGGAAGAATCCCTTTCTCCCGTGGGTGGCCATGGCGATCATGTCCGCATCGATGCCGCGCGCAAAATCCAGGATGCCCTCCTCCACGCTCAGGTCGTTGTAGATGGTGGTGGTGAATTTGCGCAGGTCGTGGCTCTTCAGGAAGCTGTCTATGGCCTTGTAGGTGTCCGCACTGCGCTGGAAACTGCCGGGCGTGTTCACTTTCAGCAGGTGGATCTTGGGCTCGAAGAGTTCCACCATGGGCAGGAATGCTTCAAATTTCGCGATGTCCATCGGTGTGAAGTTGGACGCATACACCATGTCCTTCACGTCAAAATCGTCCACGCGGTGCTTGATGACCAGCACCGGCATGGGGGCAATGCGCACCACACGCTGGGTGTTGGACCCTACTACGCTCCGCAGCCCGCGCGCTCCATTGCTGCCCATCACGATCAGGTCCATGTCCTGCAGGTACTTGTTGCGGAACATTTCGGTGATGCCGAACTGGCGCAACATGAACCGCTTCATGGGGATCCCTGCCAGGAACGGAAGCTCCGGTACCTTGTCCAGGCGGAGTTCGATGTCCTCGCGTTTCTTTTGGTTGCTCGAGTGGAAGTCGGTCATGTCCTCATAGACATGCACCAAGTGCAAGTTCGCCTTGGTATTGCGGGCGAGCTTGGCCGCCACGCGCAAGGCATCCGTTGCGCAATCGGAGAAATCATACGGCACGAGGATGTTGGTGATGGCCATGGCAGTATGGATCTGGACCGGCATGAAGTTAAGCCGAAACAACGGGAGGGCAAGCTATCCCCTGATTTCGGCCAGAACGGGACAAGGGATCACTGCACCTCCTAACTTCACACCCTGTATGCCCGCCCTACACCTGAGCCGCACGGACAAAACACCGGAGGTCACCTTTGATCCAGTGGCCGGACTGTTCGACATGCGGGGCTGCTCCATTCCCGAGGATGCGGACAAGTTTTACGCTCCCTTGTTCGACCTGCTGGACCGGTATTGCAAGGAACCCGCGCCACAGACCACGGTACGCCTGGCCCTTGCGTATTTCAATTCGAGCAGTTCCAAATATATCCTGGACCTGCTTCGCCTGATCGATGACCTGCACACTTCCGGCAAGGGCGTGGTTTCATTGGAATGGTCTTTTGAGCCGGACGACCTGGACATGCAGGAAGCAGGACAGGACTACAGGTCCCTGCTGGAAATGCCCGTGCGCTTGATCGCCCGTGCTACTCCTTGAACCGTTCATTCCACGCACGTGCGGGAATGGAACGCCCGTCCTTGAAGTAAAAGGTTTGACCCCACGGGTGAACCACCTTTTTATAGGTCACCATTTGCCCATCGTCCGCAACCGTGCGTTCCGTGACCACGGCACCGGCCTCCTTGTA
>CALMYC010000098.1 GCA_937873385.1 uncultured Flavobacteriales bacterium | reverse complement strand
CCGCTAACCCGCTACTTTTCCGATGTGGTGGACATCATGGACATCCCGGCCACTGCGGGAGATGTACCGATCAACATGCGCTGCCACAGCGACCATTTCTCCTTGGCGGTGGAGTTGTTCTGCGCCCCGTCGGCCAAGACCTACCAGCAGTGGCAGATCGACACCTTCGCGGCATTGAAGACGGCTTATGACCAGAAGGTGGATGCGTATAATCGCTGGCTTAGGGACCAGGAAGATGCAGCTTCCACCTATGGCACGAACCCGGACCAGAACCGGCAAGTGGAGAGCAAGGAACTGGAGAAACACTGCATCGAGTTCATCAGTGGGCAACGTTTTGAAAGCTTCGATGCCCTGCGGAACAACGTGGCTCCGTACGGCTACCCGGAGTTCTCTTTCAACGAGGCCGCCGCCGAAGGCCGGTACATCCAATTCTTCGAGCAGGGCTTTGAGTGGGAGCAGATGACCTACTGGTTCTACCCCTACTATTGGGCGCGGAAAAAGGAATGGGTGAACATCCTGAAGCGGGACGAGAACGACCCGCTCTTCATGAACTTTCTCCAAGCAGGCGCTGCACGGGTGCTGGTGCCCGTACGGCTTGGCTACGAGAAGGCCATGCTGCACTACCTGAGTACCGGCGGCGAGATCTGGAACGGCGAGGACGTGCCCGCACCGAATGACCCGCTCTATGTGAGCATCATCGACGAGATCCAGGAGGCAGACGGCAACTTCCAGGGCGGCGTGATCGAGGGTGAGCCTTGGCTGAGCAAAGTGCCGACGAACTTGGTGTACTTGGAACATCCGGGTTCGCCGGGTGATTTGCCGGATTACAGTGCGGATTTGCCGTTGTGAGGCTTCGATACAGCGAAGCATGGCGCGGATCTACGTATATGAATTGCTCGACCCCGGCATCTACATCCGGGGCCGCGCCGCATTGGTTGAACTCTTCAAACGATGGACCGGTTCACCGAGCGAAGAGCGGCTTTTCGAGGTGACACCTGCGGGCATGATTTATTTCGCCGATCACGGCGAGCTTTGGCGTGAGAGCGAACAGCGGCGGGCGCTTCCGGAAACGGCGGAAGATGCATTGAAGCAAGCTGAGCGCTTTCTGAATGACGTGCGCGACCGGTTCCGATCAGATGAAGGGAAAGCCGTCCGTCAAGCACTCCAGGAATGTCCCGTTCCGGATGGACTGTTCCGCATGGATGCTGTCGCCGTGCTTCATCCGGTACTGGGGCTCATTGACCATTGGTTATGCAGGTTCGGAGTTCAGGTGAGCGCCTTCCCGTGGACCAGATCGCCCACATTGGCTGCGCCACCGTTGGACGCAGCGCTTGCGGCAGGTGGGGTGGATGATGAACACCGCGAGGAAGACCCTTTCCACCATATCGACTTCCAGAATCCGCTGCGTGTGCAGGATGCGTTGTTCGAGGTGCGGATCGGATCGAAATGGTTGGGCACGGACCGTTACCGCATCATCGGTTACAATCAGCGGTGGCGGCCGGTGAAGGCGAGCGGGCGGATCACCACGGAACTCCTGCCGCCACAGGAAGATGAACACGCGGCCCACGATGAGGAGCCAGTTACACCGGAAGAGGCCCAACCCGAATTGATATATCAGCTGGATGCGGACAGCCAGCGGTTTCTTGCGCCATATTACCTCACTCCAAGCGGGCACCATTTCGGCTTCCAACCGGCCAGCATGTATTCCATGGTGCTCAACGCCATCCAACGCGACGGTGAGCAAGGGACCGACCTCTTCCTGGCCATCACAGGCGGAGGGAAGAAGCGCGCATTTTCGGTCCATTGGTCCTGCTGGCGGCCCGATACCTTGGTGGAGGAGGGAATCACCTACCTCGGCGAGGGGTTGAAAGCCCCCAAGGGTCTTTCACCTGCGGTGTATAACGTGATCGCCGATGTGATCGATAACGAGACGGGGCAAACCAAGCGGCATCAGCAGACGGTGTACGCCCAACAGTCCACCTTGTCAGCAGTAGCCTGAAATGGAAGCCCGCAGGTTCGCCGATGAGGGCTGGAGCTACAAGATCTCCTTATGGGGTTCATCGTATCCCGGAATCACCGTGCTACAGGGTGCCGAGGATGCTGGGTTGGTGTTGTACGATGTATCGCATGAGGGGCACTATTTGGCCGACAGCGTGCGCGTCGCCGCTATATGGATCAATGCGGGCACCGAGTATGAAAAGCACCTGAAGCTCGGCCCCGCCGATTTCGAACTGTACAACGATCTGGCAAAGCGGCCGGATGAGAAAGCGGACCTGAACCCCCGGATGCGGCCACCCTACCAGTTCGCCGACTATCCCACTGTAGCATACATTCAAGCCCAATTCATTACGCATGATGCGCTATTCCCAAGCGGGAATAAATTGCTTGTTACCGTTCGGTATATCCTCACCAAATACAGCCTCACTCCTGCACATGAGCCGGGCGGGCTGTTGTCCGCGGCGCGATTGTTTCCATTGGTCACCCATGCCCTGATTGACTCGAATGGCCAGGCTACGGAGGATCCCGATTTCCGATCTGTCCGGTTCGACTATCGGATCAACTATTCGCTGGATGTATTCCTCTCGGCACCTGACCCTAAGACCTTTAAAGCAGGAACAAGGCAGTTGAGC
Source organism: uncultured Flavobacteriales bacterium (assembly GCA_937873385.1). GTDB lineage: Bacteria > Bacteroidota > Bacteroidia > Flavobacteriales_F > PHOS-HE28 > PHOS-HE28. The sequence goes on along the minus strand of CALMYC010000098.1, from coordinate 21,278 downwards.
ACAAAAGAGTGGATTGCGATCTTGCACAAGCCCCAGCAAGCGGGCCTCTTCAGGGATAGTGAAGTGCTGGATTATCCTCCGGAGAAGAACTTCTATGCGGTTGAAAAACCATTGGTGTACGAAGTGGTCGGCCATGGATTGAACGACGGGGTACCCGGAAGCATCGGACCAGAAGGCCCGGATAACAGCACGCAGGTGATACACCGGACCACTTGGGACAACATACACTGGTGGGGAGGATACAGGCAGTTGCATGTTCCAAGCGCTCCCGGCGCTTTCCACGCAGCCCACCTGCATTGGCGCTGGGGCCAGGCAGAGCAGCATTCAGACCCAATAACAAGCAGGGTGTTGCCCGAAATTGGGAAGCCCCAGTTCATTGGTGGCCATGGCCTGGTGGACCCCAAATTGCCGAACCAAACGATCATCGTAGCGGTCTGTCTCAAAGACTCCATCAAGGATACCAAGGCCGATTTTGAGGAAAGTTTCACCCTTGGTGCGGATGGTAAGGTGCGTATCCCGGAGAAGATCGAAGACGGTGCCCGGATCGAACTTTGGTATTCAACGGAGATAAGGCCCAGCTTGCTTTACCCATCGAACGAGGGATGTGTATTCATCCATGGATTCTTCTTCGCGCATGATCCAGAGCCAACACTTCTCGGAAACCCGTTTGTATTTATTAAGACAGGTCCCGAAGAGCCTCAATACGTGCCAACGAAACCAAATAAGCCTGCCTGGATTCGCAATCCTAAAGATTAGTGGATACGAGATTCATTACATACCTGCTAATTGGATCTCTGATTTACGGAATAGTGAATTGGATGGGCTTCCGATTGGCAACATTAATAAGAGCACATTGGATTGTACCACTTATAATTGGTGTACTTGAGTTCGCATTTATGATTGTGTCCCTAATCTGTGGATTATACTTTACGCCTTGGGGTTCTGCTGAATGGGTGTCGTATCCGTTATGGATAGTTTTGGTTATTTCTGCATTTTCGTTAAAATTATTATTCATCAGCACATTATATCAAGGTGTATATCCAGCTATTAATAAGTATATTACAAGTTTAATATGGTGTGTATTAGCAACAATAGTGTTTTATTTTGTGTTTAAATGCACTATTGGTTTATTTCTTTTTACGAGTGGCGAACAATCGGGAATGCGATTGTGGTCAATTGTCATCAGTTTTTGCATGTTATTGGCTTATCCATACTTTGTTTACGGGAGTAAATTAAATGGGCCGTCCTGAATGATGCAACTCATGATCCGTAATTCATGATGCGATCTGAAGTGGACCCATCGATCGAGGGAAGTGTATTCAACTATGGCCTCTTCTTCGCGCATGATCCAGAGCCCAAATTCGTGTCGGGCCAACGAAAGGCCTATGTTCAAACTGGGCCAGAGCGGCAGCAGTATGTCCCTGCCAAGCCGGAAGCGGCCACATGGATCAGAGACCCTAAGGACTGATGTTGATCTCGGATACTTTGTTCGATATGGCTTGTGCGGCACCATACTGCATTGTCAATACCGTCGGGATCGGAGCATCTAAAAAATCATATATGTCAAGATTTTCAGCCATACTTTATGGTGCGGTCGAATATGGCTTGATAATGATGTCAGTGTGGTTGATATATTGGTTATTGGGTCCTTGGGGTTGGCCCATCCCAATTGTCTTAGTACTCGGAGCCTCAATTGTTAAGTCATTGTATCTGCACGCGTTCACGGGCCTTTCCAACAAGGACTTACTATGGGGCGGAGGATTGTTGATCACGGACCTTGCAATATATGCATTATTTCTCTTAATTATTGGTTTGCCAATCGCAAATGAACTTGTCCCTACTAAGTCAATATTCGGGAATCTCGAACTTGCTCAAATAATCTCATTATGGGTGGTAACGGGTTACCCTTATGTTGTACTGCGTTGGCGAGTACTTACGAAGAGAAGCAACCGAAGCTGATGTTCGTCCTCTCAGATTTTGAAAGCAATAACGGAGGTGTGCGGCAGGGGGATACGGCACATAACGCGGCTAACCAAGGGTTGTACGTGGAGCTATGGCCCAGCTTGCTTTACCCATCGAACGAGGGATGTGTATTCATCCCTGGACTCTTCTTCGCGCATGATCCGGAGCCAAGACTTATAACTGGCCAGATAAGAAAGTTCTTCGCAACCGGGCCGGAAAAACCTCAGGGAAGTTCGAAGAACCTGTTGAGAACTTGAACATGAAGGATCTTGACAATGCGGCTCTCGCTTGATCTCTTTGGCGCATGAAGAAGCGCCCCATCCGCAGCCTGTTTGATGAGCAACAGCGTGACCAGGTCCTTGAATCGATCAATGATGTGCTCCCACGCCTCTCGCGCATGGTGGACTGGGAAGCGTTCCGCGCACAGATCGAAGGGCACTTCCCGGTCCGGGACCCACGCAAGGGAGGTCAACCACCATACGACCGGCTGATGCTGTTCAAGGCCGTAGTGCTCATGGAGCTGTACGGCCTGAGCGCCGAGGCCTTGGAATACCAGATCAATGACCGTAGGAGCTTCCAGCGCTTCCTAGGGCTTGAACTACAGCATCAGGTTCCGGATGCCACCACGGTGCGCCTCTTCGTGGAGCATCTCACGCGGAAAAAGGCGATGGAGGAATTGTTCGCAGGTTACCATGCCCGCTTGAGCGCCGCGAAGCTGGTGATGAACCAAGGGAAGATCATAGATGCAAGCATGGTGCATGCGCCCATCCAGCACAACAAGCGCGAAGACCGTTAACTGCTGGAGAACGGGGAAGTGCCCGCCAATTGGTCCATGCGCAAAAAGGCCCAGAAGGACTTGGATGCCAACTGGACCAAGAAGAACAGCAAGAGCTACCACGGCTACAAGAACCACGTGAAGGTGGACTCAGCCAGCAAGCTGATCGATCATCACGTGGTCACCGTCGCCTCGGTCACCGACGGGGAAATGGCTTGGGACCTGCTGGACGAGCGCGATGCAGGCCAGGACATCCATGCCGACAAAGGCTACGACTGGCAGGACGTGAAGGATGGTATTGCGCTGGCTAAGATGAACGACTGCACACACAAGAAGGCACGCCGCAACAAGCCGCTCACCCAGCAGGAAGAGGAGATCAACAAGGAACTGAGCCGGACCCGCGCCCGCGTTGAGCATGTGTTCGGCGCCATCAACAAGCAACTGCACGGACTGAGCGTCCGCTGCATCGGTTTGGTGAGGGCCACCTTCCGCGTTGGCTTGACCAACCTCTGCTACAACATGCTGCGCTCACTTCATCTAATACCAACCTCTTCCGTGGGGATCGTGTGACCGGATGAATCGAAAAGGGCCTTAAACAGGGCCGAAAAGCCACAAAAAAGACCCATGCAATGCTCAACTCAGTAGCCCCAAACCCTCAATGGGGGTTCTTCGGACCACCCCCAAGAAACACCCCCAAACCATGAAAAACCCGTTCACACGCATCGTTCTTCTCGCCGCCCTCGGGCTGGCCATTGCCTTCACCGCTTGCAAGAAGGACGACGATGAACCGTCCACTCCTTCCGGAGGCCAAACCAGTACGCCCACCGATCCCCGCGCGGCCTATACCGGCACTTGGCTGGTTTCGGATTCGCTTTGGCTGGATGGCCAACTGTACATGAACCAGCCGGAGACCTACGTGCTCACCATCTCCACCGGGGGCACCACGGCGGATACCCTTTACTTCAACAACCTGTGGAATGACGGAACAGGCTACTACGCCATCCTCTCCAACAACTTCTTCTCCTTCCCCTCGCAGAACGTGAGCGGCCCGTACAACATGAGCGGCAATGGCACCTTCAGCGGCCGCACTTGGTGTACCAGACCAGCGGGGATGTGTACGTGCATCACGGGTATGGGGAAAAGCAGTAATGGGCTGCTTAAGCCGACTGTTCCCAGCGTGTACCGTAGATATGCCGTTCTCGTCCATCCCCGGCGTGAACAGATTCCGGCGCTGCGCCGCTACATTCGCCCCTCATTCCCCACGCCGATGAACCATAACCTCGCCGCGTTGTCCCTCTTGCTCATCGCCGCCTCCTGCGGCACGAGTGACACTTCCAAGAAAGACATGACCGCCACCGCACCTGCCCGCGAAAACCCGTTCGCTTCCGAAAGCACCCTCTACCTGGGCGCGCCTGATTTCACCAAGATCCAGAACGGCGACTTCGCCCCGGCGATGGAGGAGGGCATGAAGAAGCAGTTGGCCGAGGTGAAGGCCATCGCGGACAATCAGGAAGCAGCCACCTTCGACAACACCATCATCGCCCTGGAGAAAAGCGGCCAGGAGCTGAAGCGCACCAGCAAGGTCTTCTTCAACCTGGTGGCCAGCAACACCAACGACACCCTGCAGGCCGTGAACAAGGACATCGCCCCGAAACTCGCCGCGCACAGCGATGCCATCAACCTGGAACCGAAACTCTTCACCCGCGTGAAGAGCCTCTACGACCGGCGCGACAGCCTGGGCCTGGACAGCGTCTCCGTCCGCTTGATCGACCGCTACTACACGCAGATGGTCCGTGCCGGTGCGCTGCTCATTGCGGACGACCAAAAGAAGCTGCGCGCCTTGAACGAGGAAGAATCCAAGCTCACCACGCTGTTCACCGACAACCTGCTGAAGAACGTGAACAAGGCCGCCGTGCTGGTGGACGATAAAAAGCAGTTGGACGGCATGAGCGACGCCGAGATCGAAGCCGCCGCCGCGGCTGCCAAGGACAAGGGCCACGAAGGGAAGTGGCTGATCACCCTGCAGAACACCACCATGCAGCCGGTGCTGGCGGAACTGAAGGACCGTGCCCTGCGCGAGCGCATCTTCAACGCCTCCATCAACCGGGGCATGCTCGGTGATTCCACCGACCAGCGCGCCACCGTGAGCCGCCTGGCCCAGTTGCGTGCCGAACGCGCAAAGCTGTTGAGCTACCCCAACTTCGCCGCTTACACCCTGGCCGACCAGATGGCCAAGACACCCGATGCCGCCGTGAAGCTCCTCACCGGCATGGTGCCCGCCGCCGTGAAGAACGTGAAGGCCGAGGCCGCAAAGCTCCAGGCCGTCATCGACAAGGAGAAAGGGGGATTCACGCTCGCCCCGTGGGATTGGGACTTCTATTCCGAGAAGGTGCGCAAGGCCGAGTACGACCTGGATGAGAGCCAGATCAAGCCCTACTTCGAGCTGGACCATGTGCTGAAGGATGGCGTGTTCTTCGCGGCCAACGCACTCTACGGCCTGCATTTCAAGCAGCGCACGGACCTGCCCGGCTACAGGCCGGAAGTGCGCGTCTTCGAGGTGTTCGATGCGGACAGCTCCACCATCGGCCTGCTCTACTTCGATCCCTACGCCCGCGAGAACAAGCAGGGCGGCGCGTGGATGGACAGCTTCCAGGACCAGAGCTACCTGCTGGAAGAGAAGCCCATCGTCACCCAGAACATCAACATCAAGAAGCCCGCGGACGGCGAGCCCACGCTGCTGAGCTGGGATGAGGTCACCACCGTGTTCCACGAGTTCGGCCACGCCCTGCATGGCCTGCTCAGCACGCAGAAGTACCCCTACTTCTCCGGCACCAACACCCCGCGCGATTTCGTGGAATTCCCCAGCCAGTTCAACGAGAACTGGGCCTCGGACCCCAAGGTCTTCGCCAACTACGCCAAGCACTGGAAGACCGGCGAGGCCATGCCGAAGGCGCTGGTGGACAAGATCAAGAAGAGCAGCAAGTTCAACCAGGGCTTCATGACCACCGAATACCTCGCCGCCGCACTGCTCGACCTGCAATGGCACATGCTGCCGGCCGATGCGCCGCTGCAGGACGTGCCCAAGTTCGAGAAGGCCGCGCTGGCCCAGTACGGGCTGGACCTGCCGATGGTATTGCCGCGCTACCGCACCTGCTACTTCATGCACATCTGGGGCAACGGCTATGCGGCGGGCTATTACGCCTACCTGTGGGCCGAAGTATTGGAGGCCGACGCCTTCCAATGGTTCAAGGAACACGGCGGCATGACGAGGCCCAATGGCATGCACTTCCGTGAGACCATCCTCTCCAAGGGTGGCAGTAAGCCTGCGGACGAACTCTACCGCGACTTCCGCGGCCGCGACCCCGAGGTGGGACCACTGCTGGTGAAGCGGGGGTTGAAGTAGTCCGGTGGACGGTTGGGCCTGTCCGGTTCCCTCGCTTTGCGGGGAAATGATGATGGTGTTGTTTGTACAAACGTTCCGCACGCCATAGCTTCGGACTTCCTTGCCCCTCCAGTCTAGGGAAACGCCGCCGGTGTTTCCGCCGTCATAAGTTCCCCATTCCGAACCGATCCAACATGCGCAGAGCGTTGACCTTTCTTCTATTGGCCCCAGCTTGGCTTTTCTGCCAAGCACAAGGCCCTCAACCCGAAGGCCAAGTGGCTGCACGGATCGCGGAATTGCAGTTCCGAGGGGTTGCCTTTGTTCCGGTGGAACTGGTGCTGAACGAACCATCAGATACCCGCATCAATGCGCTGTGGCAGGGTGAATGCACACGCGCCGAAGTGGTGCGGATGAACACCCCGGTGATCGACCGGATGATGCAAAACGCACCGCCGTACATGTCCATAAGCCTGCCAACGCCGGACGGGCCTATGGTGCTGGAACTTGAAAAATGGCAACCGTTGGCGGATGGTTTCAAGGTGATGTGTGCCACCAAAGGCGCGGTGGCCTTGCCGCCCGGCTTGCATTACCGCGGCCGCGTGCAGGGCGACAACCATTCGGTGGCCGGGCTCAGCATCTTCGGTGATGAACTGATGGCCACGGTATCCGATGCGCAGGGCACCGTGGTACTGGGCCGGCTGAAACACAGCGAAGCCGGGATACATGTGATCTACGAGGATCGGGACTTGCGCGCACCCCCCACCTTCACCTGCGGCACTGAATACACGGGCGGGGCCATCCATCCAAGCGAACTGCAAGGCCGGGCCGGCGACCGTACCATCCGCTGCGTGAAGCTTTACTGGGAAGCGGACTATCCCATCTTTCAGAACAAGGGCAGCGTATCGGCGGTCACCAACTACCTCACCGGGCTCTTCAACCAAAGCGCCATCCTCTTCGACAACGACGGCGTGGACGTGCAGCTTCAGGAACTCTTTGTTTGGGACACTGCCAGTCCGTACACCGGGCCTTCCACCGGCGAATTCCTCACCCAGTTCGGCCAGTACCGCACCAGCTTCAACGGTGACCTGGGCCACCTGCTTGGTTCGAGCGGTGGCGGGGGCATCGCCTGGTTGAACACGTTGTGCTCCAGTACATCGTACCGCATGGCGTACAGCATGATCTACAACAGCTATTCCAACGTGCCCACCTACAGCTGGAGCGTGAATGTGGTGACGCATGAGGAAGGCCATAACCTCGGATCGCCGCACACCCATGCCTGTGCGTGGAACGGCAATGGAACGGCCATCGACGGTTGCGGCCCTGCGGCGGGTTATACCGAAGGGTCATGCCCCACTGGCCCGTTGCCCTCCGGCGGTGGCACGGTGATGAGCTACTGCCATCTGGTGGGGGGCGTTGGCATTAATTTCAACAATGGCTTCGGGCCTCAGCCGGCGGCATTGATCCGCAACCGCGTGAACGCCGCTTCCTGCCTGGCCCAATGCGGCAGCAGCTGCGATCCACCCGGGCCGCTCAATGTGATCAACCTGGTGAGCAACGCAGGCACACTCACCTGGCCCAACATCGGCGCGGTGAACTACACCTTGCGCTGGAAGGCCCAGGCATCCGGTACCTGGACCACGATTTCCGGGTTGACCGCCACCACGTACAACCTCACGGGCCTCACGCAGAACACAGCCTATCAGGCCCAAGTGATGAGCAATTGCGGCGCGGCATCCTCCGCCTTCGGTGACACGCTCAACTTCACCACGCCGGTGCCATGCCCGGATGTTTTGGAACCCAACAACACCCGCGCCACTGCCGCGATCGTTACACTGCCGGCGAACATCAGCGCGTTGATCGCCTCGGGCAGTGACCAAGACTATTACGGGTTCAGTATTTCCATGGTCAGCGGCATCTACATTTCGCTCAGCGGGCTTCCTGCTGATTATGACGTGGAATTGTTGAACAGCGCGGGAACACAGATTGCCCTGAGCCAGAACGGTGGTGCCAACTCCGAGTACATTAGCTTACAAAATGCCGCGGCGGGCAGCTACACGGTGCATGTGTACGGCTATGGCGGGGCCAACAACCCGGTGGCCTGTTACGGTTTGTCGATCAATGCGTACGCATCGTATTGTCCGTGGCCGCAGGGACTTTCCGCCATGGACATCAACTACAACAGCGCAACATTGAATTGGGGAATGGTGCAGAGCGCGGTGAGCTATGATGTGCAGTGGAAGGAGACCGCCGCCCAGACCTGGAACCTGGTGTCCGCCGTTTCGGGCACCAGTTATGCGCTTACTGGACTGGCCTGGAGCACCGATCACCAGTTCAGGGTGCGCAGTGTGTGCGGCGATGGACCCGGCAGCCAAGGAGGCAGCTCCGAATGGAGCGAACCCATGGGCTTCACCACCCTGGCCCCCCCGTGTGAAATGGCCCCACCGGCGATGGTTGCCGCCAACGTGCTGCTGGACGGGGCATGGCGCAGCGCGGACAACCTGATGGTGGACAGCCTGCGCGCGGCCGGCCTGGTGCCGCTCACGGAACCTTACACCGCATTGGGCCATGTGATCACCGGTGCCACCACCACCACGGCTGCGGTGCTGGCCGTCACCGGCAACAATGCCATTGTGGATTGGGTGTTGGTGGAACTTCGCTCCGCCATTGCACCGTCGCAAATACTGGAGGCACGTGCCGCACTGGTGCAACGGGATGGCGACATCGTGGCTGTTGACGGCACCTCGCCGGTGGGCTTCTGCCAGGCATCCGGCAGCTATTATGTGGCCGTTCGCCACCGCAACCACCTTGGTGTGATGAGCGCGCAACCCATTGTGCTTGGCGCCGTGGCCACCGCGTTGGACCTGAGCCTGCCTGCTACGGCCACCTGGGGCACCAACGCGCGCAAATTGGCCGAAGGCCGCGCCTTCCTGTGGTCCGGCAATGTGGTGCATGATGCCATGGTCAAATACACCGGAAGCGGGAACGACCGCGACGCCATCCTCACTGCCATCGGTGGCCTGGTGCCCACTGCGATCATCACAGGCTACCACGGCGCAGATGTCACCTTGGATGGTAAGGTAAAGTACACGGGTGGTGGGAACGACCGCGATCCGATCCTGAACAACCTTGGGACATTGGGCGGCACGGGCACCATTCAGGAACAACTGCCATAGGTTTCATGCATGATTTCCTCAGACCCGGAAACTGGATCCTCCTGTTGGTGCTCTTGCTCGTGCTGAGGGGAACCATCAGGGACGTGCGCCGCTGGTTGGTGCAAGGGGAGTACGATCCGGCGGTCCAGATTGGCGCGGTGCTGGGCGTGGTTGCATTGGTGGGTTGGGTGTATTGGCGCTGGCTGGAGTTGGTTGGGTGAGGTGGGGGGAAAGATGTCAGGTGGCATTAACGGCGTGCTTTGCTGTTGAAAACCCGCCCCTGATCGTTAATAAGGTCGGCGATGCCCTGCCTGCGCCCCGCGCCCCGCGCGGATTAACTTCGTGCCGGTCTGCGGAAAGCCCTTTCCACATTGGGCATTCCACCAAGCATTGATGAGCGAAACGAACTACGGCGAAGAACACATCCGGTCGTTGGACTGGAAAGAGCACATCCGGCTGCGGCCCGGCATGTACATCGGCAAACTGGGCGACGGCAGCAGCTACGACGACGGCATCTACATCCTGCTGAAGGAAGTGCTGGACAACTGCATCGACGAATTCGTGATGGGCCACGGCAAGAAGGTGGAGGTCACCATCGACGGCCCGCGCGTGGAAGTGCGCGACTACGGGCGCGGCGTGCCCTTGGGCAAGGTGATCGACGTGGTGAGCAAGATCAACACCGGCGCCAAGTACGACAGCAAGGCCTTCAAGAAAAGCGTGGGCCTGAACGGCGTGGGTACCAAGGCCGTGAACGCATTGAGCACTTGGTTCAAGATCGAGAGCTACCGCGACGGGCAGATGAAGCGCGCCGAGTTCGACCGCGGTGTGCTGCGCAAGGATGAAAAGCTGGTGAAGAGCGAAGAGGCCAACGGCACCCGCGTGGTCTTCGAGCCGGACGACCAGATGTTCCGCCAGTACCAGTACCGCGAGCAGCACATCGAGCGGCTGCTGTGGAATTACTGCTACCTCAACACCGGGCTCACCATCGTGTACAACGGCCGCAGGTTCCAAAGCAAGAACGGCCTGCTGGACCTGCTGGAAACGAAGATGGACGGCGAGCCGCTATACCCGATCATCCGCCTCATCGGCGACGACATCGAAGTGGCGATCACCCACGCCAACCACTACGGCGAGGAATACTACAGCTTCGTCAACGGCCAGCACACCACGCAGGGCGGCACGCACCAGGGCGCCTTCCGCGAGGCCGTGGCCAAGACGATCAAGGAGTTCTTCAAGAAGGACTGGGAAGCCGGTGATTGCCGCACGGGCATCGTGGCGGCGGTGAGCGTGAAGGTGGTGGAGCCGGTGTTCGAGAGCCAGACCAAGACCAAGCTCGGCAGCCTGGAAGTGGAGCCGGGAGGGCAGAGCATGCGCAGCTTCGTGGGCGATTTCCTCGGGCGCGAGCTGGATAACTTCTTGCACAAGAACCCCGCAGTGGCCGAAGTGCTGCAAGCGCGGATCCTGCAGAACGAGCGCGAGCGCAAGGAGCTCAGCGGCATCCGCAAGCTGGCCCGCGAGCGCGCCAAGAAATCCAGCCTGCACAACAAGAAGCTCCGTGATTGCCGGATCCACCTCAGCGATGCCGCCAAAAAGGAGGACCGGCGTGAGGAAAGCACCCTGTTCATCACCGAGGGCGACAGCGCCAGCGGCAGCATCACCAAGAGCCGCGATGTGAACCTGCAAGCGGTCTTCAGCCTGAAGGGAAAACCGCTGAACAGCTACGGCCTCACCAAAAAGATCGTCTATGAGAACGAGGAGTTCAACCTGATCCAGGCCGCGCTGGACATCGAGGACGGCATGGACGGCCTGCGCTACAACAAGATCGTCATCGCCACCGATGCCGACGTGGACGGCATGCACATCCGCCTGCTGCTGATGACCTTCTTCCTCCAGTTCTTCCCCGACCTGGTGAAGAATGACCACCTCTATATCCTGCAGACGCCGCTGTTCCGCGTGCGCAACAAGAAGGAAACCCTCTACTGCTACAGCGACGAAGAGCGGCAGCGCGCCATCGCCAAGTTGGGCAAGAGCGCGGAGATCACCCGCTTCAAGGGCTTGGGCGAGATCAGCCCCGACGAGTTCAAGCACTTCATCGGCCCGGACATCCGCCTGGAGCCGGTGATGATCACCAAGGATGCCAAGGTGAATGACCTCCTCGGTTTCTACATGGGCAAGAACACGCCGCACCGGCAGGACTTCATCATCGGCAACCTGAAGGTGGAGAAGGACCTGGTGGAGGAAAGCGCCGAGGAAGCGAGGGCGGCCACGGTGCGCGCAATCGCGGAGAAGTTGGAAATGAACGAAGTGGAGGAGTAGGGGATGCACACGGATCAGCGGGGTGTGAACCACGGATGGACACGGATGAACACGGATAAGAACCGGATGCAGCCACATGATGGGGCGACGCATTCATCCGTGTGGATCCGTGTCCATCGGTGGTTGTTCAAACAGGCACTTGCGCAAGCGTCCACGCTCGTGTCGATGGCCTTGGCCCTGATCGCGTCCAGTGGTGCGCTCATGGCGCAAAGTGCGGGCACGCTCTACCTGAAGATCGATCCCGCCAACTTCATGTACCGGCTGGACCACCAGTTCACCTTGCAGAAGGGCGAGGTGGAGCTGTTGGAAGGCCTGCACAACTTCAGCTTTTGGGCACCGCAACGCAAGGTGGTGGACACCACCCTCAACGTGCCCAGCGGCACCAGCACGTTCACCCTGCGCCTGCCGTTCTCCACGGAATACCTGGTCTACCAGCGCGACCTGGACAAGTACCGCAATGAAATGCGCGTGAAGCGCTTGGTGCCCGCGGTGATCACCGGCGGCGCGCTGTTGTACACGGCATTCAAGTTCGCGGGCATGAAGAAAGCACATGACCAATTGAACGATGACCGCACCGCGTATGATGCCGCGCCCTCGCCGCATGCCATCACCGTGCTGAAAACGGAAACGATGCCCGCCCACAAGGATGAGTTTGACAAAGCCCGGACGAATTTCGCCGTGGCGGCGGGGATCACGGCGCTTTTCGCGGGCACTACGGCCTACCTGTACCTGCGCTCCGCAAAACAGCCGAAGCCCGTGTTCCACGATGCCGAGAAGCTGCGCTTTGATGGATTGAGCTGGGTGCCTGGACCTGAAGGCGGAACATGGCAAGGGGGGCTTACCTGGAACATGGCCCGATGAAACGCGCACTTTTCTTCCTCCTGCCCCTTGCCCTGTGCCTTGCCGGCTGCCTGAAGGACGACCTCAATCCCGCCGCGCTCACCTCCAACCCACTGGACCCGGACTACGACGGGACCGCCCTGATCGAACTGGTCTCCGATACCACGCGGATCGTGTATGCCGGCGGAATGCCCACGGATACCGTGGTGGAGCAAACCGTCCATGTGCGCACCGATCTGCTGGCACCGGGCACGGATTGGAAACTGTATGCCACCTTGGAGAACACCGGTGAGATCTTTGATTACTCAAGTGAGATCCCTGTTCCCCAGGAAAGGCTCTACCACCATGTGGTGATGGGCACATCCTATTGCTTCCACTACCAATTGAAAGTGGAGTTTTCACTGACCAAGGCTTATCGGTATTGTACAGTGGCTACCCCATAGAACAGATTCCGCCAAACGCGGAAAAACCCATGAGTGACGAACCCGAAGAACAGTTGAACGATGACGCGGAAGACGCGTCGATGAGTGGTGCCGCCCCTGCCGAAGGCGTCCCCGCCTCCGGCCAGGTGGGCACCTTCAGCGTGAGCGGCATGTACCGCGAATGGTTCCTGGATTACGCGAGCTATGTGATCCTGGAGCGCGCCGTGCCCGCGCTTTACGATGGCCTGAAGCCCGTGCAGCGCCGCATCCTGCACAGCATGAAGGTGCTGGACGACGGGCGCTACAACAAGGTGGCCAACATCATCGGCCATACCATGCAGTACCACCCGCACGGCGATGCCGGCATCGGCGACGCGCTGGTGCAGCTGGGCCAGAAGGACCTGCTGATCGACATGCAGGGCAACTGGGGCAACACCCTCACCGGTGACAGCGCCGCCGCCCCGCGCTACATCGAGGCGCGCCTGAGCAAGTTCGCCAACGATGTCGTCTTCAATCCGAAGACCACCGAATGGCAGAGCAGCTACGACGGACGGAACAAGGAACCCGTCTTCCTGCCGGTGAAATTCCCGCTGCTGCTGGCACAGGGCGGCGAGGGCATCGCCGTGGGCCTTAGCTGCAAGGTGCTGCCGCACAACTTCAACGAGCTCATTGATGCCAGCATCGCCGTGCTGAAGGGCAAGAACCCCAAGCTGCTGCCCGACTTCCCCACGGCCGGCCTGGCCGATGCCGACAACTACGACGAAGGGCGGCGCGGCGGGCGCATCCGCTGCCGCGCGCGCATCCGAAAGGAGGACAACAAGACGCTGGTGATCACCGAGATCCCCTTCGGCACCACCACCGCCAGCCTCATTGAGAGCATCATCAAGGCCAACGACAAGGGCAAGATCAAGGTGCGCCACATTGAGGACAACACGGCCGCCAACGCCGAGATCCAGATCCACCTCGCACCCGGCGTATCGCCGGACAACACCATCGACGCGCTCTTCGCCTTCACCGACTGCGAGCTGAGCATCGCGCCCAACGCGGTGGTGATCGAGAACGACAAGCCGCGCTTCGTGGGCGTGGGCGAACTGCTGAAGGCCAGCACGGAAAACACCCTGCGCCTGCTGGAGCTGGAGCTGCAGATCAAGCAGCGCGAGTTGCAGGAGCAATGGCACTTCGCCTCGCTGGAGCGCATCTTCATCGAGAAGAAGGTGTACCGCAAGATCGAGGAGGCCGAGACCTGGGAACAGGTGATCAGCTACATCGACAAAGGCTTGAAGCCGTATGTGAAAGACCTGCGCCGCGCCGTGACCGAGGAGGACATCACGCGCCTCACGGAGATCCGCATCAAGCGCATCAGCAAGTTCGACAGCTTCAAGGCGGACGAGCACATCAAGGGCCTGGAGGAGCAGCTCGCCAGCGTGCAGGCCAAGCTGAACGCCTTGGTGGAATACGCCATCGATTACTTCAAGGAACTGAAGCGCAAGTATGGCGCGGGCCGCGAGCGCAAGACTGAGCTGCGCACCTTCGACACCATCGTGGCCACCGCAGTGGCCGTGGCCAACCGCAAGCTCTACCTCGACCGCGAGGAAGGCTTCATCGGCTGGAGCCTGCGCAGTTTTGAGCAGGTGGACGAATGCTCGGAGATCGACGACATCATCGTGTTCCGTGCGGACGGCACCATGCTGGTGACCAAGGTGGCCGACAAGAAATTCGTGGGCAAGGGCGTGCTGCACGCCGCTGTGTGGAAGAAGAACGACGAGCGCACCATTTACCATTTGGTGTACCAGGACGGATCGCAGGGCGCGAGCTACATGAAGCGCTTCGCCGTCACCGGCATCACGCGTGACAAGGAATACGACCTCACCAACGGCACCAAGGGCAGCAAGGTGCTCTACTTCACCGCCAACCCGGACGGGGCTTCCGAAACCGTGCGCATCCTGCTGCGCCCGCGCCCCAATCTGCGCAAGACCCAGTTCGATGTGGACTTCGGCGCGCTGGCCGTGAAAGGCCGCGGCAGCAAGGGCAACCTGCTCACGCGCCACATGGTGCAGAAAGTGACCCAGAAGGAACGCGGGGGCAGCACGCTGGGCGCGATACCCATTTGGTTCGATGAAACGGTGCGTCGGCTCAATGAATCCGGCCACGGACGCTACCTCGGCAGGTTCAGCGGGGACGACAAGATCCTGGCGGTCCTTTCCACGGGCCAATACCAGTTCTTCCCCTTTGTACTGGGCACGCACTTCCCGGACGAAGCGCTCACCATAGTGAAGTGGGACCCGGAAACGCCGATCACCGCGGTGTACTGGGAAGGCGAGAAGCAACAGTACAATGTGAAGCGCTTCCTTGCGGAACCCGCACGCGACCCCGTGCTCTTTATTACCGAGCATCCTGAAAGCAAACTGGTGCTGCACACGCTGGTTCCCGGAACGGGCCTGCACATCGCCTTCGACAAACGCGGCAACGACCGGCCCGACGAGGACATCACGCTCTCGGAGTTCATCGCCGTGAAAGGCGTGAAGGCCATCGGCAACCGCCTGACACCGTACAAGGTGAAGGACCTGAAACTGAACGGAGACGTGTTCATCATGATGACGCCTGAACTGGAGGAGGAGCAGGGGATGCTGATCACCGAGGAGGAGATCGGCCACATGGCACCACCGGAGGAGGAGGGCCTGGAACGCTCGCCGATGGAGGAGTTCCGCAAGAGCCACAAGGCGGAGAAGGAGAGCAAGGAAGATCGCTCGCCGGATGATCCGATCATCGGCTACAAGCCGGGCAAGCAAATGGACCTTGGGCTGGATTGATGCCGTTGAGATCTACAGGTCCAGTGTTGTGGATGGCCTCCTTGCTTGCGCAAGGTGCAATGGCGCAGCACGTGGAGATCGACACCTTGAGGGACGTTCAACCATGGGCGCCCCATCAGGCATATTCCTTTCCCAAGGTGGGCATTGCGAACAGGCCAAGCCTGGCGGAGCGCATCAACAAGGACATCGCCTTGGACCTGTTGGAAGTGGATATTGATACGCTGAAAGGACCGTTGTTCGAGCAGGTTTGGGGTGATGCTGGAGGCAGCCTTCCGCGTTTAAGCACATTGGCCTGGACAGTTGCGCAGCCCTTGGCATACGTGCTGTCCATCGGGTTTTCGGGGGAAAGCTGCGGCGCATATTGCGAAGGGTTTTCCATCCATTGCAATTACGACCTGCGCACCGGGGAACGCCTGCAATTCGATTCGCTCTTCACGCATGTGGGATTCGTCGCCGTGAACGATCTGGTGGAAAAACGATGGAGCATGGTGGTGGAGCGCGAGATCGCGTTGCTGGAGGATACCCTGCGGAAGCATGGACGTTCCGCTGAAGAACGGGAAGAGCTCACGGCTTCGTTGAACTTGTACAAAACATGCCTTGCTGAACGCAGCGGTGTGCGGCCGTATGTGGAGGATTTCGACATGCTCCGGAATGAACTGTGGTTGCGCGTGGCACGTTGCAGCGCGCACGTGGAGCGGGATGCGGACACACTGGGCAGCGTGGTGATGGCGCTGCCCTACGCGGACATCGCGCGGTACATGAGGCCGGAGGCCTTGGCGTTGATCAGGTGATGGGACTGGCGGGCCTGAGGCCCTGACAGGTGCGCTCACTCGGCAACAAACCGGGCGAGAGCTTGTGTGGCGGAATGAACTGTGGTTGCGCGTGGTACGTTGCAGCGTGCACGTGGAGCGGGATGCGGACACCCCGCTTCCAAACGGGCCTGCGGCAACCGGGTGAAAGAAACGGCGGAGAATTGCGGCGACCTCGACCATGCCATGGAGGCCGATCACCGGATTGACCTCCGCACACTGGCCGTGTTGGGGCAAGACTTGATCGATGGCGACCTGCCGATGAAGGTGGACATTGCCGGCTCCACCACCATGTCAGCAAGCTTTCTTGCGATCGTGGAACGCGGCGATAGAAGAGTTCCGTGCTCGTTCCTACACGGCGCAAAGCACCGGGATGCCCTTCTCGTTGGTGAGCAGCAGCTGCTTTTCCTTGTCGGCGATCTTCTTGTGCTCACCACTGGACATGGCCATCACGGCAATGCACCCGGCCTCCACCTTGTGCGCATAGCGGATGGTGCGCACGGCGAATCCTTCGTAGAATTTCCCCACGGGTTCATTCACTTCGTTGTGCTTGATGTGTTCCTTCCTGAGGCGGTCCATCATGGCCACCTTGTTTTTCAAGAGGGCATTGCTGGTGGTGTCCCCGTCCACCAATTGCTGATACACGTCCACTTCCGCATCGAAGGCCTTGGCGAGCTTGCAGACGGCATCCAGCAGGGGGGTGATGTCCGCGTGTGCGGCAACGGGCATCACGATGCGCTTCATCTGCACATTGCGCTTGGCGTAGAGCTGAACCACTAGGGTGGGCACCGGGACCGAGCGCACCAGCTTCAGCATGTCGGAGCCAAGCATTTCCTGCCGCAAGCCCTGCACCCCGTGCGTGCCGGCCACCATCATCTTGCAGCCTTTTCCCGCTTCGGCCACGATCTCCTTCATGAAGGCACCTTCACGCTGGTGTTTCTCCACTGCCACGCCTTGCGCGGCCAATTTGCCCAGCACGTCGGCATGAGCTTTCTCGAGGTCGGCACCATTGCCTTTCGCATCCTTCTTGCTAAGGGCATGGAAGAGGGTGACACTCCCGGAAGTTTGTTTGGCGATGTGGCCGGCATAGTCCAAGGCAACGTCGGCAGCCAAGGTCAGGTCGGTCGGGCAGAGGATGTTCATCAAGGATTGAAATTGAACCCCAATACTACGCCAATTCGACCACATGGACCACGGAATGGCCGGGACCTGCCGCACCACGTGCGTGCAATGTGGAAAGCGGGAGGCAGGCCTTGATCACCGCTTGGGCTTCATGCCTTGGCAGTGTTGCTTGATCAGGTTGTCCACCTCGGCAGGGGAACCCATGGCTTTGGCGAGCGAAAGGTCGTTGCAGGCTTTTTCACGTTCGCCTTTGCGCAAATAGAGCAATGCCCTGGTGCGCAAGGCATAGGGATTGGCCGCATCTCCCCTCAAGCTCTGGTTCACGGCGGCCATGGCTTCCGCGTCCCGGTCCAATTGAAGCAGGGCGTAGGCCTTGTTGCTGAGCACAACCGGTTCGTCCTTGTCCAGCATCAAGGCCTTGTCCAGGGCAGCCAACGCTTCCGTGTACCGCTCCAAGCGGTTCAATTCATAACCAATATTGCTCCAAATGCCAATGTCATCCAGCTTGATGACGGACAATTTTTCCAAGACTTCCAGGCTGCCCGAAGGGTTCCCTGTTTCGTCCAGCAGCCTTGCCAGCAGCTTCATGGCCGCCGGGTCATCCAGCCGGTCGCCGATGCCCTGCCTCAGGTCCTTGATGGCCTGTGCACCTTGCCCCAATGCGGCTTCAGCCCCCCCGCGCAGGATCAGGGCCTGGCGCTGCATGGCTTGATTGCCATTGCCCGTCAAGGCGCGCGTGGCAAAATGGACCGTACCCTTGTGGTCTTCGGCCCTGGAAGCATAGAGCGCACGCTGGTAATTGGCCTGGGCGTGCAGGCTGTCCAAGGCCAAGGACTGGTTCACATCCGCCAGGAACTGCGTGTATTTCGCCTGGTAGTACCAACAACGGGCACGTGCGGCCAATGCATCAGCAGTAGCTCCCAATTTCACCGCGGCGTTGAATTTTTCCATGGCCCCCCTGGGCTGGTTGACCTCCAACAAGCTGTCTCCCTGGGCGATCAACCGCTTGGCATCCGCATGTTGCGCTTCGCACCATGTTGCAATGGGCAGCATGGCAGCGAAAAAGAAAACGCGGGGGAAAGGCATGCGCAACAAAACTAACCAAGTGGACCTGTTTGGAAGGTGCGGGGCTCAGGCACCACGTCCAAGGGCGCAAATTGGCCAGCCGCGAGCAAGTGCCGTCCCGCCTCGGCGATCATTGCCGCATTGTCGGTGCAATAGGCGGGTGGCGGAATAAAGACATTCACCCCCTCGCGCTGCCCGAGTTCTTCCAGCCGGACGCGCAAACCTCCATTGGCCGCCACGCCGCCGGCGATGCCCACCGAAGAAACGCCGTGCAGACGGATGGCCCTGCGGGTCTTGGCCATCAGGTGGTCGATGATGGCGGCTTGGAGGGAAGCACATAGATCATCGCATTGCGCCGTCCTGAAGCCCGGTTGCATTTGTTCTCCGCGGTTCACCAAGGCCACGAAGGCGGTTTTGATCCCGCTGAAGCTGAAGTCCAGCCCCTCGATGGACGGCTTGGGAAGCTGGAAGCGGTGCGGGTTGCCGGCCCGTGCATGCTTCTCCACCAGGGGTCCTCCCGGGTAAGGCAGTCCCAGCACCTTGGCCCCCTTGTCAAACGCTTCACCGGCGGCATCGTCCAGGGTGGTGCCGATCACTTCCATGTCCAGCGGGGAGCGCACCAGCACCAACTGCGTGTGGCCTCCGCTGACCGTGAGGTTCAGAAAGGGAAAGGCCGGAACGCGCCTGGCCGTGCCATCCTGGATGAAATGTGCCATCACATGCGCCTGCACGTGGTTTACGGCCAGCAGCGGGATGTTCAAAGCCTGGGCCAGTGAGCGCGCGAAGCAAGTGCCAACCAATAGTGCGCCCACCAAGCCGGGCCCGCGCGTGAACGCCACGGCATCCAACTGTTCCTTGGCCACGCCAGCCGTGGTGAGGGCTTCCGCCACCACGGGCACAATGTGTTCCTGATGGGCCCGGCTGGCCAGCTCGGGGACCACGCCGCCCCACTTGGCATGGACATCCTGGCCGGCCACCACATTGGAGCGCAAATGGCCGTCCACCAGCACAGCCGCGGCAGTTTCGTCGCAAGAACTTTCAATTCCCAAAATGATGCTTGGCACGGCTGAGGGGAGAGTGGGGTTAATTTGGCCGCTCGGGCCTGATACTTGCAAGGGAGGCCCCGAAGCTAAGCAGGGATGCCACGTGGAAGGGAAAGGCCCAAGAGGCCCTGGCGCACGGGCCGCAGGGTTTTCCGCGTACTTGCGGTACTTGTGCTGCTTTTGGCGGCCATGTCGGGGGCGTTGCTCACGCCTGCCGTCCAGACCTGGATCGCGGGCAAGTTGAGCACCTCGCTCAGCAGGGAACTGGGCACGGTGCTGCGCATCGACCGGGTAGAGCTGCGGCTATTCGGGCCGAACAGGCTGCACGGCGTATTTGTCGCGGACCTCCAAGGTGACACGCTGATCGCGGCGGATGAGATCTGGGTGCGCGGCCTGAGGGTCCACCGCCACGGCCACGTGATCGAAGCCAAGCGCCTGGAGCTCCACCGATCCCGTTTCAACCTGCAAAAGGCCAAGGGCGACCGCCACAGCAACCTCACCAATCTGTTGGAAAAGCTTGCGGGGCCCGGGCAGGCCGACAGCACGCCCTCCGCCCCGTGGGCGTTCCGTTGCCGCCATGTGGACATCCGTGCGCTCCATTTCAGCTATTCCGACCGGAACTATGGAACGTTGCCCTTCGGGGTGGACGTGGACCACGTGGAAATACCATCGGCGGAGATCCTGGGGCATGACCTTGAAGTGGCCGGTGACTCCGTCCTGTTCCAGTTCGATGCCCTGTCCTTCAGGGACCATAGCGGACTGGCCGTGGAGCAGCTCACAGGCGCGGCACGCGTGGCCCCTCGCGGCATCCGGATCAAGGGGCTGCACCTGGTCACCGGTGCACAGGAAAAAGGCTCCGTGGGATCCGACCTGCGCGGAGACCTGGACCTGCAGATGCATGGCCTGGAGGACCTGGATGAATTCACGACCCGTGTACACATCGTGGCGGACCTGGACAGTTCACGCCTGCAATTCGCGGATGTGGCATTGTTCGCACCCGATCTGGAGGGATTGGATTATGCGTTGGCCCTGAGCGGAAAGCTGCAGGGCCGCGTGAATGCACTGAAGGGCCGCGCGATGGACATTGGCTTTGGCAGGAAGTCCTTGTTCCGGGGTGATGTTGAGATGACCGGACTGCCCGATTTTCCGAACACGTTCATTATGTTGGACGCCTCGAAGATCCTGACCAACCCGGAGGACTTGGCCACCATTCCGGTGCCGCCGTTCAAGGCCAAGGGCAAACTGCAAGTGCCGCCGGAAGTGCAACGGCTGGGCAACATGGCCTTTGCAGGGAATTTTACCGGCTTCATCAACTCCTTCACCACGTACGGAAGTGCCACCTCCGCGGCGGGGACCTTGCGCAGCGACATCTCCTTTGAGCGCGATACCGTGAGCAAGTTCTTCCAGTTGCAGGGAAAATTGGCCACGGACGGCTTTGACCTGGGCTTGGTGCTGGCCACGGAGGGCGTTGGGCGGCTGGGGCGCTCAATTCGTTTGGTCCGTTCGGTTGGCGTCTTGCTGGGTTCGGCGGGGCGGGCGGGTTGGGGGTTCTCCGGCGAGCCGGGGCGCGGATTCGGGTT
>CALMYC010000097.1 GCA_937873385.1 uncultured Flavobacteriales bacterium | reverse complement strand
CTGGGCTCGGCCCGCCGCATCTACCAGGCCGCGGGATTCCAGCTGGTCGACGAGGAACGTCATCATTCCTTCGGCAAGGATCTGGTCGGCCAGACCTGGGACCTGGACCTCTAGTTTCGCGAGTCAGGCGATCCTGGCTCAAACGGTCCAGAAATACCGCACGATGTGGAAGAAGATCGGCGCGGCGAAGACCAGGCTGTCGGTGCGGTCGAGCATGCCGCCATGGCCCTCGATCATGTGGCCCCAGTCCTTGACTCCAAGATCGCGCTTGATGGCCGACATCACCAGGCCGCCGAAGAAGCCCATGATGCCGGCTGCAGCCAAAGCCCACAGGACCAGTGGTCCAATTTCCAAAGGCGGAGAACCATGCGAGCGTTCAAGCCGATAGGCCACGAACACCAGCAATACCAGGTCCAGCATGGGCAGGAGTGCCCCGCTCAGGAAGCGCACCACTAACGCAGCCGCTGCGCTCAGGTAGATCGCACCGCGGATCACCAGGGAAAATAGCTGCGGCCCGCGGCGTGCAAAGTGCTTCCGCGCAAAAATGGCCATCGCGTTGTAGAAGACGAACACGTAGTTCACACTGCTCTTCTTGGTGCTTTCGCCCTTGTAGTGGATGATGCGCGCGTCCGGGAAGTACCAGTTCTCAAACCCGCCAAGAGTGATCCGGTAGCTCAAGTCAATGTCTTCCCCGTACATGAAGAAGTTCTCGTCAAGCAAACCCACTTGGTCCAAGGTGGATTTCCGCAGGAACATGCATGCGCCGGAAAGGATCTCGATCGGTGCGTTGTCATTCTCCGGCAAATGGCCCAAGTGGTACCTGCCGAAGAGCCTGCTTTTCGGGAACACGCGTGAAAGCCCGGTGATCTTGAAGAAGGCAACGGTGGGCGTGGGCAGCCCACGCTTGCTTTCCGGCAGGAACTTGCCACGCCCATCGATCATCTTCACGCCGAGCCCGCCGGCCTTGGGGTGTGCTTCCAAAAAGGCGATCACCTTACGGAACACGTCCTCGCCCACCACGGTGTCCGGGTTCAACAGGAGAACGAACTCCGAACGACTGGCCCGGATGGCTTGGTTGTTGGCACGGCTGAAGCCGACGTTCTCCTTGTTCGCGATCAGGCGGACACCGGGAAATTTTTCCAGCACCATTTCCACCGACCCGTCCGTGCTGAGGTTGTCCACCACGAAAACCTCCCCGTCCATGCCTTTCATTGCCTCGAACACGGAACGCAGGCACTGCTCGAGATATGCTTTCACATTGTAATTGACGATGATCACGCTAAGCTTCATTTCACCCGGGGCACGTATGTCGCTGGTCCAAGATTCACCTTTTGATGCTCTGCCCGTACGGTTTCCGGTCCATGATGCTGCGTCCCAGCGTAACCTCATCCACCTGGTCCAGGTCGCCGCCGATGCTGATGCCCCGCGCGATCATGCTTACAGTCATGCCGGATTCCTGGAGCTTCCGGTTCAAGAAGAAGCTTGTCGTGTCACCCTCCAGCGTGGCTCCCAAGGCCAGCACCACTTCCTGCACCCCTCCCCTGGCCGTGCGCGCAAGGAGTTCGCCCACGTGCAGCTGATCAGGGCCAATGCCGTCCATTGGGCTGATCACCCCGCCCAGCACGTGGTACAAGCCCTTGTATTGATGGGTGTTCTCAATGGCGATCACATCACGGATGTCCTCCACCACGCAGATCATTGTCCCGTCACGCCTGGGGTCCGCACAGATCTCGCAAACGGGCCTGTCGCTGATGTTGCAGCACTGGGAACAATACTGGACCTGTTCCCGCAAGATGCGCACGGCTTCGCTGAAGCGCACCACCTCATGCACGTCGCGGCGGAGGAGGTCTAACGCCAGGCGCATGGCCGTGCGGCGCCCAATGCCCGGCAGCGTGGCCAATTGGTCCACGGCTTGGTCGAGCAGGGCTGAGCTGAGGGCCATGGGGCAAAGATGCGAAGGCGCGAGATGCCGCCGCAGTAATTTGGTCCCACCCCCTCCAGTAAGGACCCGATGGCCTTCGGCCACTACAGGTCCACCTTCAATCCGTCGTAGGCCAAGCTGACGTTTGCGGGCAGTTGGACTGAAGCGTGGGGCCCCATCAGGTGGCTGATGTGTGTGAGGTAGGCCTGTTCGGGAGCCAACTCCTCGATCAGCGCCAGGGCTTCT
>CALMYC010000096.1 GCA_937873385.1 uncultured Flavobacteriales bacterium | reverse complement strand
GCTTCAACCTCAGCGTGGACCGCCCGCCACCCTTCACCCTCACCGTGATCTACTTCGGCTATGTTTCCCAGGATGTGCCCGTCCATGGCCTGGATCAGGAAGTAAAAGTGAAGCTTGTCCCCGATGCGGTGATGCTGGGCGATGCACAGGTGGTGCGCGAGCGCGTCAGCGAAAAGCAGAAGCAGGCGCCGCTCACGGTGGAGACCATGGACCTGCTGGCCATCAAGGAAGTGGCCGGGGGCGACTTTTACGAAGGCCTGGGCAACCTCAAGGGCGTGGACATGACCGCGGCCAGCTTCGGTTTTAAGGTGATCAATACGCGCGGTTTCAACAGCACCAGCCCCGTGCGTTCGCTCCAGCTGATCGATGGCGTGGACAACCAAAGCCCCGGCCTCAACTTCTCGCTCGGGAATTTTCTCGGCGCAAGCGACCTTGACGTATTGAAGGTGGACGTGATCGCCGGGGCCAGCACGGCCTACTACGGCCCGGGTGCATTCAACGGGGTGATCAACATGGCCGCCAAAAGCCCGTGGGCCTTTCCCGGCTTGAGCGTGAGCGTGAAGGGAGGCGAGCGCAACATGCTGGAAGCCGCGGTGCGATGGGCCGCCGTGATCGGCGACTCCACCTCACGCAAGCGATGGGCCTATAAACTGAATGCGTATGCACTGCGCGCCGACGATTGGCCCGCCGCCAACTATTCGCCCACATCCGACAGCCCCACCGGGGAGAACAACCCCGGAGGCTATGATGCGGTGAACATCTATGGTGATGAAGACGTGAGCTTCAACAACAATTACATCAACAGCAATCTACCCCGGAGGGAACGCCCCGGGCTGGGGATCATCCTCCGCAATGGATACAAGGAGCGCGAGCTGGTTGACTACGGCACGCAAAACCTCAAGCTCGGCGGTTCCCTGCATTACCGCATCAACGATAGCCTGGAGATGGTCGCGGCCAGCAATTTCAGCACCGGCAGCACCGTGTACCAAGGCGACAACCGCTACCAGCTCAAAGACATCAAGTTCTTCCAGCACCGCTTGGAGATCGGCCAGGAAGGCAAATGGTTCGCACGCGCGTACGTAACGCACGAGGATGCCGGAAGCACCTACGACATCTACACCACGGCCCTTCGCCTGCAAGATGCACAAGGGGAAACCAAGGCCTGGAACACCGCCTATTCCAACCTCTGGGGCAATTCAGCCAGCGCCAATTCATGGATCTCCTCCCAAGTGACCCAGATGCCGGGCTATATCCCCTACACCGCGGCAGCCTTGGCAGCCCATGGCTTGACTGCTGCCACCTGGCCCATCTGGCAAGACCAATTCGTCCAGGACAACCTCGGCGCCTTTGATCATTTCCACCAGCTTGTGATGGATTCCGTCAATTCCATCAACAACCTTGCACAAGGGCTGGTGCCCTTCTACGCGCCGGGCACCGCACGCTTTAACGACAAGTTTGACGAGATCACAGGAAAGCGTTTCAATGAAGGCGGCTCCCTCTTCTTCGACAAGAGCATACTGGCCCAGGCCATGGGCCAATACAAATTCAAGCCCGTGTTCGGGGAAGTTGCCGTGGGCGGCAACTTCCGCCAGTACTTGCCCAACAGCGCAGGCACCATATTCCGGGACACCGGTGACGTGCGCATCCGCAACAGCGAATTCGGGCTGTATGCCGGGCTGGAGAAAAAATTCCTTGGCAACAAGCTCACGGGCACCGCCACGGTGCGCATGGACAAGAACGAAAACTTCAAGGCGCTCTTCTCCCCCGCTCTTTCCCTGGTGTATGCCAAAACACCGGCCCACGTGTGGCGCGCAAGTTTCAGCAGCGCCATCCGCAATCCCACGCTGGCGGACCAGTACTTGTACTACAACGTGGGCCGTGCGCTCCTGCTGGGCAATGTGGACGGCCAGTTCGAGGCCGGGCGCGATTCCATGTTCACCGTTGAAAGTTTCCAGACCTACCGCGACAACGGCCTCAACAGAAGTCTGCTGGAATACTTCCACGTGGACCGTGTGCGGCCTGAGCAAGTAAAGACCATTGAAGTGGGCTACCGCGGCACCCACTGGGAAAGCATTTACCTGGATCTCGGCGCGTACAATAGCTGGTACTCGGACTTCATTGGCTACATCATCGGCCTGCACGCCGCATTCCCACAGGCCGGCAACGTTCCCCCGGTGGGCCTTCAAGCCTATCGCGTGGCTGCCAATGCCCACAGCACCGTAGTGACCCGCGGTGTGAACGCCGGGCTGAACTGGTACCGGCCGCGCCTCACATGGACCTTCAATTACAGTTTCAACCAATTGATCAGTGGCGCGGACGATCCGATCATCCCCGCCTTCAACACACCGCTTAACAAGTTCAACGCCGGATTCAACGCGCGCGGCCGCAAGATCCCGTTCACCGTGCTCAAGCGGCTCAGCTACGGCCTGAACTGGAAATACGTGGAGGGCTACACCTTTGAAGGCTCACCTCAATTCACCGGCCCCATCCCCAGCTATGACATGGTCGACGCGCAAGTAAGCGTGACATTGCCCAAGCAGCACCTTAGCGTGAAGCTCGGCGCGAGCAACCTGTTCGGGCTGTTGCCCCTTTGGGACAAGGCCGTTCCAAGCGGCGACCGGCTGGACCGTTCCTGGAACAATGATGTGTACCTTGTGTACGGCGGCCCGCAGATCGGCCGCCTGGCGTACCTTCAGATCGCCTACGAAATTTCAACCCGCTGAAAACCGCTACCTTTCATTGACCCTAAACCAAACACTGCAACCATGAACCGAAAACTACTCTTCGCCATTCCGCTTGTGGCAATGGCCAACACTGGTCAGGCACAGGACCGGTACCTCTCCGAGGTGTTCGACGCCTCCCAGATCACGGTGACCAGCAACATCACCTTCGGCACCAACATTGATTTCCTCACCTCGCAATTTTCGAACCCCGCGCTTTTCGGCCCGGAGGTGGTCCAACTGCAAACGCTCGTTTCCACCGGGCAGCCGATCCCGGCACCCTTCTTCAACCCGCAGGATGCCAGTACCGTGGTGAAGGTGACCAACCTGAAAATGGATGTATACGAGCCTGATCAAGCGGTGGACAGTGAGACCGCGAGGCCCGTTTTCATCTTTGTCCATACGGGAAACGCCTTGCCGCCACCGTTGAACGGCAGTCCCTGCGGCTTGAAGACGGACAGCAGCGCGGTGGAGGTCTGCAAGCAGATGGCTCGCCGCGGCTACGTGGCCGTGAGCATGGACTACCGCAATGGCTGGAACCCGTTGGGAAGCACCGTTGAGATCCGCCGGGGCACGTTGCTGAACGCCATTTACCGCGCCATTCACGACGTGAAGCAGTGCATCCGCAACATCAAGGCCGATGCGGCAGGTGCCAACACGTATGCCGTTGACCCATCCAAGGTCATCGTGTACGGAGAGGGCACCGGTGGATACATTGCACTTGCTGCCGCAACATTGGACCATCCTTCCGAGCTCTACATTGATAAATTCCTCCCGGACCCCTTGATCCCGACCGTCAGCTATGTGGACACCACCGTGGTGGGCAACATTGAAGGTTTCGGCGGCCAGTTGGCCCTGTACCGGCCCAACGGCTTTGACAGCCACTTCAATTTCTGCGTGAACGCGGGAGGCGCTTTGGCCGATACGAGCTGGCTTGCCCAGGGCGACATGCCCATGGTGGCGCTTCAAACGGTTTTTGATCCCTTCGCACCGTACGGCGAAGGCACGGTGATCGTGCCCACCACCGGCGAACAAGTGGTGGACGTGCAAGGCAGCAACGTGTTCATGGAGCTGGTGAACGCCTACGGCAACAACAGCAGTTTCGCAACGCTGGTCGGCAATGACCCCTTCACCACGCGCGCCAGAAGCCTGTACAACACCGACCAGGTGCATGGCACGAACACCGTGCACATCAACACCGACCTGGAAGGAACCTTCCCGTTGGTGACACCGAACTGGCCTGCACAGATCCCCGGCACCTTTGAAGAGGCCGGTCCGTGGCAGTGGTGGGACCCGAACGGTGCATTGGCCCTGACGGTAGTTTCCCCAGGCCCCCCGCCGATCACCGCAGGGCAGGCCAGCCAAGCCAGCAACCCCAACTTCAGCGGCACCAAGGGCCGTGCGTACATCGACACCATCATGGGCTACATGAATCCGCGCATCGTGTGCGCCTTGGGCCTCGGCCCATGCGGCCTGATGGGCCTTGCCGACAATGACCCCATTGCCGTTGGCGTGTCGCTGGCCCCGAACCCCATGCACGACATGGTCCGCATCACCAGCGCCAAGGAGGTCATCCGAATGGTGGAAGTGTATGACGTGAACGGCCGCCGCGTCCGTGCCGAGAACGTGGAGAACACCACGTTCAACTTGCACCGGAACGGGTTGAAGCCCGGCGCCTACTTCGTCACGCTCACTTTTGACAAAGGAATTGTGACGCGGAAGTTGATGCTGGATTGAACTTCGTCCTGTCCAATGGAAAGGCTGGTCCGGAAGGGCCGGCCTTTTCTGCTTTGATGTAGACAATCCAATGATCAGTCGATCAGATGAGGCGGTGTCCAGGCTCCACCGCGCTTGCCGGGCCTCGACGCCATAGTCCACCATGACTTCTACGGCACTGCGCGCTGTCCGTCACTGCGGGCTTGACCCGCCGTGACGGTTATCTCAGGCCAACCATGATTTGCACGTCTCCGCGTGAAATGCGTTGCTTAACAACCGGGATGGCGGGTCAGGCCCGCCATGACACGAAGGCGGCATCGGGGTAGAACGTGTACGTCAATGCGGGCTTGACCCGCAGTCCCGGCTCTTCCGGGCCAACCATGCCCCCCAGTCCTGGTTATCCATCAACGCCCCATTCCCCGCTCAGGTCCTTCCATTCAGGATTGCGTTCCACCACAAGCGCATCCTTCCATGCGCGTTTCCAGTTCTTCAATTGCTTCTCGCGGGCAATGGCGACATTGATGTCGTTGTGTTCCTCATACCAAACGAGCTTCTCGCAATTGTACCGGGCGGTGAAGGAGGTTCGATACTTGTGCTGCTTGTGTTCCAGCATCCGAACAGGCAGTTTGCTGGTGACACCCGTATACAGCACGCTGTTCCAACGATTGGCCATCATGTATACCCACGACTGCGGCATGGAGCTAAGATAGGTTGGTCGCGAGTGAACTCAGTCGCCAACAAGCGGGGATGGCGGGGCACGCCGCCATGACGTGAAGGCCGCGTCGGGACGGGCGCGCCAGGTCTGCGGAGGGGGGGGCCACCGCTCGCCCCTTCCCTCAACCGTTCATCCCAAATAGTACTTTGTCTTGCATAGTACCTTCCTGTACCCATATATTTGCATCGTCAACTACCGGGCATGGCCCGATCAAGACCCAGAGCACCCAACGATGAAAGTGGAAAACACCAAGGCCCAGATGCGCAAGGGCGTGCTGGAGTACTGCATCCTCTCGCTGCTAAGCGCGGAGGAGATGTACCCCAGCGACGTCATTGCCAAGCTGAAGGACGCGAAATTGATCGTGGTGGAAGGCACGTTGTACCCGCTCCTCACCCGCCTGAAGGATTCGGGCTACTTGGCCTACCGCTGGGAGGAAAGCCGCAGTGGGCCTCCGCGCAAGTACTACAAGCTCACCCCGGTAGGCCGCAAATTCCTCAAGGAACTCGACGATACCTGGGACGAACTCAGCCAAGCCGTAAAAAAAGCCACCCGCAACAACCCCTCGTAATGAAAAAGACCTTCACCGCAAACCTGAACGGGACCGTCTTCCACATTGAAGAAGATGCCTACGACCAGCTGCAACGCTACTTGGCGAACATCCGTGCCAAGTTCAGCGGAAGCCGCGAGGCCGAGGAGATCATGGCCGACATCGAGGCGCGGATCGCTGAGCTCTTCACCGAACGCCTGCAAGGCCGGCAAGCCGTTTCCATGGCCGATGTGGACCATGTGAAGCAGGTGATGGGCCAGCCCGAGGATTATGTGGACGGCGACAGTGGCACAGCCGGGGCAACCACCGGTGAGCACTCCGCCGACCAAGCCGGGCCGCGCCGCCGAAAGCGGCTGTTCCGTGATCCGGACGACAAGAAAGTGGCCGGCGTGCTTTCCGGCCTGGGCCACTACTTCGGCATTGATCCGTTGTGGCTGCGCATCGCCTTCCTGGTCTTCCTGCTGGCCGGCTGGGGCTTCCCTGCGATCTTCTACATCGCTTTGTGGATACTGGTGCCTGAGGCAGTGACCGCGGCCGAGAAACTCGAAATGCAGGGCGAGCCGGTGACGGTGGACAACATCAAGCGGATGTTCGATGAGGGAACCGAGCAAGTCAAGGCCGGTGCCTCCAAGATGGCCGGCGAAGCGCGGGATCTTGGCCGAAGGTACTGGAAGCATGGCAGCAGTTATCGGCAGGAAGCCCGTTACCAAGCCGGGTCCGTGGGCCGCCAGGCAGGCAATGTCCTCGGCAAATTGATCGGTGTTGCCTTGCTCGTCCTTGCCGTGTTCCTGCTTCTGGGCTTGTTTTTCGGCATCATCGGCGGCTCCGTTGGGCTTTGGCATTCCACTTGGAGCAGTGAGAACATTGGTCTCCTCGACCTCGGCGGACACCTCTTCAACACACGCGGCCATGCCCTCTGGTTCGGCCTCGGCTTGCTCCTGTTGATCACCATCCCCATCATCGCCATGTTCCTGGCCGGATTCCGATTGTTGAGGGGCACGCCCGCCCCCAAATGGCTGGGATGGACGTTGGGCACCATTTGGGTGCTGGCATTGATCCCCTTGGTCTGGACAGGTATCGAATTGGGCAAGGACCTCGGACGGGAAAACACCGTGAAGTCCGAACTGCCCATTTCCCAACCCGCGAATGGCACAATGAACTTGGACATGCTTGCACCGGCGGATTCCAATGCAACCGGATGGAGCATCAACTACAACCACGGAAAGCTGGACGTGGATCTGGACGGGATCCATGTGGACCATGGCATCATCAGCGGGGCATGGGCCGAAGTGGATGTTGAGCGCAGCAGCGACAGCCTGTTCCACCTGCTGGTGATCCGCTCGGCCCGTGCAGCAACGGCCAAATCCGCGGCGACCCGGGCACAGCGCGTGAACTACGCGTACAAGCAAGAGGGCAATGTCCTGTCCCTTTCACCGGTGGTGAGCTTCCGCGCCGAGGACAAGATCCGTGCACAGGAAGTGCGCTTCATCCTCCAAGTGCCCAATGGAAGCTCCGTATTTCTGCGCGATGCCGCGCGTCCCCTTCTGGATGACATTGCCAACACGACCAATACCTACGACGCTGACATGGTGGGCCATCTGTGGACCATGACGCCCGAGGGGTTGACCATGGGCAACGCCACGCCCACTTCCACGGACAGCACTGCGGCCCCGCATCGGCCGGCTCCGGCTCCCCCACCGGCCGAAGCACCTGCAAGAAAGCTTCAAAGCCACCCAGGGGCCTCCGCCGGAAGGCCAAGGAAGGCGGCTATTGCAGCCGATGCACGCTCGGTGCAGATGCCCGATCTCCTCAATCTGCTCGCACGGGGCCTGCGCCCCTGAACTGCTGCAAGGCCATCCACGCAACGAGGGGTTACGTTCGATCGGCCTTCTGCGGCCCCGGGATCTTCCCGGGGCCGCTTTACTTTGTCCTGTCCCCGCCAGCTGCATGAACCTCCGAAGATGCAGCGGGATGACCACTACGACCCGGAAACGATTTGCCACAGTGCATTCCACGCATCTTCGTTCCTCATCGGCAACAGGGCCCCGGATTCGCCACGAACATGCCTGTGCGTGGCCGGGTCTCACTACGTTCGCTGCTCCATAATCCGGCTGACACCGAACTTCGCGGGCCGAACCACCGCGAACACCATGAGCAAAGCATCCAAGATCAAGCAATTCGACCCCAACGGTCCCGGCAACGCCCAAGCAGGCATCTACGGCCTTCCCTTCACTGCGGAGGAAAGCGACATTGTGCTGGTGCCGGTGCCGTGGGAAGTGACCACGAGCTACGGTGGCGGCACGGCGCAAGGCCCGGAAGCGATGATGGACGCATCGTTCCAGGTGGACCTCTTCCATCCCGAGTTTCCCGACCTGTGGAAACGCGGGATCGCCATGGACGAGATACCCGCAGCACTGATGGAGCAGAGCGATGCCCTGAAGAAGGAGTCCGTGCACGTGATCGACCTGCTGGTCAATGGCGGTGGGAAGGGCAAACAGGAGCGCGCCGCGAAGGCTCTGAAACTGGTGAATGAGGAGAGCGCGGTGATGAATGACTGGGTGGAGCAGCGCACCGGCTTTTGGTTGGACCAGGGGAAACTCGTGGGGCTGGTCGGCGGCGACCACAGCACGCCGCTCGGCCTTTACCACGCATTGGCGAAGCGGCACGAAGGCTTCGGCATCCTGCACTTCGATGCGCACCTTGACCTGCGCAGGGCCTATGAGGGCTTCACGCACAGCCACGCAAGCATCATGTTCAACGCGCTGGCGATCCCGCAGGTGGAGCACATCGTCTCGGTGGGCATCCGCGATTTCTGCGAAGAGGAGGCCCGCGTGTTCGCCAGGGAAAAGTTGCGCGTGCGCATCCACCGAGGTGCGGAACTGCGCCGAGAGCAATACGAGGGCATGACGTGGCGTGAGCAGTGCGACCGGATCATCGGGCAACTTCCGGAAAAGGTCCACATCAGTTTCGACATTGATGCGCTCAACCCTTCCCTCTGCCCGCACACCGGCACTCCCGTACCCGGCGGATTTGCATTCGAAGAGGCCACTTACCTCCTCTCCCGGCTGGCCAACAGCGGCAAGACCATCATCGGCTTCGACCTGGTGGAGGTGACCCCGGGGCCGCATGGCGATTGGGACGCGAATGTCGGCGCACGCCTGCTTTGGCATCTGTGCGGTGTGCTGGCCAAGGCACAATGACCACTTCGGATCCGCGGCAGTACCCGGACCATCTGTTGCTCTTCGATGGTGAGTGCAACTTGTGCAGCCGCCTCGTGCAATTCATCCTCAGGCATGACCACAATGCCTTGTTCCGTTTTGCGGCGCTCCGCTCAGGGACGGGCCGGCACATCCTCCACGAACATGGCCTGCATGCACCGGAATTCAACTCCATCGTGTACCTGCGGAATGGCCGTTTGCTGACCCGGTCCACCGCCGTCTTGCACGTGGCACGCGACCTCGGCGGCGGATGGTCCGCTGCATACGTGCTCCTTGTCCTTCCCCGTTTCCTGCGCGATGCGGTGTACAACCTTGTCGCCCGCCGCCGTTACCGGTGGTTCGGGCGCAGCCCTGCCTGCATGGTGCCAGCCGGGGAATACCAAAACCGTTTCCTCCCTTAGGCGGTGTGGTCAAACCGCAGCCCTGTGGTCCATCTGGGGCATCACCAGTAATGGGATGTCGGTGTACAAGGCCAGTCGTTTGGCAGTGCTGCGGTGAAAGAGCCCTTCCATGAACCCGGCATGGCGGTGAAGCACGGCGATCATGTCCGCTTGTTCCTGGTCTGCCAGGAAATCGATCACCCCGGCCACATCCTCGCCTTCCCCGGTAACGAAGCGGTGCGGCACGGCCTGTAGGAGTTCCTCATGCATCTCCGCGATCGCCGGGTCCGGCAGTTCATTCCGGTTCTTCAGGACGTGGGCAAGGACCACCTCGGCCTTGGAGCGCAACGCGATCTGCAGCAATACGCGTGTTCCCGCCACTTCCACCTGCTTGCCATCATCCGCGTACAGTATCCGGCCCACCGGTTTGATAGCGGCCTTTGCCGGCACCACCAGCACCGGATATTTGCAATGCTTCACCACATCCCCTGCATTGCTGCCCAGCAATGCTGACCCCGTGTGACCCAACGTGCCCATCACCACCAGGTCCGCACGCTTCTCCTGGGCGAGGTCATTGATCGTGCCGGACAAGCCACCGTAAACCACCTCACTGCGCACGACACCGCCCTCGAACTCGGGCAGGGCGCGGACCTTTGCCGCCCATTCGCCCATGGCCTGCATCGAGGCCTTGTACATCTCATCCGCCATGCCCGGCCACGTATCCACGAACGGTTCCGGGTCCATGTATGCATGGAGCAGCGTGTACACATGGTCCTCCGGACCGAACAGGCCGGCAGCGTACAGGGCGGCGTGAAGCGAGGGCGGGCTGAAATCCGTGGGAAGAATTATGTGCGCCATGGCAGTGGGGTCGGTTGGACAAAATTAGCGGGCATCGCAGAATTCCGCTGCGGGGGAATGAAGGGCACCGGAAGTGGGTTCCAATGTTCATTCCCTTGTGGACCGGGCCTCGCCGGGACGGGCCGCCGTTCCACACACGTGGAGGTGGCACGGGTACGGGCGTAAGGCCCATGCCAAGTGCAGGCCTGGTCTCCCCTCCGCCATGATGATGCTCGCAGTTGACCCCCACGTCCAATTTCATTGGCCCCACTGAGCAAAAGGGGTCTTCGCATTGACGAACATCATGCCCGGACCGTGCCACTTCCGCTAACCTTGGCCCATGGCTTTCGTCTTGGATCGCGGCCTGCTGCCGCAAACGATCGGCTCGCTTGCTGAACTCGTGCATGTGCTTGAGCACGAATCCAAACCTTCCGGATTCTCCGATGCCATGCTGCGATTCAGGCCGTCCCTGGATGAAATGCTCGCATTCGCCATGTGGGACCACAGGCACTACACCCGCCAGTGCATCCATGGAAGTCCAGCATACGAACTGCTCCTGATCTGCTATGAAGCCGGGCAGCGCACCAGCATCCATGACTATGACAGCCAAATGGCATGGATCAAGCCGGTGCTCGGCAACATGCGCGAGGAGCGCTTCCGGACGGCAAAAGGCCATGACCTGGTCCTGAAAGGCGTAAAATTCCTTTCGCCGGGATCCATCTCTTACATGGGCACCGGCAATCCCATCCATCGCCACTCCAACCCGGGCCCTGGCCGGGCCATGACCATCAACCTGTATTCAAAGCCCATCCGCCGGTGGCGTGTTTACGACCAACGGACCGGCACGGCCCGCTTGGCCGGGCTTTCCGGCACGGTGCCTGAATAACTTCGCCACCGCGATGCCGAACGGCGAAACCAATGTAAACCCCGTCCATTTGGAACGGGTGCGCGAGATGTTGTTCACCTCCGCGGCTGAGGGCCTGGTACTGGTGGACCGCTCCGGTGCGATCCGCATGCACAACCCACGCCTCCTGGAACTGTTCGCATACGACGAAGGAGAACTGTTGGGCCGTTCCATTGAGGAGCTGCTACCGGATCCCTTCCGGAGCAGCCACAAGCACTTCCGCCAGGATTTCAACGCCAGGCCGGCGAAGCGCCACATGGGCCGCGGACGGGAACTGTTCGGGAAACGCAAGGATGGAAGCGTGTTCCCCGTGGAGGTTGGGCTGAACCACTTCACCGTGGACGGCGAGCTGTACGTGAT
Source organism: uncultured Flavobacteriales bacterium (assembly GCA_937873385.1). Taxonomy (GTDB): domain Bacteria; phylum Bacteroidota; class Bacteroidia; order Flavobacteriales_F; family PHOS-HE28; genus PHOS-HE28. The sequence continues at coordinate 1,717 of CALMYC010000096.1, read as the reverse complement.
GGGCCTGGTCACGGACATCACCGAACGGCACAAGGTGGAACAAGCGCTCCACCAAAGCAATGCCGAACTGGAAAAGCGGGTGGAGGAACGCACGGCCGAACTGGCCAAAGGCGCACGGGCCGTGGAGATCGCCTACCAGCGCGAAAAGGAACTGAACGTCCTGAAATCGCGCTTCGTCTCCATGGCCTCGCATGAATTCCGCACGCCGCTCAGCACCATCATGGGCTCGGCCGACCTCATTGCGCGCTATGCGGAAGGACCGGGGAACGAGAAGGTGCACAAGCATGTCCAGCGCATCAAATCCAAAGTGCGCGACCTCACCGCCATCCTCAACGACTTCCTCTCCTTCGAGCGATTTGAGCAAGGTGATGTGCCCGCCGCGCCGGAGGAACTGGACGTGGTGCACCTCTGCATCAGCTTGATCGAGGAGCTGCGCGGCATGGTCAAGCCTGGGCAAGTGCTGGAATACGACCACACCACGGACGAACGCACCGTGACGCTGGACCGGAGCATGCTGGTGAACACCATCAGCAATTTGGTCACCAACGCGATCAAGTATTCCCCTGAGGACAGTCCCATCCGGTTGCGTACTTCCGTGCATGCCGGGTGCCTCAGTTTCTCCGTGATCGACCATGGCATGGGCATCCCACCCACTGATCAACCCCATCTCTTCGAGCCATTTTTCCGCGCCCAGAACGTGCTCACCATCCAAGGTACCGGATTGGGCCTGCACTTGGTGAAACGGTACTTGGACCTCATGGGCGGCACGATCAACTACACCACCGCCAACGGAAAAGGCAGCACCTTCAACGTGACCATTCCCAGCATCCACAAGCACCCATGAAAACCATCCTGCTCATCGAGGACGATGCCGACGTGCGAGACAACACCGCCGAGATCCTTGAACTTGCCAACTACCGCGTACTGAAGGCGGAGAACGGCAGGCAAGGCGTTGACCTGGCCCGGAAGACCTTGCCCGACCTGGTGCTTTGTGACATCATGATGCCCGAGCTGGACGGCTATGGCGTGCTTCACCTCCTAGGCCGTTCACCGGAAACCGCGGAAACACCCTTCATCTTTCTCACCGCCAAAGCGGAGCGCATCGACGTGCGCAAGGGCATGGAGCTCGGCGCGGATGATTATATTACAAAGCCCTTCGAGGAAAGCGAACTGCTGAACGCCATCGAAGGCCGGCTGAAACGCAGTGAACTGTTCCGCAAAGGATTCGACCGCACAGTGGAAGGCTTGAACGCCTTCCTGGACCAGGCCAGGGGCACGACCGCGCTCCACGACATCAGCAAAGACCGCAAAACGCGCCATGTGGAGCGGAAGGACATCCTCTTCCACGAAGGCGATGAAATGCGCCATGTCCCCTTCCTCATCAGGGGAAAAGTGCGGACCTTCAAGGTGAACAACGATGGCAAGGAGTTCGTCACCGGTCTGCATGTACCGGGCGATTTCATCGGCTACATGGGCTTGCTGGAGAACGGCCATGCCATGGAAACCGCCGAGGCCATGGAGGACTCCGAGGTGGCCCTGGTCCCGAGGGAAGACCTGATGCGCCTGCTGTACCGGGACCGTGATGTGTCCATGCGCCTGATCCGCATGCTGTCCCATGATGTAGTTGAAAAGCAGGAACGACTGTTGCAACTGGCCTATGCAAGCGTTCGGCAACGTGTGGCCCAAGCACTGATCCAGCTGCACGACCGCTTCAGTG
>CALMYC010000095.1 GCA_937873385.1 uncultured Flavobacteriales bacterium | reverse complement strand
AGGAGGAATCCCTCCGCCAGCACGTAGTGCGCTGCCCCCTCCGGGCGCGTGTTTGCCACCAACCCGCTCTTTGGGTTGGTGACCCCCCCGCCGATGCCCAGTTTGAAGCCGCCGAGCCTGATGATGCGGCGTGCTTCCTCCTCCTTGCCCGTGAAGCAATGGAACACACCGGTGAGGTGCCCGTCGTTCTCATCCTCCACAATGGCCATCACCTCCTCAAAGCTCTCGCGGCAATGGATCACCACCGGCAGGGCCAGGTCTTTCGCCCATCGCACTTGCCGGCGGAAAACCTCCTTCTGCTGCCCGACCCAGGTCTTGTCCCAGTGCAGGTCGATCCCGATCTCCCCCACCGCCCAGTACCGGCCCGTTCCCAGCAGGCGCTCCACTTCCGCCATGTCGCGGGAGGGGTCCTCACCCACCGAACACGGATGCAGGCCCATCATGGGGAAGCAGACTTCAGGATACTCATCGCACATGGCGTGCAGCGCTTCCACGCTGGTGATGTCGATGTTCGGCAGGAAAAGCTTCTGTACACCGGCATCCAATGCGCGGCGCACCATCTCCGGGCGGTCCTGGTCGAATTGTTTGTGGAAAAGGTGCGTATGGGTGTCGATGTACATGGCTTGCTCGAGGGAACGGAACCGTGCAAAGTTGGGGCATTCACGCCACAAGGGGATCAAGGGCCATCAGGGGCCACACGGCAACCGGCTACTTTTGCGGCCCCATCCATGAAGATCCTCGTCATCCGCTTCAGTTCCATCGGCGACATCATCCTTACCTCGCCGGTGCTGCGCTGCATCAAGCGACAGGTTCCCGGTGCCGAGGTCCACTTCCTCACCAAGGACCACTTCCGGTCGCTGGTGGATCATTCACCCTATGTGGACCGGGTGCATGTGCTGAAGGACTCACTGGGCATGGCGATCAAGGCCTTGAGGCAGGAGAAGTTCGACCTCATCGCGGACCTCCACCACAACACGCGTACCTGGCGGGTGAAGTTGGCCTTGGGAGTGGCATCCAAGAGCTTTCCGAAGTTGAATTTCGGGAAGTGGATGTTGGTGAACTTCAAGCAGGACAAGCTGCCACGGACCCACATCGTGGACCGATACCTGGGCACGGTGGCGCACCTCGGTGTGAAAAATGATGGAGCCGGCCTGGACCTGTTCATCCCGCCTGAAAAGGAGGTTGACCCGGCGACCTTGCCTCCGCCGCACCACCATGGATACATTGCCCTCTGCATCGGGGCGGGGCATTTTACCAAGCGCCTCCCGCGCCACAAGCTGATCGAACTGGCCGAAAAGCTGCATGGGCCAATGGTGATCATCGGCGGCCCGGAAGACCAGGCCACGGGCCGGGCCATTGCCGATGCCGTCGGTGCACGAGCCTACGATGCCACCGGCAAGTACGACATGCCGGGTTCGGCTTCCTTGATCAGGCAGGCCACCAGTGTGATCGCGCACGATAGCGGAGCCATGCACGTGGCATCCGCGTTCAGGAAAAATGTGGTGAGCGTATGGGGAAACACGGTGCCTGCATTCGGCATGGGGCCGTACATCCCGCAACATCCGGAGCGGGCGCACATCAGTGAAGTTAACGGGCTTGATTGCAGGCCCTGCTCCAAGATCGGGCACGAACGCTGCCCCAAGGGGCACTTCCGGTGCATGGAGAAACAGGACTTGGGGCAGATCGCAGCTTGGGCGAACGATCAGTAAGGCGCTCAGGCCACCCGCGGCATTGGCGGTGGTGTCAAGCAAAAAGTGCCTTCAGTTCCGTGGCTTCCGCGGGTTTCATCTTTCCCGCCAGGATCAACCGCAACTGCCTCCTGCGCAAGGCCCCGTCAAAGCGCCCCTTTTCCTCGTCCGTTACGGGGATCACGGCACGCACAGGCGTGGGCTTTCCGTCCTTGCCCACGGCCACGAAGGTGTAAATGGCACTGTTGCACTTGGTGCGCTTGCCGGTGGCCTGGTCCTCCTTCCACACGTCCGCCCATACCTCCATGCTGGTGTTGAAGGTGCGGCTGACGTGGGCCTTGCTGGTGACGAGTCCCCCCAACTTGATCGACCCTTCAAAGCTCACGTCGTCCACGGCGGCCGTTACGCTCACCCGGCCGCTGTGGCGGCCTGCACTGATCGCGCAGGTCATGTCCAGCCATTTCAGGAGCTGCCCCCCGAAGAGGTTGTTCATGTTGTTGGCGTCGTTGGGCAGCACCAGGTTGGTGGTCTCTGAATAACTGTCCGAGGTGGGACGTGCTTCCGTGTTCATGTTGCGGGCACGAAGGTATCTCCGCCGAATTTCCCGAACGTTGGTTGCTTGTACCTTTCACCCATGCTTCCCACGTGGTTTCCGGCGCTGGTGGCGCTGCACCTCATCTTCATGGTCACTTTTTTCGCGGGCAGCTTCTACCTGGTCCGCCTGTTCATCTTCCACCGGCAGGCCCTGGCGCGCTGGGAGCCGGACCGCGGCATCCTCACGAAGCAATTTGGGTTGATGGAGCGGCAGTTGCTCTACCTGGTGGCCTGGCCATCGCTGCTGCTCATGATCGGGACCGGTGCATGGATGGTGTGGCTGGAACCGGGCACGCTCAAGGCACCATGGATGCAGGCCAAGCTGGGCGCCACCGCGCTCTTGTTCGCCTACCACCTGGTCGATCAACGGATCTACGGCAAATTGGCCAGGGGCGAAACGGTGTGGGCCGTGCTCACGTTGCGCCTGTGGACGCAATGCTCCGTGCTGCTGCTCGTGGCCATCGTGTTCCTTTCCGCCTTCAAGGATGTGCAGTGGTACATCGGCGCGCTTGGCCTTTTGGTGCTCGCCTTGCTGTTGTTCACGGCCATCAAGGCATTCGGCGGCAAGAACCCCGGCGAACCGCATGCTCAAGAAGGGAAGCACGGTACCTGACGTCCTGCTGTTGGGCCGTCACGGCCAAGCCGTTCGGCTTTACTCCTTGCTGGGGAAAGGGCCGCTGGTGATCTACTTCTACCCCAAGGACGACACGTTGGTGTGCACCAGGGAGGCTTGCCGGTTCCGCGATGCGGATGCCGCTTTCAGTGTTCTTGGCGCCAGTGTCATCGGCATCAGTGCGGACGGGCCGGGATCCCACCTGGCCTTCGCTCGCCGACACCGGCTGCCGTTCAAGCTGCTCAGCGACCCCGGCGATGCCGCATTCCGCGCCTTCGGCCTGAAAAAATTCCTGGGCTTCAAGGAACGCGCAACGTTTGTGGTCGATGCGCATGGCACGGTACAAGCCGTGGTCACCGGGCGTTTGAGTGCCGCAAAACACGTACGCCGCGCCCTGGAGGCGCTTCAAGTTCAGCGCTTGGCCAATTCGTAGAACAGCACGCGGCCATTGTCCGTGCCGGTGATGAACTGCCCTTCGTGGAATAGGCAGGGCGCCTGGTGGTGCTGGTCCTTGTTCTCCGGGTAGGTGAGGTTCTGCACGGCATTGCCGTCCGCATCCATGAACACCACATCGCCATTCTTGCCGGCCTTGGCGGTGATGCCGCCATGTTCCGCTTCCTGCTGCTGGTAGAACCGGTCAAAATCCGAATTGCCTTTCTTCAACCCCAGTTCACGCGTGCGGATGGCATCGGGGATCCACTTGTACCGCGCTATCATTTTGTCCTGCTTGCCGGTCTTCACATCCCACACCTCACGGGTGCCGGCGAACCCGATGAGCACGACATATTCCCCGTTCTCATTGAAAGCCGCATAATACACCACGCTGCTCCCGTCCTCGTTGTACGCGAAGCTGGCCACGCGTTTGCCTTTTTCAATGTCGAACAGTTCCGCACCTTTGTTGGTACCGACCAGGATGCGGTCGCCCTTTGGCGCCACGGCCAGGCAGGTTACTTCCAACTTGCCGACGTTGATCACTTTGGAGGCAGGAACGAGCACCACCTGCGCCGTGATCGGAAGGGAAATGCACGCAACCGCCATGGCGGCGAGGAAATTTTTCATGTGGTGATGTTGTGGGTCAACGACTGCAAAGCCCGTGCCGTCAACATGCGGATCACTTGATGAGCAGCCAGGCCTGGGGGGCTTCCTCCTTGCGGACCGCGTTCAGCGCTTCAATCGCCATTGCGCGCTGGGGATAGCTGCCGTAGGCCACGCGGTAGAGGCCCCCCTTCCGGTCGATCAGTGTGGCCGCAAAGCCCCTGGCCTGCAATTCCGAGACAAACCGGTCCGCGTTCTCCTTCTCCAGGAAACATCCGCCGATGATGTGGAACCGTGGTCCTGGTGCGGCAGTGGCTACCGCAGTGCTTTCCGGCACGGCCTTCACCGGGGCCTGGCCGAGGTTCACCGCCACCAAGGGCCCTTCCGGGCCTGCAATGGGCAGCCGCCGGACCCCATACAACTCTTGCGGGGCCGTCCAACCCGGGCCTTCGTCACGGAAACCGGCTACCGCTGGCGGGGCCGATGGAAGCACATATAGCGCGGCTTCCGAAGCCCGCCCAACAACCGAACCGTCCCACAATGCGCCCCGGTTGCCGCGATCGCCCACCATCCACCATGTGGCGGCCGTCAGCACAATGGCCACGCTTGCGGCCGCTGACAGCCAACCCGGAATGCGCACGCCACCTTGCACCGGGCTGGCCTCGGCGCGGTCCGCGCGGTGGATCACCGGTGTGTCCGGCACTTGCCTTGCAACCGGAACCGCGGCCACGGGGCGTAAACCAAATGCATCCTTGAGGTAGTTGACCCGCCGGTCCGGCTCAAACTGCAATTGGTTCTCCGTGCCGTGGAAGAAGGTGCCGATGCGGGGCAGTTCCAGGCGGCCATTGCGCTGCAAGGTCGTCCTCCATCCGGCCAGTTCATCATCCACACTCTGCTTTGCAGCATTGAAATCCATGCCCTCGCGGGACACGAGACGATCGATCAGCAACCCGTCCTGGCGCACAAGGTGCCTGTTGAAGCTGAGTTCCTTGGAGGGTGGATGCACCAACTTGCGCTGCACATCCAGCCGTGCGGGGCGGTAGTGCGTCAGGAATCCGCCGAATCCGGGCAGGATCACGCAGTCGTGCTGAAAGAGCAAGTGGTGTATGTCGTGTTCCAAGGCCATGCGAACGGGTCAAAACTACTGAAGGGGACGGAAGGAAGCGCAAGGGCGCACAACACCGGGCGCACCAACGAATGGCCGTCCTTTCATGCGGCTGCGTCATGCGCTGCAGCAACGCTGCGCGCCTGCTCCAGGTCCGCCGGGGTGTCCACGCAGAAGGAAGGATGCGCCGTGATGCCCACGCGAACCGGGAACCCGTTCTCCAACCAGCGCAATTGTTCCAGGGATTCGGCCAGCTCCAGCGGCGAAGGCGGCAACGCAACGATCCGCCGCAGTGCCTGTACGGTATAGGCATATATTCCCACGTGCTTCAGGTACCGGAACTGGGCATGGTGCGGGCCGCCTGCGGGGTTGCGCAGGAATGGGATCGCTGCCCGGCTGAAATACAGCGCGTTCATGCGGTGGTCCGTGGTGATCAACACCTCGCCCGGGTCGCCCAGGTCCCTGTCTTCGGTGACCACTTGCGCCAACGTGGCGATCGCCACGTCCGGTTGGGCCAGGCACATGCACACTTCATTGATCTGTGCCGGTGCTATGAACGGCTCATCGCCTTGGATGTTCACCACCCCGCCGATGTCCGCTAGGCCGGATTGCTCAAGTGCCTCCAGGCAACGGTCTGTCCCGCTGGCATGGGTGGTGGAGGTCATCACTGCCTTGCCGCCAAATCGCTGGACGTGGTCCATGATGCGTGGGTCGTCCGTGGCCACCACTACATCCACCAGTCCGCCGGCACGCATGGCCCGCTCCACCACGCGCTGCACCATGCTCTTGCCGGCAATGTCCACCAACGGTTTGCCGGGCAGGCGGCTGCTTGCGAAGCGTGCCGGGACAATGCCGAGTATGCGGGCCGGCCCGATCATAGGCTGTAGGCCAGGCGTACCTGGAAATTCCGCGGTGCTTCAATGGCCATCGGTCGGATGGCATACACCTCGTTGCTGAGGTTGTTCACAATGAATGACGCCTTGAGCTGCTCGGTGAGCGCATAGCCCAGCCGCACGTCGCTGATCCAGTCGCCCGTGGTGTGGGAGGCCATCCACTGCCCGATGCCGATGTCGCCCAGTACACCCATTTTCTCAAACTCGAGGAACGCTTCGTCGATGTTGCGCACATGGCTGTTGTACCGGAAGCTGATACCGCCGGAGAAACGCTTGTACGTGACCCCGAGGTCACTGCGGAACAGGTCCTGTACCCGGAATTTCAGGATGTCGCCATCGGTGCGCGAACTGGTGCTCAGATAGCTCACGGCCTGGGAGTTCCCGGTGGTGGTGACCGACCAGGCGTAGGCCTCGTCCGGGGTGGTGCTCACAGGCAGTGTATGGGTATAGCCCATCAGCAACCGCAGTTCCACCGGGCCCAAATTGCCTTTGCCGGCCACTTCCAGTTCCGTGCCGGTGATCCGCGCCCCGCCCGTGTTGATGCTCTTGAAGCCGAAACCGAGCAGGTTCGCGAACGACCGGTCTTCGCCCCACTGCCCGAACGTAAACTCCACGTAGTGCTCAAAATCCTGCCGGAAGGCCACCAGGTCCACATAGCCCGTGAATCCGCCGATCTTGAAACCCTGCTTCAGCCCTCCCTCGATGTTCACGCTGGTCTCGGGCTGCAGTACCGCATTCGGATAGATGTGGAGCGAACCGACCGAGGTGCGGATGTAGCGCTCACCGATGGTGGGAAAGCGGAAGCCCTGCCCGTAGCTGGCCCGCAAGTACGTACCCTGGAACAGTTGGTACGTGGCACCGGCACGCAGCACCGGCTCCTCCTGCCGCAGCTCGTTCACCACGAACTTTTCATACCGCAAGCCCGCGCTCAGCATCAACTTGGCCCATAGCTTTTTGTCCAACTGCAGATAACCCGCCGCGTTGGTCGCCGTGTTGTTTCCATCGGCGTTGGGGCCGCCGCTGTACAGAATGGCGCGGCTGTGAACTTGCTGGCCCGTGACCCCCGCGGTCACCACCGTCTCCCCGAACAGGTCGAATTCCTGCTGCACCTGGTACTCCCCGTACAGCATGTCGTTGCCGTTGCTCTGGTCGTTGTTGTTGTCGAACTGCTGGTGGAACCAGCGGCCGCGCAGGTTGTGGCGCGTGCCCTTCGGCCCCGTGTATGCAACGAAAGGGTCCAAGTAGTACTGCGTACCGTCCGTGGTGGTCATGGTTCCCGGCAGTGGGCGGTACAGCCCTTCGTTCAGGTTGTCCCACAGGAATACGCTCGTACTTTGGCTCTTCATCACGTTGCCGCCAAGGCCGTACATCAAGCCCTTGACCTTCTGGTTGCGCCAGCGCGTGGCAAAGTTGAAGCGTTCCCTGTGGTCATAGCCGCCGTTGCCGAGGCGGTACGGGTCTTTCACCAGGGTGTCCGGTGGAACTCGTTCCGGCCCCACGTATCCTTGGTCGCCGAAGGCATTGCCCCCGATCACCAGGTCGAACTTCCTGAACCGTTGGCCATGGGCGAAACTGGCCCCCGTCATCAACGGGGCACTCGCTCCCCACCATTTGGAGGGTGCATTCCCCGGCGTGTCATACATCCCGCCGAAAACCGTGGCCCGAGTGGAGGGCGACGGCCCCGGCCACGCCGTGCGCACATTGATCACGCCACTGAGGGCCGCACTGCCATACAGGACGCTGCTGGCCCCTTTGATCACTTCCACCTGCTCCACGTTCTCGGTGGGCAGGAACGTCCAATTTGGCCTGCCCATGTCGCCGCTCAGGATGGGCATGGCGTCCATGAGCACCAGCACACGGCTCCCCGCACCATAGCTGAACCCGCTCCCGGCGCGGATCTGCGGGTCTTCATCGATCACCACCACGCCCGGCACCTGGTCCAATGCCTGGTCCAGGCTGGTGCTGTTCTTCTCCCGCATGAGCGCTGCGGGCAGGATGCTCAGTGATTGCGTCACTTCCCCCACCCGCTGCTCAAACTTGCTCGCGCTCACCACCACCATGTCCAACTGCGAGGTGGAGGCACGCATGGCGGCATCCAGGCTGACCTGCCCGTTTTCAGCCACCGTTACCGGCATTTCCAGGTCCGCGTAGCCAATGAACCGGAAGATGCCTTCCCGCGCGCCTGGCGGAACTTCCAGCGCGTAATGTCCACTGTCGTCCGTGGTGGCATTGCATCCCTTGCCGAAGGTGACGCTAACCCCGGGCATCGGGCTGTGGTCCAACGCGTCGCGCACGGTGCCGGACACGCGGCCAGGCGACGGCTGCTGCGCATGGGCGGCCCCAGGGGCCATGCAGCACGCCAAGGCCATCACCAAGTGAATTGTCGCGGCGCGTATCTTGGGCCTCATGCGTTGGCGGCGAAAGTAGCGATCCGCTTCTTCCTTGGATGAACGACCAGCAATTGATCCACCGGATCGCCCTTTCCCTGCTGAAAGGCATCGGCCCCGTGAATGCCCGGAACCTCGTGGCGTATTGCGGCGGTGTGGAGCCGTTGTTCACCGACAAGACGCTGCGCCGCTCCCTGCGAAAGGTCCCGGGAATTGGCCCCGCACTGGCGGCCTCGATCCTGGGATCCGATGTGATCAAGACCGCGGAAAGGGAACTGGCCTTCGTGCGAAAGAGGCAGCTGCGTGCGTTGTTCTACCTGGATCCGGACTACCCGGCGCGCTTGCGCCATTGCGCGGATGCGCCGGTGCTGTTGTTTGTCCGGGGCAATGCCCAACTGGACCCGGAGCGCAGCGTTTCCATCGTGGGCACCCGCACACCCACGGAGCATGGTAAAAAGCTGTGCGGGGAACTGGTGGAAGGGCTGGAAGCAAGCGGCACCACCATTGTGAGCGGCCTGGCCTACGGCATTGACATCACCGCCCATCGCGCGGCGCTGCGCAGCAGCCTGCCCACGATCGGGTGCGTGGCCCACGGCCTGGACCGCATCTACCCGGGTGAACACGCCGCAACGGCCAAGGAAATGTGCGCGCAGGGTGCCTTGGTCACGGAGCTCACAAGCGGCTCTCCCTTTGCACCGGGCAACTTCCCGGCGCGCAACCGCGTGATCGCTGGTTTGTCCGACTGCACCATCGTGGTGGAGAGCGGGCCCAAGGGCGGCTCGCTGATCACGGCGGACATTGCCAACAGCTATGACCGTGAGGTGATGGCGTTCCCGGGGAGGCCGGGTGATGCCCGCAGCATCGGCTGCAACAAGTTGATCCAAGGGAACCAGGCCCACCTGATCACTTGCGCGGAGGATGTGTTGAAACTGATGGAGTGGCTGCCACAGGCGAAAAAGAAACTCCCGCCGCAAAACAGCTTGTTCAACGAACTGCTGCCTGAGGAGCAGGCATTGGTGGACGCGATCCGGATGCAGGGCAAGATCGACATTGACACCTTGTGCCACCGCAGTAAAATGCCGCCGCACAAAGCCGCAGGTCTGCTGCTGAACCTGGAATTCAACGGTGTGGTGCGCAGCTTGCCCGGAAAGCTCTACACGCTGAACTGAACACTCGTCACCGTACGACCAAACCTTTCATTCCATAGCGCCATGTGGTGGACCTACGCCCTGCTTTCCGCCTTTTTTGCCTCCCTCACCGCCATCTTCGGCAAGATGGGCGTGGCACAGGTGAATTCAAACCTGGCCACCGGCATCCGGACCATTGTGATCATGGTGATGATCTGGTCCATCGTGCTGGTGCGCGGCGAGGCCAAAGGTCTTGGGTCGATCTCCCGCCACAGCCTCCTTTTCCTGGTCCTTTCCGGCATCGCGACCGGGCTCTCCTGGCTGTGTTATTTCCGGGCGCTTCAATTGGGCAACGTGTCCCAAGTGGCCCCCATCGATAAACTGAGCGTGGCCCTGACCATCCTGTTGGCCTTCCTGTTCCTTGGCGAAACCATCACCGTGAAGACAGCCATCGGGGCCGGCCTCATCATTGCCGGCACCGTGGTGCTGATCGGCCAATGAGAAGCTGTTACTGCCTCACCAAACGCCGCGTGGCGCGCCTGCCGGAGGCATCCTGCATGACAAGCAGGTAAGCGCCGGCCTGGAGCGTTCGCAGATCAAGTGTTGCACCGCTGCTGCCCGCCGCAAGCACCTTTTCCAGCACACTGCGCCCAACGGGGTCCAACACGGTGAGGGTGGCAGGCTCGGTCAATGCATTTGGAAAGGTGAGCGAGGCTTGTTGCTCCGCAGGATTGGGAAACAAAGCGGCATTGCTGAACACCGCCGGGGCAATGCCGGACCCGATGGCCAGGTCGAACCCGATGTCCTGCAGGGTGTTCCATGCCTCGCCAGTAGGGCTTGACGGATCCGGGGACATGATCTTCCTGCCGGTCGTGTTCCCCACGCTCATTGTTCCAAACGCCGAATTGGCCGATGTTTCCCAGCGAATGTCCACCACCAGGGAGAGTGAAGGGTCGAAGTTGAACAGTGCATCCAGGTTGAAGTTGAACCAATCCCCCGAAACGCCCGGTGCAATGGTCAGTGAATCCGCTTGGAACACGGTTTGAAGGCCGGTGAGGAAATTCACCCCGGTAAAGGAGGTGGCGTTTGTTTGGACCATGCTGATGGTGATGTTGCCCAAGGTGTTGCCCAAAGCCACGCCTGAATTGCCATAGCGGTAATAGAGCCGGTGGATCTGGCCGACCACTGCCCCGGTAAGCTCCCCTGGTGCGTACAGGCACTGCGTGTGGCGCGCATAGGCCGGGCTGCCCAGCAGAAATGTGCTCGAGGAGGTTCCGCAGCACTTTTCCACCTGCTGTGCATGGGCAAGGGTGCTGAAGGAAAGGATGATGGCCAGTGTAACGGGTGCTCTCATGGGGTTGGGGTTAATGACCCTGGGGGTCCAGGTTGGTTACGAAAACAAATATAGGTTTCCCCATGTACAGGTGCCGGGGCGATCATCTGCCAACCATGTTCAATCCAGGCTGAAATAGTCCCCGCTTTGGTACCGCCCTGTGGACTCCTTCACCAACTGCATCAGGAGGTCGTTGGCCAGGCTGCTGGCACCGAACCGGAACCAATGCGGGTCAAGCCAATCGGGTCCCAGCTCTTCCTTCACCATCATCAGGTAATGCAGGGCTTCCTTGCTGGTGCGGATGCCCCCCGCCGGTTTCATGGCGATCATCACCCCGGTGCGGAGGTAGTGGTCGCGGATGGCATGCAGCATCACCATGGTGACCGGCATGGTGGCGGCAGGGCTGATCTTGCCCGTGCTGGTCTTGATGAAATCCGCACCTGCCGCAATGGCGATGTCGCTGGCCAAGCGCACTTTGTCGTACGTGCCCAGTTCCCCCGTTTCCAGGATCACCTTCAAGCGAGCCCCGCCGCAAGCCTCCTTCACTGCGGCGATTTCGTCAAAGACAAAGTTGAAGTCCCCCGAGTGGAAGCGCCCGCGGCTGATGACCATGTCGATTTCGTCCGCACCCTCGGCCACGGCGAATTTCGTGTCCGCGATCTTCACGGACCGCGGTGCCTGCCCGCTGGGGAACGCCGTGGCCACCGCGGCCACTTGCACCCCACTCCCGTCCAATGCCCGTTTCGCCGTTCTTGCCAG
>CALMYC010000094.1 GCA_937873385.1 uncultured Flavobacteriales bacterium | reverse complement strand
GCCCATGCGCCGCGACATCAAGGTGCTGGGCCGGGAAGCCCTCGGCATCGTGTACGTGGGCGCCAACAGCATGCAGAGCGGCCACTACATCAGCGAGCACGACGCGCTGATCAGCCAAAAGCTCGGCTACGTGATGTGCGGCGGCGACCTGAGTGAGATCACGGAGGTTTCCGAGCAATACTTGCTGGATCTGGAGCGCAAGATGTTCTTGGAGCTGTGCATGCAGCGGAAGACGTTGGAGCGGTTGCAGTCGATCATCACCAGCGGAAAGGTGTTTCGGAGGAACAACACCAAGAGAAAGGTTTTTATGTATTTAAGAACGGGGGTAAAGAATGCTGTCCCCCGCCCCGAGTTTGTAGAAGGGTTGGGCGTGCCCCCGCCTCAAATGCAGGCGGGGTCGGGCTATCCGCTACAAGTCCTCGCCGCCTTCGTTCCTCATGCGGCTGTGGGCTTTCCGCTCCAATCCGTCACGCGAACGTTGGTTTACGTCAAAGCCGAATAGTCGATCCCGAAGAACATGGCACTCTGGAATAAGTTATTCGGTAAGGAATCATCGAACGGCAGATCAACCGATGACACACCTGACAATACAAGGCTGATGGAGCTGCTCAACAAGTACGCCAGCACCCGCGATTATAAGGACTACAAAAGGGTCTATCATGAATTGGAGAATGGGCGCTCGTTCCTGCTCCTTCCATCACATGAGGAAGCCCATGTAAAGGATGGATGGCGCAAGACTGCTGAAGGGGAGACACTCCAGTTGACCTCGATCTTTCAAATTGATGGTCTCAAAGTGCTGGGAGCCTTTACGGATGAAGCAGCGGTATTGAGTTGGTCCAAGAAGCCCACGACTAATGTGGCGATGCCGAGTAAGTCAGTTCTTGAAATGTGTTACACAGAGCGCAGCGGCCGAATCGTCATCAACACCGGGCTTGATACCATGTTCGTGTTAGAACGGGATTCGGATGCGTTTCATTCCACGACCTTGCAAGCGGGATCCATGATCCGAGAAGGCGTTCCTGCCAGGCCCTTGGATAAGGCGACACTTGAGAAAATGGCACATGGCCTTCACCACCTTGAAATCGTGGATGAGGCCTTTCATTATGCAAAGAACCTGAATGGCGATGACAGCTTGGTCATAGCCTTGAGACTTGCGCGGGGCAACGAGAATGCCAAGAAGGCTGCAATGCTTGCAATTCATGATGTGCTTAAAGGAGTGTCGCTGGATCAGCCACTTGATATCTATTTCATCGAGAAGGAAGAGCCATACCGGCATATTTCGGGCATTTCAGGCGCCCGCTTTTACAAACGATCGGAATCATGAAAAGCAGCTCAATGAAAGCACTTCGTTTGAGGGATAGCAGCAGAAAGCCCGCAGGCCTGATTGCGAGGAGGAACGACGAAGCAACAGGCCGAGGACTTGCAGCGGATAGCCCGTTCGTTGTCTATCAGATCACATGAGCAGTACGGTCTCCATAGATGACATCCTGAACGCGGCCTCAATCGGCGAGGGCGATGATTGGGAGTTCAAGAGCGCTAAGGGCGGTGTACCCGGGAGCCTCTGGAGCACATACAGCGGTATGGCGAACACGGAGGGCGGCATCATTGTGCTTGGCGTAGCGGAAGCGGACGGTGCCGCAAAACCGGACGGCCTTCAAATGGCGCATGCGAAGCAGCTTCAGAAAGAGTTGTGGGACCTGTTGCACAACCGCAACAAGGTCAATGCGAATGTGCTGCAACCCGATGACATAATGGTCCTAACGCGTGGGACGGATGCGTTCGTGGTCATGCGCATCCCACGCGCCACACGGACCCAACGCCCGATCCATACCAGCTTGTCGCCATTCGGCAATACATGGCGCCGGTATCATGAGGGCGACTACAAATGCAGCGATGCCGAGGTGCGCCGCATGCTTGCTGATGCCGAGGACATACGGCCAGATCAACGCATACTGGATGGTTTCACGGCCGATGACCTGGATACGCCCAGCATTGATCAATACCGGCAGCGCTTCCGTGCAGTCAGACCGGAGCATCCGTGGCTTTCACTCCAGAAAAAGGAGCTGCTCGAACAATTGGGTGGCTGGCGCAAGGACCGGGAAACACAAAAAGAAGGCCTCACGCTTGCCGGGCTGCTGATGTTCGGCAAGGACAACGCGATCCGAGAACCCGGCGCGGCCCCCAACTATTTCGTTGACTACCGGGAGAAGCTCGACCCGGCCACGCGATGGACCGACCGGGTATTTCCTGATGGCACATGGCACGCAAACCTTTTCCAGTTCTACCATCGCGTATGGCCGAAACTTGCCTCAGGTCTTCCCACGCCGTTCAAATTGGAAGGCACGGTCCGCAAGGATGACACTCCTGCGCATGTATCGTTGCGCGAGGCCTTCGTAAATGCATTGGTCCACGCGGATTACATGGGTGAGGGCGGGACCGTGATCGAACGTCACGCGAATCGATTCGAGTTCCATAACCCAGGCATTCTGCTCGTGTCGATCGAGCAATTCCGGAAGGGTGGTGTGAGCGAATGCCGGAACAAGCAACTGCAGAAGATGTTCCTGATGCTCGGCTATGGTGAGCAAGCAGGGTCCGGCGTACAGCGAATTCGGACCGGGTGGAGTGAAAAGCACTGGCGAGTGCCTTTTTTGGGTATCGGCACAAAGCCGGACCGGGTGATCCTCACGCTGCCCATGGTGAGCTTGATCCCCGCCGATACCCTTGCCTACCTTAAGAAGTCGTACGGTGTGATCATCGACACGTTAAAACCCGCCGAACTGCAGGCCATGGCTACCGCGCAATTGGAAGGAAGTGTCTCGAACGGCCGCCTGCAAGAACTGGTTCAGGACCACCGTTTCGACATCACCAAGGCATTGCAGCACCTCTGCGACCTAGACCTTTTGGTTTCTGACAATAAACGGCGCTGGACAAGCTATCGGATGCCATCGCACAGGCCGGATAGCGAGGTGAACATGTCGGATAAGGACAAGAGCTTGCCCAATAAGGGAACGGAACAGGACAAGGTCCATTCGACAAGCTCAGGCATGGTCATCACTGACATTCAGACGATTAGCTCGTCGGACAAGAAAGTGAACTTGTCGGGTAAGGAAGCTGGGAGCTTGCCGGACAAGGGAAAGAGCTTGTTGGGTAAGCGACTATCACCCAAGGCCGTCCGACAGGCCATACTCGAGCATTGTCAAGGCCACTTCCGTACGATCCCGCAACTCGCGGAAGCCTTGGGACGCAGTTCCGGTCATCTGAGGGAAGCCTACGTTTATCCGATGGTGAAGGAAGGTCTTCTCAATGCCAAGTATCCAGAAGCGAGGCATCCCCAACAAGCATACACCACCGCAACCAAATGAACACCGCCGCACTCCGCGTAAAGCATGGAAGCATAAAGCCGGATCCGAACGCCACGGCCTTGACGACAAACGGAGGAAATGCCAAACCGAACCAGTGATTGCACGAACCCATCCTGGCCACCACATTGATGAACATGCAAGGAGACCTAATCCTACCGGAGAAATGAGCACCATGAAGTACCGCCTGGCCAATCTTGAGGGCTTCACGATCGGCCAACTTGAGCAGGAAATCGCCCGGGGTGGAAAGCTCGTTACCTACGCCTGGACGATCTCGCCCATCGCGTTCACGGTCAGGAACGTAACGGATGTTTACTTGGTACTGCCTGGGGAGAAGGACAACCACTGGATCATGCCGACCATCGTCACTGGGCTGTTCGGCTGGTGGAGCATCCCGAACGGTTTCATCAATGCGCTCCAATCCATCAAGGTGAACAGATCCGGCGGGCTGGATGTAACGGGCGACATTATGGCCAATCTGGATGAGACCTCCCTTGCGACAAGGACCGTGGAGTTCAAGGTCGCCCAAAGCCTCTTCGGCAAAGCCACCGATAGAAACCGCACGCTGATCACGAAGGCCGTGAACCGCACGATGCCCCACTACCGCGAGGTTGATGAAGCCTATCTGGGTCGATACATCAATACTCAAGAGGGAGAGCAGCCTTTCCATGTGATCGGCATCAGGTCCGCCGAACCGATCGATTCGTTCCGTGAATCATTGCTGATGAACTTGCGAAAGGACTTTTACAAGCATGTGCGGTTCGAGATCATTCCCTTGGATTCGTCGGACTTGGCTGTCAAGCTTGTTGAACAAGGTGACCGGTTGAAAATACTGAGCTCATGATCCTTTACGATTACATACTCCGCGTGAGGGATAGAAGCGAAAAGCCCGCAGGTCTGAGAGATCAAGGATTTTCGAGCAATTCATCCTTGAGCTTTTTGTTGGTTGGGAGTACGCTCTTGATCATGTCTTGCTCGAATCTCGAAGCCAACAAACCTGAGGCCCGGGCGGCTTTCTCCATTCCTCGGATCGCACAGGCAATGGATTCCATATCCACGGACAGCTTGGTCCACATGAATTATCTGGATGCTGCGAGGATCCGCTATTGGGGAAAGTTCCGGTTTGCGGGATCCCTTGATTTGGATGCAGAACGGGACTCATTTCCACGGGAGGACCACATTAGAAGTGGCCCCTATTATTCTCGAATTGACCCCTCCATCGGCACAGATGGTCTTCAAATTACTTCGGACTATTCCTCAACCATCTTAATAAATGACGGTTACTCTGGTGATGGTCCCAAGTATCCCGTGTTCCTCTACAATGAGACCACGAGACCGAAGGTTCTTTGGGGGAAGGATAGTCGAGTATTTGCCCTTCAAGAAGCGGTCGATTCATCTGGACAGTGGAGGCCGATCGAAGGGGCACCTAATTTCTCCGATGGTTTTGGCCAATGGGGTGAAGTGATCCGCCCGGGGCAATTTGTGGTCTTTGGCATGACCAAGTATGCGGGGAATTACCAGACCGCACTTCGCATTCGGCTCATCAACGGCAGTACGGCCTATGTATCGCAGCCGGTCCGGGCATATATCAACTATGACCAATTCCGGCTTGAGTCCGGCAGCTACTACTCCGAACTTATGGCAAGAGATCCACATACAACGATCTTACGTTCGTTCTACTGGTCAGTGCCCTTGGAATACAAACCCACCGAAGCAGAATGAACGCACAAGGCCACTCTGATACCGCACTCCGCGTGAGGGATGGGCCGTCGCCCGCGGCGGGCTATGGCCCATGCAATAGCAGCGGAAAGCCCGCAGACCTGATCGCGAGGAGGAACGACGAAGCAACAGGCCGAGGACTTGCAGCGGATAGCCCGACGGCGTTGCTCCTGAGCGGAGCCAAGCGGAGCCGAAGGATGAGCGCCGGCACGCCCACCCTTCGACTCCTCAAACACTTCGCGTCCTGCGGAGTATCGCTTCGCCATTGCTCAGGGCGAACAATCGACAAGAATAGTGTGACACACAACGAACTGAAATGAACGCATACATCATCGCCGGTTTCCGCAGCGCAGTTGGTAAAGCCCCGCGCGGCAAATTCCGTTTCACCCGTCCCGATGACCTGGCGGCGAAGGTGATACAGCACCTGATGAGCACCGTGCCGAACCTGGCCAAGGAGCAAGTGGACGATGTGATCGTGGGCAACGCCACGCCTGAGGCCGAGCAGGGCCTGAACATCGGCCGCATGATCAGCCTGCTGGCATTGGACACTGAGAAGGTGCCGGGCATGACGGTGAACCGCTATTGCAGCAGCGGCAGTGAGGCCATCGCCATCGCCAGCGCCAAGATCCACAGCGGCATGGCCGATTGCATCATCGCCGGCGGCGTGGAGTGCATGAGCCCCATCCCTTTCGGCGGCTGGCGCATCGTGCCCAATACGAAGGTGGCCAAGGAGGATCCCACGCACTACTGGGGCATGGGCCTCACCGCCGAGGCCGTGGCCCGCGAGTTCAAGGTGACGCGCGAGGACCAGGACGCCTTCGCGCTGAAGAGCCAGGAGAAGGCGCTGGCCGCCATCGCCGCCGGGCGTTTCAAGGAGGACATTGTGCCCTACGAAGTGGAGCGCGTGTACCTGGATGCGAACGAGAAGCGCCAAGTGGAAAAATACGTGGTGGACACCGATGAAGGTCCGCGCGCCAGCACGTTGGAGGGCTTGGCGAAGCTGAAACCGGTGTTCGACGCAAAGGGCACGGTGACCGCCGGCAACAGCAGCCAGACCAGTGATGGCGCGGCCTTCGTGCTGGTGGTGAGCGAGCGCATGCTGAAGCAGCTCAACGTAAAGCCAATCGCGCGGCTTCTCTCCTACCACGTGGCCGGGGTGCCGCCGCGCATCATGGGCATGGGCCCTGCCGCCGCTGTGCCGAAGGCCGTGGAAATGGCCGGGTTGAAGCTGAAGGACATCGAGCTGGTGGAGCTGAACGAAGCGTTTGCCTCTCAGACCGTGGCGGTGATCCGGGAGCTGGGGCTGAACCCGGACATCGTGAACGTGAATGGCGGCGCGATCGCGCTGGGGCATCCTTTGGGGTGTACGGGTGCAAAGCTGAGCGTGCAGCTGTTCAATGAGATGCGGCGCAGAAAGCAGAAGTACGGCGTGGTGACGATGTGTGTGGGGACGGGGCAGGGGGCGGCGAGTGTGTTTGAGTTGTTGAACTAATGGAGCAGAAGCGGGATTGTTGTTTGGGCGAGCCCCCGCCTCATTCCTTCGCTCCGCAAGGCTGCGCTCGGAAGCAGGCGGGGTCCGGCTTTTCGCTATACTCCTCGCTCGTTCCTCGCTGCGGGGTGCCGCTCCAATCCGTCACGCGAAATGCAGGATCATATTGGACACGACAATTTGGTCCTACGCATTGATTGCAGTATGCGGCGAACACTCATCCTCCTATTCTGTGTTTCGATGTTCTTTCCATGGATCTCCTCCATGGAGCACACTTACCAATCGTCGCTATGGACCTTCACTGATCATCGACGTGGCGGAGTGATATCTCATGATTGGCAATTCCGCATCGGAGGGCAAACAGGGTCTACGGAATGGCTTCGTGTCAGATTGGGAGTACCAATACAACCGATCACGATTGACGCACAACCCGCCCATGGCATCGTGCAAGTGCGCATCGAACCCATCAACATTCTGTGGAACCTTATCCCGGTGACGCTGGCTGCGTTTGTGCTACTGGGTGTTCGACGGTTGCGGATGTTGAGCCAATATAACCGGTGAGCTAACCCGCATCCAAGAACGACCATAGCAAACCTGCTTCAATTCCAGCAGCCTTTTCGTATGTTGTGCAATATGCCCGTTGACGAAAAAGCTGTCACCCGCTGAAACTTATGAGCGCCCTACTCCCCTCCTCCACCCTGTTTGAGCAACACCAAATTCGCAGGCTCTATGATGAGGCCACAGAGACCTGGTGGTTCTCGGTGATCGACATCGTCGCTGCTTTGATCGAGCAGCCCGACTACCAAGCCGCCCGCAACTATTGGAAGGTACTGAAGCACCGGCTCGCTCAAGAAGGGAGTCAACTGGTTACAGATTGTAACCGGTTGAAATTGCCCGCCGAGGACGGCAAGATGCGGGAGACCGACGTGGCCAAAGCCGAAACCCTCCTTCGCCTCGTCCAATCCGTTCCAAGCCCCAAGGCCGAACCCATCAAACTCTGGCTCGCGAAGGTGGGTTACGAGCGCATGCAGGAGCTGGCCGACCCAAGCCTCGGTGTGGACCGCGCCCGCGAGCTCTGGTTGAAGCACGGCCGCAGCGAAAAGTGGATCCAGCAGCGGATGATGGGCCAGGAAACCCGGAACAAGCTCACCGACTACTGGAAGGAACATGACATCAAGGAAGGTGAAGAGTTCGCTGTCCTCACGAATATCATCCACCAAGAGTGGAGTGGCCTGACAGTGAAGGATCACAAGGTCATCAAGAACCTGAAAACGCAGAACCTGCGCGACCACATGACTGAAGCCGAGTTGATCTTCACAGCTCTGGCAGAGCTAAGTACACGGCAGATCGCCGAGGCGGAACAGGCCAAAGGCATGCCGAAGAACAAGACGGCAGCGCGAAAGGGCGGCGGCATTGCGAAGAAGGCAAGGCTTGAACTGGAGCAGAAGACCGGGAAGACGGTGGTGTCGGGGAGCAACTTCCTTCCGCCGGGGAAGAAAGGATTGAATAAGTGAATGGATGAGCTGGCATGGCTCAAAGCACCCATATGTTTATTCAAACGGGAAGCTGTGCACACATTCATACTGTTCTCCGGGCTTCAACAACCGCTTGAGCAGCACCACTTCCTCCACCCGTTCCTTACGCCGTAATTCGTGCGGCGCGAGCATATCCCAAGCCTTCACGAACTTATCGGGTTTCAGTCCGGCTGCGATGGTAAGATGCGGATGGTCGGTTTCACGAACAGTGGTACGTAGTGCATCATGGGCTTTCAAGGCAGCGATGATGGGCGCACGGACCGCAGCGATGGCCTCCTTTTCCACCGGATCAATGTAAATGGTGCGCTTGTCGGGGAAGTGCGTGATGCCTTTGTAGCGGAGCGCAAAGCCCGATTGGTCGGCGGTGCCGGTCGCAATGGCGTCCATGATGGCGGATCCGGATGTTTCGGGAAGATCGAGAAAGCAGAGCGTGATGTGCGGCGGCGTATTGCGGCCGCTGAACCCACCGATGCGCGCGTAAAGCGCCGCCCGCATGGCTTTCACCTTTTCCGAAAGTTCCGGGTTTGGGAGGATGACGAGGAGGAAGCGGTAAAGCATGGTCTTGCACAAAGGTGGCCCAGGGCTGCGTGAGGGACAGCAGCGGCGGCCTGCCGAAGGTGCGCCCCTGCCGCCACGTGCAGTGAGGAGGCCCCGAGGCACGAGGGGACCCCGCAGCGCCGTGGCGGCTGGACGCACCGAGTCAGCCACAGCGGATGGCCCGGCCCCGCCCGCGCTTGGCCCGGTGCACAGAAAGGCGGGGACACGCCCAACTTTGCACCACCCTGCCGGATTTGGCCCACCTGTTATGCGTGCATACCTTTATCCGACTGAAGCACGTATGACCCACTTCGGTCAGCATCCGATCATCTGATCGATCATTCTTCTGATCCGCACTATGACAACCAACACCAAAAAAGCGCTGCAAGGTGGCGAGTTCCTGATCCGCGACAGCGATCCGCAGGACATCTTCATTCCCGAGGAGTTCAACGAGGAGCAGCACATGATCGCGCAGACTTGCGTGGAATTCCTGCAACAAGAGGTGTGGCCGATCCTGGACCGCATTGATGCGCAGGAAGACGGTTTGATGCCCAAGTTGATGGACAAGGCGGGCGAACTCGGCCTGTTGGGCATCTCCGTGCCGGAGGCCTACGGCGGCTTCGGCAAGGACTTCGTAACGGGCATGCTGGTGACGGAGAAGACCGGCGCGGGGCACAGCTTCAGCGTAGCGATGGCGGCGCATACGGGCATCGGCACGCTGCCGATCTTGTACTACGGCAACGATGCACAACGCGCGAAGTACATCCCCAAGCTGGCCACCGGCGAATGGAAGGCGAGCTATTGCCTCACCGAGCCGGGCGCGGGCAGCGATGCCAACAGCGGCAAGACCAAGGCGGTGCTCACCGGGGATGGCAAGCATTACCTGCTCACCGGGCAGAAGATGTGGATCACCAATGCGGGCTTCGCGGACCTCTTCACGGTGTTCGCCAAGGTGGTGGACCCCACGACCGGTGAAGCGGACCCGAATCTTAGCGCCTTCATCGTGGAGAAAGAGTTCGGCGGCATCACCCTGAACCCGGAGGAACACAAGATGGGGATCAAGGGCAGCAGCACGCGGCAGGTGTTCTTCAACGATTGCAAGGTGCCGGTGGAGAACCTTCTGAGCGAACGCGGCAACGGCTTCAAGATCGCGGTGAACATCCTGAACATCGGGCGCATCAAGCTGGCCGGGGCCACGCTGGGCGGCGCCAAGGAGACCGTGGACCGCGCGGTGCAATACGCCAATGAGCGTGAGCAGTTCGGGCGGCCCATCAGCAGTTTCGGGGCCATCCGCCAGAAGCTGGCCGACATGGCCGTGTACGCCTACGTCACGGAAAGTGCACTGTACCGCTGCAGCCGCGACATGGAACTGGCCATTGAAGCCTTGAAGGCCGAAGGCGCGGACCATGCGAAGGCCCTGTTGAAAGGGGTGGAGCAGTACGCCGCCGAGGCGGCGATCATGAAGGTGGCGGGCAGCGAGTGCCTGGACTACATCGTGGACGAGGGCGTGCAGATCTACGGCGGCATGGGCTACAGCGCGGAAAGCCCCGTGGAGCGCGCCTACCGCGACAGCCGCATCAACCGGATCTTCGAGGGCACCAACGAGATCAACCGCATGCTGACGGTGGACATGCTGCTGAAGCGCGCCATGAAAGGCCAGTTGGACTTGCTGGGCCCAGCGCAGGCCGTGGCCGCTGAACTGACGGGCATTCCCGACATGCCGGAGCCGGATGATTCACTGCTCGGCGGTGAAAAGCGGATGGTGGCCAACTTCAAGAAGGCCGTGCTGATGGTGGCCGGCGGCGCCGCGCAGAAGCTGGGGCTGGACCTGGCCAAGCACCAGGAGACGCTGATGCACATCGCCGACATGGTGATCGACACGTACTTGGCGGAAAGCGTGCTGCTGCGGACGTTGAAGCTGGCGGAAATTCAGGGTGTAGGAGGTAAGGGAAGTGAAGGAGGTGCTGCGGTCGCGGAGCAGTTCGCCATGTGCCAGTTGTACGTCCACGACGCTGCGGACCGCATCCACAAGTACGCCAAGGAAGCCGTGAACAACTTCGCCGACGGCGATGAGCAACGTGCCATGCTGATGGGCGCGAAGCGCTTCACCAAGAACACCAACCTGAACACCGCTGAACTGCGCAAGCTGGTGGCGAAGAAGATGATCGCGGAGGGAAAGTACTGCTATTGACAACGGCCCCAACGAGCCGGGCCGGCTTGATCCATTCAACTAAAGTTTATTTAGTTGGGTTTGTTTAGTTGTGTTTGTTTAGTTGACCGAACTAACTTCGCGGCATGGCCAAGGAGATCGACAACCCGTTCCCCGTGAACGCGTACCACGGGCCGGAATACTTCTGCGACCGCGAGGAGGACACGGACATCATCGCCTCCGCGTTGCGGAACGGCCGCCACGTGATGCTGTACAGCCCTCGCCGTTACGGCAAGACCGGGTTGATCCACCACGTGTTCCAGAAGCTGGCCAAGGTGCGCGGCGCGCGTGCCATCTTCACCGACATCTATGCCGCCCGCGACGCCAACGAGTTCAACACCATCCTGCTGAACGCGGCGCACTTGGCCTTGAACCCCACGCCCAAGCAATTCCTGAAGAACGCCCTGACCTGGTTCTCCGCACTGCGGCCCGTGCTGCATGTGGACGAGCTCACCGGCCAGCCCAGCATCGCCCTGGAACCGGGTACGCCCAGGAAGGCCGCCGCCACCACCCGCGAGATCTTCCGGATCCTCAACGAACAGGACCGCACCATTTTCCTCGCCATCGACGAATTCCAGCAGGTGGCCACCTTCAAGGACGTGCGCATGGACGCCCTGCTGCGTACCGAACTCCAGGCCAGCCCCAAGGTGCAATGCATCTTCTCCGGCAGCCAGCGCCACCTGCTGCTGGACATGTTCCTGGACGCCAAGCAGCCCTTCTTCGCCAGTGCCGACCACCTGGAAATGGAGCGCATTCCGCGCAAGGTGTACGCCGCCTTCGCGGTGGCCCAAATGAAGAAGCACAGACGCTCCTTCCCGATGGAGGAGGCGGAATACTGTTACGACATCTGCCGCGGACACACCTACTACGTGCAGGTGCTGTTCAACCGCCTCTTCGGCGAGGCCGGGCCACTGGACCGGGCCGCCGTGGTGCGCGTGCTGCAGTCGGTGATCCGCGAACAGGATGCCATCATGGCCACGCTGCGCAGTGCACTCACCCGCAATCAATGGGACCTTTTCGCAGCCATCTCGCGTGCGGACGAGGTGGAGGAGCCCACCGCAGGCGCCTTCATCAAAAGGCACGACCTCGCCTCATCGGCCACGGTGGTGCATGCCCTCAACGCCCTCCAGGAGCGGGAACTGGTGTACATCACCGGGCACAACGAGGAAAGCGGCAAGCCCATCTACGCGCCGTACAACCCGTTCATGGCGGCGTGGTTCAAGTACCGGTAGGACGAGGAGCGATCCTGCGCCTCCACTTGCCGGCTGCCCAAGACCTACCTTCGTACATGCGTTCGCTTCCACTGCTGCTGTTCGTTTTTGCCACGGCAGCCCACGCCCAATCCTGGACCCCGCTCCACGACTTCCCCGGCACCGCACGCGATGATGCGGCTTCCTTTTCCATCGGCAGCAAGATCTACGTGGGCACCGGCATGGAAGTGGGCTGGGGCTTCACCAATGACTGGTGGTGCTTCGATGCGGCAACGGATCCCGGGGGCCCCATCGCTTCCATGCCCGCCAGTCCGAGGCAGTACTGTTCGGCCTTCACTGTGAACGACACAGGTTACGTGTTCGGCGGCACCGACGGCAATGGCGCGCTCAATGAACTTTGGGCCTACCACCCCGAAACCGATCAATGGGTTCAGAAAAGCTCCATGCCTGCCGAGGCCCGCTACGCCTGTGCCGCCGTGGAAGGATGGAATTACGGCATCGTGGCCACCGGCATGTTGCTGAGCGGGGTGCCCACCAAGGAAGCTTGGAAGTACTTTCCTGCCACGGACACATGGCAAGCGATGAACCCGGTGCCCGGGCCTTCACGGCACCGCGCGGTGGCGTTTCTTGATGGCGGCGGCATGCTCATCACCGGCGGAGCCGATTCCACCGGCACCGCACTTAGCGATGCATGGAGCTATCCAATTTGGTTCGAGACCGGCGCGTACTACCCCCGCGCGGCACTTCCCGAGGGACGCATCGATGCCAAGAGCGGCGGCCCATACGTGATGGTGGTGGCCGGGGGAGCCTCCGATGCCACCACGTTCCATGACGATGTGTGGGACGGAACGCCATCGGTCTGGAACACCCTACCCTCCTTCCCTGCCGGGCCACGCCGCGGCGCGGTCGGCGCCGGGATCGCGCACCAATGGGACAACTCGTTCTACTTCGGCCTCGGGCTGGATGCCAACTCGGTCCGTCACAACGATTGGTGGAGGCTCGACTATGCCACGGTCATCTCGGAGAAAGACATTCCGTGCATCACCCTCTTTCCCAACCCGGCCACCCGTACTGTCTCCCTGCAATGGCCGGAAACCTGGCCCGGGGCGCAGGTCCGCATAGTTGATGCCGTGGGCCGCATCGTATTTGACCGGTTCTTGAACCAAGGCACTACCCTGGATGTTGGACCCTTGGCCACCGGCCGCTATGCAGTGGTGGTCCGGCATGGCGCTGACGTACTTCACGGCAACCTGACCAAACTCCCCTGATGCAATTCATCGACCCTGCACTGGATGACTACTGCGAGGAGCACAGTGGCCAAGAACCTTGGTACTTGAGCGAACTTGCAGCGGAAACGCGCGAAAAGGTCCACATGCCGCAGATGCTGAGCGGGCACCTGCAAGGACGCTTCCTCTCCCTGCTCAGCCATTTGGTGCAGCCGAAGATCATCGTGGAGGTCGGCACCTTCACCGGCTACAGTGCACTGTGCCTGGCCGAAGGGCTGGTCAAAGGCGGCATGCTGAACACCATCGACATCGACCCCTACCTGCCGGAGATGGTGCACCGCTACATCGAAAAGGCCGGCATGACGGACCGGATCACCATGCACCACCGGCCTGCGCTGGAGGTGATCCCCACCCTGCCCGCACCGTTCGACCTGGTGTTCATCGATGCCGACAAGCAGAACTATCCCAACTATTACGATGCCGTGATCGGCAGGATGCGCCCCGGCGGGTTGATCATCGCCGACAATGTGCTCTGGAGCGGCGATGTGCTGCGCCAGGAGAAGGAACACAATGAGCAAACCCGTGCGCTGGTGGAGTACGCACGCCGCGTGAACGGCGACCCGCGCGTGGAACCGTTGATCGTGCCCCTGCGTGACGGACTTATGCTGGCCCGCGTGAAATGAAGTTGCCTCCGAACGACCTGGTGCCGGTGCGCTTCTATGACGATCCGCTGGAAGCACATTTGGGCCGTTGCCTGCTTCAGAACGAAGGGATCGAGGCTTATGTGAACGACGAGCACATCATCGGCCTTAACCGCGTGCTGGGCGTTGCCTTGGGCGGGGTGAAGCTGAAGGTAGCGGCCACGGACAAGGAGCAGGCCTTGTTGATCCTTCACGAGACCGACCACCGGCCCTACCTGGATGATGAGAACAGACCGGTGCATTGCCCCCGGTGCGGTTCACCGGACCTCCGCAGCGGCATTTCAAGGCTGGGCACATGGAGCGGGGCATTGCACCTCGCCATCGGCTTCGTCTTCAGTGTATATCCGTTGTCCACCGAGCGGGGCATGCTCTGTGACCAATGCGGGCACTTCTTCAGCCTTCACGATTGAAGGGCAGCACACCAGCGCGTCGCCTGCTCTATCTTGGCACGCCCATGCCCATTGACCTGCGCTCGGATACCGTGACCCAGCCCACCGCCGCCATGCGGGAGGCCATGGCGCACGCTGAAGTGGGCGACGATGTATTCGGCGAGGACCCCACCGTGAACGCCCTGGAACAGCGCTTGGCCGCAAGGTTCGGGAAGGAGGCGGGCCTGTTCTGTGCCAGCGGGACCATGGCCAACCAAATTGCGATCAACGCACATGCCCGGCCGGGTGATGAGGTGATCTGTGACGAAGGAGCCCACGTTTACAAGTATGAGGGAGGCGGCACCATGTCCACCAGCGGGTGCAGCGTAAAGCTCCTGTGCGGCGACCGGGGCCGCTTCACGGCCGGGCAAGTGGAGGAGGCAGTGAACGACCCGGGGAACCCGCACTTCCCCATCAGCCGGTTGGTGGTGGTGGAGAACACTGCCAACCGCGGCGGTGGCAGCACATGGGACTTGCGTGAAGTGGTGCGCATCCGGCAAGTATGCACTGCACGGAACTTGAAGCTGCACATGGACGGGGCGCGGATCTTCAATGCCATGGCCACGGACGGAAACACCGCCGCGGCATGGGGTGCTCCGTTCGATTCCGTGTCCATCAGCTTGAGCAAGGGACTGGGGGCACCAGTGGGCAGTGTGCTGGTCGGTACGGAAGCGTTCATCGCGCTGTCGCGGCGCGCCCGGAAACGCATCGGCGGCGGAATGCGTCAAGCTGGAATTTTAGCGGCCGCAGGGCTCCATGCGCTGGACCATCATGTGGAACGGCTGCGCGAAGACCATGCCAGGGCCAAGCGCATCGGGGAAGCTTGTGCATCGCTGCCCTTGGTAAAAAGCGTGATGCCTGTGGAAACCAACATCGTGGTGATCGAACTCCAGGCCGGCACCACGGCAAATGAACTCCTGGGCAAGCTGCGCGAGAAGGGCATCCTTGCCTCCGTGTTCGGCCCTTCCACGGTGCGCCTTGTAACACACCTGGACATTGATGACGATGCCATTGAACAAGTCATTGCCGCATGGCGTTCCATCGCATGTTGAAGCCACTGCTTTATCCCTTGGCCGTGTGCCTGGCCACCACTGCGTGCAAGGCACCACAGTACGTCCAGGCGGGCGCCAAAAACAATGTGCAGGTGCAATACCGTTGGAACATCCGGCCGGACAAACCGGCGGAACTGTTGTTGAAGATCGCAAACAAGGACTCCTCGGCACAACGGATCCACCTGGGCCTGGACGTGTACTACCAAGGTTTTACCGTGGAGGAATTCTCCGCCGACACCTGCATTCGGGCCGGGCGCACATTCAACGGGAAAATGAACGGCATCTATTTCATTCCCCAGAAATTGACCTCCGAACAAGCCGCCAGCCCGGACACCAAGGTGGACCTCACCGAATTCACCGCCGAACCTGCGGCAACATGCCCTTGACCAAGGCCAA
Source organism: uncultured Flavobacteriales bacterium (assembly GCA_937873385.1). Taxonomy (GTDB): domain Bacteria; phylum Bacteroidota; class Bacteroidia; order Flavobacteriales_F; family PHOS-HE28; genus PHOS-HE28. Next base: position 1,895 of record CALMYC010000094.1, on the reverse strand, counting down.
TCAGCAACAAGCGTGAAGCGCCGCGGCATTCCCGAACGTTGGACCATCATCACCGTGTCCGTGCTACTGGTATTGGCACTGGGCCTGCTGGCGCGCAGCATCATGCTGAACGGCAACCGGTCCGAACAATTGGGCATAATTGCCCTCGACCGTTCAGTGAACAGCCAACGGTGGCAGCTGGGCCTCCAAATGCAGACGTTCGTGCAGGGCCTGAACCAACAGGCTGCGTACATCACGTTGAACGACAGTGCAACCGGGGCAGAGTTGATCCAACAGTGGCTGCCCGTGCTTCGCAGCCGGTTTGCCATCAATGCGATCAGTTCCACGGACGATCAGGGCAACGAGCTTCGCCTGGAAAGGGTGGACAGCATTTGGCGGTTCACATCCACCGTGCGTTCATCCATGCCGCCGATCACCCGGGTCCAGGAATGGCCTGTCCGCAGTTCCGTCATTCCCGATGCCGTGACCGGACCTCTTGCACCGGACCCCCGAAAATCCACCTGGTTCAGTCAAGCACTGGAAAACAGGCAGGATGGGCCCGTATGGTCCGAGAGCCCGGGCAAAAATGGAACCCGCGCGTTCCAGCTCTCCCTGCTCGTCCGCAACCGTTTGCGGGAGGCCTCCTTCCACGTGGTGCATTACGACATCGAAGCCCGGGTGGTGTTGGAAGGAATGGCCGCGTGGAGCCCCGAGGTATCGAACATCGTGCTCAGCCAGGACGGAACACCGATCTCCGCCTTGGACAGCTCATCGACCGATCAACCATGGGGGGCGATGCTGAGGGTTTGGAGGAACGAACGTTCCACGGAGATCATGCACCGGTCCATCGCCGGCAAGGATTGGATCGGGCGTGTTCTTCCCTTGGAGCTGAATGGTGCCACGCTGTATACCGGGGCATTGGTGGGCGTGAGCAGCCTGGCGGAATGGGCGGGGCAAGGGCGCAAAGCACTCTGGACGGTACTGGTGATGCTGGTGCTCCTGGCAACTCTGCTGGTAATGGTCTTTGTACAAAGCCGTGGGGCCGAGCGAAGGGTGCGCAAGCACGAGCGCCGTTCCAAATTGCAAGCCCGGCATTTGGCCAAGGCCCTGGTGGAACGCGAAGTACTGGACCGTGAAGTGCACCACCGCGTGAAGAACAACCTGCAAGTGGTGAGCAGCCTGCTCAATCTGCAAGCCCAGCGCGTGCCGGGAGCAGAGGCACGGAATGAGTTCATCCGTGGCAAGCGCCGCATCGATTCCATGGCGCTGGTGCACCATAAGTTGTACCGGCAGGAAGATCTTTCCGCAGTGGACCTCAAAATTTTCCTCGATGACCTGGCGAAGGCCATCTCAGCCATGTTCGAACCGGAAAGCCGCACCGTCAGCCACAGCGTGGACACCGATGGCCTGAAGTGCGATGCGGACACCAGCATCCAACTGGGGATGATCACCTGTGAACTGCTGGCCAACTGCTTCCAGCATGCATTCCCTTACGCCACCGGGGGGCACATCCATATTTCCGTCCGCGACCGCGGCAATGGGGTCTTTGTGCTGACGGTAAAGGACAATGGCAAGGGCTACGACCCCGACAGCGTGGAACCTTCACATCTCGGCCTTGAAGTGGTGGAAGCACTTGCGGACCAACTCGACGGGACAGTCCACACAGAATTCAGTGGCGGCACCACCGTGGAGGTGGCCTTTAAGCACGTCCACCATGGCTGAGCAGGCCATTTCAGCGCACCCACTCCAGGTCCACCCGGGGCTGAGCGGCATTCACGCCGCTGCTTTTGCGTGCACCGAAATAATTGAGCAGCACCCGCTCCGGGCCGGCCTTCACCTGGATGATGTCACCGACCAGGTCGTATTCCTTGAACTGCGTCAGCGTCACCCCGTTCTTGAGGTTCGGCTGGAGCCCG
>CALMYC010000093.1 GCA_937873385.1 uncultured Flavobacteriales bacterium | reverse complement strand
AAGTGCCAACCGTTGAGCCAACCAATTCCGCCGGAAACCCGCGCCAGTATGGGATAGTGCCAAAGTGCCACTTGTGCCATGGGTTAATGCTCGAACAGTTTCCGGTAACGCCCTTGTCCGTCGCGTGACAACAGGGGTTGCTTCCCTTTGCTCCATGCGTTCAGTCGCCGTTTCAGCGTCCGCTCAGGAATCCCCATGGCCCCCGCCTTCACGATCGCTTCAGCCGTGGCGAAGTCCATTGGCAAGGCATCGAACAGGTCCAGCTTCGGTCCGATAAGCCGGTCCACCGGTGATGCTTGGAACAAGGTGAAGTGCAGCTTCCGGGCGGTCCGCTCGAAATAGCCCAGCAGCTTTTGGGCACCTTGCACCGCTGCAAGCCGGACCTCTATATTTTCGTGCGGTGCGTCCCCGCAAGCGCGGTAAAGCAATTCCAGCACCAAGGCCAGCCGGTGGTAATAGGTGTCCATCTTCCCATATAGGGCCGCGCTCAGCCCATCGCCTTCCTTGTTCGCCGCGTTGATGCGATCCACGTTCGCACGGTCCCAATCCATGTAAGTGCCTGCTGCATCTTCAGCATATCGCAGCTCAACAGGTATCCCGTTCTCCATGTCCATCTCCAACAGGAAGTCCAAGACCAACTTCCACCATGTCATCCAGCCAGCAGCCAGCGGAACCTTGCTTGTATAATCGAGCTTTGGATTATCCGGCCAAGCCACCAGCAGCCGATGGAGGAACCCATCATCGGCACCGGCCAGCAAAGACAGCTTATCCGTTTGGATCCCGCCCGCAACGGATACGAACGGACGGGGCCCCAGGAACTCCCCGGCGGTCTTGCGGATCTCGGTAAGCTGCGACCCGTTGAAGATGGTCAGCCACTTTGAGCGGTCCCCTCCGCTGCGATAGGCATCCATGCTTTGCAGCCATGAAAGGAACTCATCGGCATGCCGCCCTACGCCGCGCGGGGATGCCGCCAGCTTCGCGATCAACGCCTCCATGGTGATGTCCCCGACAATGTGCGGCCTCCATATCGGGCGCGGTTCGGGCGGCTCTTCATCGGATGCCTCCTTGCCACGCTTCCTGCCCTTGCGCTCTTCCTGCTGCGCCTCCCATTCAATTACGGCTTGGGCGTGTTGGTCCTTGCTGCGCTTGTCGCGATCCTGCAAGGGTTCCAGCAGCATGTCCACCGGCGGGGACTTGCCCACCGATGGGGCACCAATGGACAGTTGCCACAGCATGGCCGGGGACAGGTAGGTACCGTTGTCCAGGGCGCGGCTGTTGCCAATCGCGGTGGATGCGGCGAACAGGATTCCAACTGCGGAAAAGTCATTGTGGAAGCGTTTCTTTTCGTGCAGCTCTCCGATCAGGTCAACAAATCGCTGCGGGAAGGCATCCACCGGGTACGCCCCGGCGGTGGGCTTATCATCTTCCATGAGCTTTGCTTCAAGGTGCCGCTCATCCGCTAAGATGGCATCCAAAAAGTCCGCATTGACGGCGGCGGGTAGGGTGTATTCCTGCTCCTTCATCGTGCGGTGCGGATAAGGAAGTACGGACGGCCCAGCGCGTGATTGAGCTCTGCGGAGAACAGGCTGAAGTCCACTTCAATGCCGGGGTGATCCAGCAGGAAGGAGCCGAACAGCAGGGCGCGTTCCTTGAAGGGGATGCAGCCGTTGTTCCGTCGTGCTTTCTCCAAGGCTTCGGCGGCATGTTTGCGGATCAGTGTGCGGAGGGTGCGGGGGGCGCGGAGGCTATCCATCCAGCGGCGGATAGCATGCCGCCATGAGGCGGGGAATGATACTTTTGGCATGTCCAAGATGTTTTGAGCGGGTTAGCGTGGTAGCGCTGCCCGCTCACTTGTTTCCGGCCATGCGTTCCTCAGCGATCTCGGAGGCCATGGGTCGGCGCCCCCCGTCGATCCAAGCATCCAAAAGATCCAAGTCAAAGAACAAGCGCCCACCAACCTTACTGTGCGGCACTTCCCGGCGATGCGTTTTCTTGTACATCGTCCGGTTAGCCAATCCGCAGTATTTGGCAGCTTCCGAAAGTCCGACCCGGCGTTTCCGATCGGGTTTCTCATTCGTGCGGCTTTTCAATGCTCGCACATCCACGGCCAAGGCATCCAGCTTGGCAGTGATCTCTTCAAAAGGGTTCGTTGTCATTTGCGATGCCCGACTTGTGCCGAAGCGATCGCAACATTATCCCCACGTTTTGCCCCCCACCGGGAATACACATGTAATCCATGTGTAGGAATTTCCTTTGGTGATTTATAGGTCGCTCAGTATTGCTTCAGCAAGCCTGACGGCATCGGAGTATCCAATTCGCTCCAGTTCGACCTTCACTGCTGCCCACGTCCTTCGGCCGTAGGCTTCATTCGATCGGGGACCGCCTTTCAAATAGGGCTTGCCGTCAGCCCCATCGAAGCGATCCCGTTCCTGCTTCAATTTTTCCCCGGTGCGTTTATGCAACAGCCCGTAGTGATTCGCCAAGCGGCTTGCCGCCGTCGCGTTCACGATGCCGTGATCCGAATGTCCGGCCTTTTCCATGCACCAACAAAATCGCGCAAGGACAGGCACGGTAAAGGCCGAACTTTTCTTCGCGGGCTTGGGCTTGGTGGTTGCGGTACTGTTATGGTCGCCCTTGCTGGCCACCCACCCGCTCAGCAGTCCCCTCAGCTCATCAACCTTGTAATTGGGCGTGATCCGCTCCACATGCTTCACGAAGGCAACAGGGTTTCCTCCATGCTTGAAGTGATGGTCCAGCAGGTCCGTGACAGCTTGATCCCGGAGGTTGATAGGGCTTTCCCATGCCCGGCGCACCATCGCCCCGAACTGGACGATGATCGTGTTGGCGACTTGGCTCAACCGCTTGCCACCACGCTCCATGCTCTCATCGGGGATCATGGCCCCGTCCAGCAGGTAGATCTTTGGGTTGGGAATGTCGTTCGGGTTGGGTATCCCGTCCGGCACGATGGTGGCATAACTCCACCCATCCAGTAGATCACGGAGCGGGCTGTCGGGGGTGGTCCGTCCACTGTTGCGCACAGCGCGTCCAATATCATCCCATCGTGCTGGATCGCGGACCCATGCCTCGTTCCCCTCTGTGCCACCATACAATGTAGGGTAAGTGTGCCGGGTGCCGATACTTACTTGCTTGGGAAATGGGCAGATGGAAAAGCCGGGAAGCTCTTCCTTCAGCATCTTGTCATACTGTGCGGTGGCGGTACGCTCAAAGGGCTTGGGGACGGGAGCAGGAAGCTGCCCGATCAGTTCACGTATGGCGGCGAATATCTCATCCTTTATCCAGGATATGGCCATATCCCTTTCAATGGAGAAACTATCACTGCGGTGGATCGGCGCGTCCACGTACTCGTAAGCCGATATGTCCGTGATGAGCCTATCCAGTATAAAACCGTAGGATCGGTCTGGTAGATTGGTCCTTGTCCAATTGCGGATGCGGTCAATGAACCTACATTTCAAGCCATAAGACACCTCCTGCCCTTCACCGTCACCCCATCGGATCCGTAAAGTATAGAAGCTGTCCAGCAAAGTGCGGTACTCGGCAAGGATTTGACCGGACCCGCATTGTTCAACACTTGCTTTTCCCTTTTCCTTTTTCAGGGGTGCATGACTTTTGGCGGCTTGCTTCTTGTCGGTCATTCCTTGTCGGGCATTAACTGGGTTTCACAACTCCAAGGTTCATGTGGCCATGGAATGGCCTGCCCTGCATGTTGTTGGTGAACTCAGGCAAACTATCGCTATCACATTTTTCATCGCTCATGGAGGATGGGGCAAAGGTCGTATGCCCTTGGTGGCCTTCTTTGGGTTCCACCTATTTCAATGCCGGGCAGCAGGCAGGAGCGGGCAAGACTACCGATTCCTCCCGCACGCAAAAGCCCGCCCCCCTCATGTCGTGGTCCGGGGGCTTCATAGGCCGGGTGTATTGCGGCCTGACCACCACGCGCAAGGGATGAAAGCCGTTCACGCACCATCGTCGTAGCCGTTATTGGCGAAATGCGACTTGGCAATGGAATTTCAGTTGCCACCCTGGGGGAAGGGTAGCTACATGATGGTGCGGGGGTGGGTGGGGAGGGGGAAAGTTGCCGCCCCGAAAGGCATAGGGGGTGGAGAAATAGGGGTCCCATTGCGGGCGGTATAAAAGGGGCTTGGCCGGGCAGATTGCCAGTGGGCTATTTGCCTACGGGGTACATGGAGGGCGTGTTTTTCGCAGGATGGTGGGCTGCTTCGCTATTCCCCACAGAAGGATCGGGGAGGATTTGTAGCGCGGGCAGCACATCGGGATCGAAGATGCCCTCCAACAGTATCCGGAGGTACCTAACGGTGATGGCGTGTCCCGATAACCGTGCGTGTGGCAGTTGCGTTATCTCGCATATATCCAGCACATCTTCAAGCAGGTTGGAAAGCCCGTCGCTCGCCACCGAGATGTCAACGAGTC
>CALMYC010000092.1 GCA_937873385.1 uncultured Flavobacteriales bacterium | reverse complement strand
CATCCTCCGGGAAAAAGGCTGGAAGATCACCGACGCGCACATCGCGGCGGGCCTGTCACACGTATGCGCCAACACCGGCTTCGCAGGCCGCTGGCAAACCATCGCGGACCGGCCGCGCACCATCGTGGACATCGGCCACAACGCCGACTGCATGCGCATCGTGGCCGCCATGCTGAAGCAAACCACGCACAACAAGCTCCACATCGTGCTGGGCACCGTAAACGACAAGGACATCGCCCGCATGCTCGGACTGCTGCCCGAGAAAGCCGTGTACTACTTTGCGAAAGCCGACATCCCGCGCGGACTGGAGGCCGATGCGTTGCGGCAAAAAGCAAATGAGCACGGCTTGCACGGAGTAGCCTATCCCTCGGTGAACGCCGCACTGACCGCAGCCCGGAAGGCCGCTGGCAGCAACGACCTCGTGCTGGTCACGGGCAGCGCCTTCGTGGTGGCGGAGGTGGTGTGAGGTGCCGTCACTGTCCTGAGCCCACACCGTCGCTGTCCTGAGCCGCTGTCCTGAGCCCGTCCAGCCGCTGTCCTGAGCCGCTGTCCTGAGCCCGTCGAAGGACAGTCTTTTACCCTCGGTCCTCGAAACGGGAGACTCTGCGGGAGGGTGAACAACACCCTTGGAACCTTGTACGAGGAGCTTTGCTCCTCATCCCTCCGTCACCAAGAAGCTGTACTTCTCCATCACCAAATTCGCCAACAACTTCTTACAGGCCTCGTCCACCTTGGCTTCCGCCGCATGCTTGTCCTTGGCCTCCACGTGCAGCGTGATGTGCTTGCCAATGCGCACACCGGTGATCTCGGGCAGGCCCAGGTTATTCATGCTGCCGCTCACCGCCTTCCCTTGGGGGTCCAGCAGATTGTCGTGGGGCATTACATCAATGGCGGCGCGGAAGGTTTTCATGGTGCAGTGGGAAAGAGCTTGCCCCAAACAGGGCTAAGGAGGTATAGGAAGAGCAGCAAAGGAACGGCAAGCAGGCCGAAGAACAGTACGCTCACACCCCCTGCTGCGATCAGCACGAAAATGGTTTCGTTCCCTTTCCAACCCTTGTGCTTGAATTTCAGGCCGGGGAGCGGAAGCTCCGAAAGCATCAAAAGGCCGAGTACGAGCGCCACGCCGAACACCAGCACAGGCGAGCCGAGGAAAGCCACAACTCCCGCATGCAGTTTGGCGGTGATGGAGTTGTCCGGAAAGCCCTGGCCCGAAGCGATCAGCACCACGCTGGCCCAAAACAGCCCATTGGACGGCGTGGGCAGGCCAAGGAACCCGCTGGTTTGCCGGTCGTCCACATTGAATTTGGCCAAGCGCCATGCGGAAGCGGTGCAAATGCACAATGCGGCGGCGGCCGCCCAGTAGGTTCCATCGGGAGCCAGGTTTGTGGCCATGGCCCGGAGCGCAAAAGCGGGTGCCACGCCGAAGCTCACCATGTCCGCCAAACTGTCCAGCTTAACGCCCAGCGGAGTGCCTCCGCCCAGCGCCCGTGCTGCCAGCCCGTCGAACACATCAAAGACCGCCGCCAGGAACAGCAACCAACAGGCGAACGTCAATTCACCTTGGGCGGTGAGCAGAATGGAAGACGTGCCGCAGCAGAGATTTGCGGTGGTCAGCAGGTCGGGTAAACGGGGGAGGCGCGCCAAAGCGGGCCGAAGTTGGTATTTTTCGGGCAATAATGCAGGCCACCTTCAGTTAGAGGTTGCGTCTATTCCACACAACATGATGCCCTCCGGAATGTTTGCCCGCCCACTGGCCGCAGTTGGTTTCCTTGTTCTCCTGTTCACCCCCGCGTTTTCACAGGATGCGCCCAAGTACAGCAACGAGTTCCTCACCATCGGGGTGGGCGCCCGATCCCTCGGCATGGGCTATTCGCACGTGGCGGCGGTGAATGACGTGACCGCCGGCTACTGGAACCCGGCGGGGCTGCTGGGCGTGAAGGGTGACCTGGAGGTGGGCGCCATGCACAGCGAGTATTTCGCGGGCATTGCCAAATACGATTACATCGCCATTGCCCGGCCCATCGATACATCCAGCGTCATCGGCATCTCCTTCATCCGCTTCGGGGTGGACGACATCCCCAACACCACGGAGCTGATCGATAACAACGGCAACCTGGACTACAACCGCATCACCACCTTTTCCGCGGCGGACAATGCCTTCCTGCTCAGCTATGCCCGCAAGCTGAAAGTGCCGGGCTTGCGCCTCGGGGCCAATGCCAAGGTGGTGTACCGCAAGGTGGGCCCTTTCGCCAAGGCCTGGGGTTTCGGCCTGGATGCGGGCATGCAGTATGATCGCGGCAATTGGCGCTTTGCCGCCATGGCGCGCGACATCACCGGTACCTTCAACGCGTGGAGCTACTCGCTGGACCAGCGCACCAAGGATGTGTTCCAGCAAACCGGCAATGAACTGCCGGTGAACGGCGTGGAGGTCACCTTGCCCCGCCTGGTGCTTGGCGTAGCCCGCCAGTTCAAGTTCGGCAACAAGGTGGACCTGCTCGCGGAAGCGAACCTGGAAAACACCTTCGACGGGAAACGCAATGCGGTCATCGCCTCCAGCACCTGGAGCGGTGACCCGCGCCTTGGCATCGAAGTGGGTTATGCCCACGTTGTGTTCATCCGTGCAGGGGTGAACAATTTCCAGTATGTCACCGACATCAACGACAAGAAGTCGCTCAACTTCCAGCCCAACATCGGCATCGGACTGAAGATCAAGAGCGTGGCGCTTGACTATGCCCTCACCGACATCGGAGACAACAGCGTGGCGCTGTATTCCAACGTCTTCTCCCTGCGCTTCGACTTGTTCAAGAAAAGCGGCGGCTCATGACCCGAAGGATCCTCCTGTTCGTGCTCATGGGCATGGGCCTTGCCGCGGATGCCCAGCCTTACGGCAACGAGTGGATCCATTACGACCAGCAGTATTGGTATTTCAGGGTTTGGCAGGACGGGTTCCGCCGCATTGATTCCACGGCCTTGGCGAATGCAGGCTTCCCCGTTGGCTCCGTTGACCCGCGCACCATCCAGCTCTTTGCACGCAACCAACAAGTGCCCATCCACGTGGAGGGTGAGCAGGACGGCGTGTTCAACGGCGGCGACTTCATCGAATTCTATGGCCTCAAGAACGATGCGTGGATGGACAGCACCTTGTGGGACGACCCGGTGCACATCAACAACCCCTACTATTCGCTGTACAACGACACCATCCGCTACTACCTTACATGGGGTACCCAGGCCGGGGCACTGCGCACCATTGAAAGCGGCAGCGAAAATTGGGCGGCGCACACGCCGTTGCCCTGGGCGTGGCGCACCACCTTGCTCAGCTATCCCACGGCGTACCAGACCGGCAATCGCACGCCGGCGGGCGCATCACTGTGCACCATCGGTGAAGGCGAGGGATATTTCCACAACCAGATCATTGCCTCCGTGGGTGCGGACGGCACCGTTCCCTACACGCTTTACGCGCCTGAACTCTACACCGGCCCGGATGCACCGCCTTCCTACTACCGCTTGGTGGTGGCAGGCCTGAACAATCCGGGCGGACTTGCTTGTACGGACCACCACCTCCGCCTGGAGCACGCTGGAACCGTTTATGCCGATACGGTGTTCCGGGGCTACAAGCTCATCAAGTTCGCCTTTGGGCTCCCTGCCGCCTCCGTTTCACCCTACACCGTGGTCAACGCCATTTCAGTTCACGACCAGGTGTGCGCCACCCTGGCGCCGGACTATCCCGATGTAATGGCCCCGGCATGGCAAAGCCTGCGCTACCCGGGCACTTTTGCCAACGGGCCTTCCACCCGCCTGGAAATACCCGCTTCCGCGGACAGCAGTCTGATGGCTTTCCCTTGTGATCCGGGCAATTTGGTCTATGCCTGGGCTGCGGACGGCCTGCACCGGGTCACTTCCGTATTTTCCTCCGCCAACACGTACAATGCCATTTTGCCGCCCAGCGCGCAGGACTTGCCCGTGGCCATGGCCCGCCTGTCCGGTATCCTGCCCGTGGTATCCATCGCCCCGGTGAACGGAACCGGATCCTTCACCGACCCTGCATTGAACTTGGCCGATTCCGCATTGGTGATCATCACCCATCCCAAGTTGATGGCAGCGGCACAACAGTACGCGGCCTATCGGCAAACCAGCCCGGTAAACGCTTGCAACACCGTGGTCGGAAATGTGGAGGAACTCTATGACCAGTTCGGGGGCGGGATCCGCAAACACCCATTGGCCATCCGCAACTACTTGCGCTTTGTGTACAACAACGCCCCATCCAGGCCGAAGGGGTTGTTCCTGGTGGGCAAAGGGTTGAGAACGGTGGCCACCGGGTCGCTCAGCTACCAACTGGGAAGCAGAACGGATACTGCCGTGGCGGCGGCCAACCTGGTGCCGCCCATCGGCTGGCCCAACAGCGACGTGCTCTACGGCTTGAACATCAACGGCAACCAGCCCAATGTGCTTTCCGTGCCCGTGGGCCGGTTGGCGGCGAGGACCAGCGCCCAAGTACTGGATTACCTGGCCAAGGTGGATTCCGTGGAGAACCAGCCGCCCGCTGCCTGGATGAAGAACATCCTGCATTTCCGCGGAGGAAACACCGCCGCTGAATGGAGCCAGTTCAATGCCGCGCTCAATTCCTACCAGGCCATTGCCGAGGACACGTCCTTTTTTGGCCATGTCACCAAGTTCGTGAAGAACGGCACCGGGGTGATCGAGCAAGCCTCCGCCGACAGCGTGGCCAACCTGATCGGGCAAGGAGTGACCGTGATGACCTTTTTCGCCCATGCCTTTGGCGGAGGCTTCGACATCACCACCGATGTACCCACCAATTACCAGTGGCACGGGAAATTCCCCACCGTGATCGGCAACTCATGCTACACCGGTGACCTGAACCTGTACGACAACAGCAGCACCAGCGAATCCTTCGTGCTCGCACACAATGCCGGCGCCGTGGCCTTCATGGCTTCCAGTGACCTGGGCCTGGCCAGTGCCTTGCAGCTGTACACCACCTATTTCTACCGCAGCTTCAGCCAGGTGAATTACGGCAAATCCATTGGCGAACACCAGCGCTATGCCTTGGAGAACGAAATCGTCCTTGGGGGCACCGAGCATGTGAACAATGCCGAAACCATGGTGCTGCACGGTGACCCGATGCTGGTGATGAATTCACCCAAGCTCCCCGACCTGGACATCACCCTCCCTGACGTGAAGATCACCCCTGCGCAGGTCACCGCTGATGTTGACTCCTTCCAAGTCCGGGTGATCTTCCGCAACATCGGGCGGGGCACTCACCAACCGTTCACCGTGGCACTGGAGCGGAACATCCCGGCCACGGGCTTCAGTTTCCCGCCGCTGTTCCACCAGGTGGCCATGAACGCCTACCAGGACACCGTGTACTTCACGCTGCCCACTGTAGTGGGGCAGAACGGGACGGGCCTGAACAACTTGCAGGTGCGCCTGGACATGGACCCGGACCAGGTGGTGGAGCTGGATGAGATCGGGAACAATATGGTCAACCGGACCCTCAACATCACCGTGGGCGACCTGCTGCCGGTGGACCCGTACGAGTTTGCGGTGGTGCCCAACTCCACCACGCTGCTGTCGGCCAGCACCGGCGACCCGTTCGCACCGCTGCGCACCTACCTCTTTCAGATCGATACCACGGACCAGTTCAACAGCCCGGTCATGGAGCAGCACACGGTTTCCGCTCCCGGCGGCGTGCTGCAATGGCAACCAAGCTCCATTTATTCATTGAATGCCGCGCAGGACAGCGTGGTGTACTACTGGCGTTGCACCTTGGACAGCGCGGGCCAAGGCACGCTCAACTGGCATGAGTCTTCCTTCCAGCACATCAGCGGCAAGCAGGGCTGGGGCCAGGCACACTACTATCAGTTCAAGAACGACGGATTCCACCTGATCAATTACAACCGGCCTGCAAGGCGGTTCGACTTTCAAGGTGGCACCCGGCAGATCGGTTGCGAGGTATGGGGCGAGAATTACAACCAGGTGTACTGGACCAAGGACCTTGAAATGCAGGAGGGACAGGGGTGTTTGAATAAGGAGGCCCTGGTGGTGGGCGTGGTGGATCCCTTTGATTTCTCCACCTGGATGAGCCGATACAACGGCGTGGGCCGGTACTATGGCAACGTGAACAATGATGGGAGCTGCCGCAATCGCCAGGAAAAATATTTCATCTTCCGGGAGAACTACCATGCCCAGATGGACAGCCTGGGCAGCATGCTCAGCAATCACATCCCGGACGGGCATTACATCGTGGTGTACACATTCCTCCGGTTGCTGCGGGACTCCGTTGCTGCATCCACTGCGATGGCCGCCTTGCACAGCCTTGGTGCCACCAACTTGTACAATGGCACGGTGCCGGACAGCGTGCCCTACATCTTCTTCTGCAAGAAAGGGGATCTCTCCTCCGTGCAGGAAATATGGGGCGATTCGGCCACGGCCCAGATCAACATGAGCGCACAGGTCGAGGTGAATGCGCGCAGCGGTTCCATCCAAACACCGCGAAGCTCCACTGCGCTGGCGTGGCAAGACATGAGCTGGAGGTCCGTTCAACAAGAGCCGTATGACAGTGTGCGCGTGGTGCTTTCCGGCATCACCGCACAAGGAAACGAGCAACCCCTGCTTGACCTGCCCGGTTATTCAGGCAATGTGGACTTGCAGGCAACAGCCCCGGCTTCACAATTCCCCCAATTACGGGTCCAGGGCCGCTTCTGGAATGATAGCCTGGGGTCTCCGAAACCGGCACAGATCAAGCGTTGGCACTTGCTGGGCGTGCCCGCCCCGGAGTGCGCATTGGATCCCCCCGCCGGATATTATCTCCACATGGACAGTGTTTTCCAAGGGCAGAGTGCCGCGGTGATGGTTTCCGTGCACAACATTGGCCAAGTGCCCATGGACAGCCTGCTGATGACCGCCTGGGTGACCGACCACAACAATGTGACGCACCGGGTACACTACAAGTACAACCCACCCTTGCCGGTGGGTGGCGTACTCCGGGACACCATCCGGTTCAGCACCCAGCAGTTTCCCGGGCCGAATTCAATCCTCATTGAGGCCAACCCGGTGGATACGCTCACCCAGGTCTATGACCAACCGGAGCAATTTCATTTCAACAACATCGCCCAGTTGCGCTTCCTCACGTTGCAAGACCTGGAGAACCCGATCCTGGATGTGACGTTCGACGGAATTCACATCCTGGATGGCGATATTGTGAGCGCCCGGCCGGAGATCCAGGTGACCTTGGATGATGAGAACCGGACGCTGCTCCTGAATGAACCATCGGACACGGTTTACTTCAAAGTCTTTCTTACCGATCCATCGGGCACCATGAAGCGGATCTATTTCCGGGAGAACGGAGTGGAAGTGCTCCAGTTCGTTCCGGCGACAGGGCCCTCCAACGTGAGCAAGGTGTTCTACCGGCCCGATCTGGTGCGGGACGGCAAGTACCGGCTCACGGTGCGTGCCACGGACAAAAGCCACAACAACAGCGGGGACCGCGACAACAGTGTGAACTTCGAAGTGATCAACCGGCCCACCATCACTGAAGTGCTCAACTACCCCAATCCGTTCACCACCAGCACCAGGTTCGTGTTCACCCTTACCGGCCGCGAGGTGCCCACGGCCATGCGCATCCAGATCATGACCATTTCCGGCCGCGTGGTGCGCGAGGTCCCCATGTCCGAACTGGGCCCTTTGCACGTGGGGCGCAACATCACGGATTTCGCCTGGAACGGCACGGATCAGTTCGGTGACCGCTTGGCGCGCGGCATCTACCTCTATCGCGTCATGGCCCAGTTGCACGGCCAGGACATTGAATACCGCGATGGCGGGGCTGGGTCCTACTTCACCAAAGGGATCGGCAAGATGTACCTCCTGCGTTGATCGCGGTGGGCTTGAACGTGGGACCAACCGATGGCCTTCCGGCGGCAGCCATTCACCGTTCCTTACCGGCGAACGCTACTTTCGGCCGCATGCGCAACAGGTCCCTTTATCTGCGGTGCGCCCTGCTCACGGGCATGCTGCTGGCTCTTGCATGGCCGGCAGCGGGTGGCATCACGCCCTTGATCTTCGTGGCCTGGGTGCCCCTGCTCTGGGCGGAGGATCGTTACGCGGCCAGTGCACCGGGTGAGCGGCCGAGGCACTTCATGCCCTACGTGATGCTGGCCCTGCTGGTGTGGAACCTGGCCACCACGTGGTGGTTGTTCTGCGTGAGCGAATCCATCGGTACGCGCCTCTTCACGCTCATCGGGCCAAACGTGGGCAATATGCTGGTGATGTCCGTGCCATGGTTGTTGTTCCGCATTGTGCGCAGGAGCCTTGGAGGCACCGCCGCGCGATGGGGATTGGTGGTGTTCTGGACGGCCTTCGAACGGTTCCACATGCATTGGGACCTGAGCTGGCCATGGCTCACCCTGGGCAATGTGTTTGCCGGACATACCGAATGGGTGCAATGGTATGAGGTGACCGGCCACCTTGGCGGCACACTGTGGACCTGGGTGGCCAATCTCGCCATGCTCGGTGTGTTGTTGAAGGCGACCGGAGGACGGCAAGGGATTGTTTCCACTGCATCGCTCACTGCTTTCCTCGTGGTCGCTGTGCCGCTCACCGCTTCCTTTTGGCGGTATTCCTCTTTCAAGGAGGAAGGACCTCCGGTGGAAGTGGTATTGGTGCAGCCCAACATCGACCCGTACACGGAAAAGTATGGGGCGATCGCCCCCATGGACCAATTGGAGAAGATGCTGGCCCAGGCCACACCGCTGATGGACCGTGCAACCGCGTTGGTGGTGATGCCCGAAACCGCGCTGCAGGAGCCGCCCACCTTGACAAACGAGGAGGGCCAACTGGTCTTTCACGGACTATGGGAGAACGACATGCACAATAGCCGGAGCCTGGCCCGCATCCGCACCTTCCTGGGTGCACACCCCGGGGCATCACTCATCTCGGGCATGTCGGCGGCGCGCCTCTACCCCAAAGGTGCCGCCTACCCGGTTTCCGCGCGGGTGATGGAAGGCATGGACCGCGCCTTCGATGCATACAATGCGGCCTTGATGGTGCGTGCGGACTGCACTTTTGAGGCG
>CALMYC010000091.1 GCA_937873385.1 uncultured Flavobacteriales bacterium | reverse complement strand
GAGGTCCCCACACACACGGTGATGTAATAATTGCTGCCACTGCTCAGCAGGATGGAAACGCGCGCACTGGTCGCCGTGTATCCGTCCGGCACGGTGAGCTGGGTGACCCAAGTGGTCCATGTCACATCCCCGCCCCCAACATAATCATGCCCTTTGGTGGCCTGTACCGACACCAGGCCTTGCGGCGGTGGCTTCACGCCCGTTGCGCCGTACAAGGCCGCATAGCCATCATAGGTGTCGGGGGTGATCTGTTCAAATGAAGTAATGTCGAAGGGCGGTGGCACCTCCATGACCTCATCGCCCTGGGCTTTGGCCAATTTGCTGAAGAGGGAGAATGCAGCCGGTTCAGGGACGATGAACTCGAACATCATTCGCCTGCCGTAGTTCACCACCTTGTTGTAGTACACCTTGTCTATCCAGCGGTATACGCCCGCAATGTTTTCCGTGCCGCCTGCGCCGAGCGCAGTATTATCAAAGCTGTGTTCCGTGGTGTCCTCGTTCTCCACGATGGTGGTCACAGAGCGCTTGGTCCGTGTGTGCTCCACCACGCGCTGCAGGGCGCGGTCCATGACATCTTTTGCATAGGTGGTGGCCAGGGAGTTGGCCTGCATCTGGCTGGTGCTGCTGCTGGTGCCCGCACTGAGCGAGCCCGAACCCATGGGGCCGTAGGAAATGGAAGCGGAGACCCCGACCTGGCTGGCCTGGTCCTGTTGCACCACGTTGCTGGCCTCCTGTTGCAGTTCGAAACGCTCGGTGGTCTGGGTGTCATGCTCATTCTCCTTGGTGGTCTCCTGTTCCTCCTCCAAGGTACTCTCCTGGTGGTACAGGTCGCGGAACGTGCGTGTGCGCTTTTCGCCGCGAAGGATGTTCTCCACATGGGCCACCTCGCCCTGTTCATACTTATAGAGCTGGGTTTGCACAACCTTCAGGTCGGCCATGCCGATGGGCCGGATGTGACCAGCACCACCGGGCCATGGCGCGAAGGTGAATGGTTTGCAGGGCGGATCCAAGGTGGCGTTGACGCATTCGTTGCCCATGCTGATGAGCGAGCTGCCCACGCGGGCCACCATCGTCTTTGTTCTCTGCTCATTGATCAGTCTGCCCAACCGCCGTATTTCCCCGCCGAACACATCATCCACGCGGGGCATGTACACGAACTCCTTTCGAATGCCGTATTTATCCAACGTGTCCAGGGTACGCTGGTCCAAGGCCCCAGCCCTGGATGGGTCCAATGCCAATGGGTCATGCCCGATGACATTGGGCTGCTTTGAGTCGTCGGGGTCGTCCTCCTTGCGCGGCGGGTACTTCTTCTGCTTGTATTCGTACACCTGTTGGTCGTACTCGTTTTTCACGTTCGAATACGCATACTGCAATTCATCCAGTTCAGCCTGGTAATCTGCGGTCGGGTCAGTGGGCAAGGGTCTGGTTTCCGGCTCCGTGGGCAAGGGAACGTCCGGCAGTGGGAACACATCACCCGGCACCAGCACCGTGGCCATGTACAGGCCGAAGATGCCTGCGCCGGTATTCAATGCGGGATCATTCGCGGCGATACGCTCGATGATGTTGAGCAGCCGCAGGATGCGTAAGCTCGGTACGCAAAGCGGCGTTCCCGCCCAGGATGCATTGCGCCATCAGGTTGTCCCACACTTTGGACTTCAGCGCCCCATAGCCGCCAGCACCGACATACGCGGCAGCGGTCATGTTCAGCACGCTGGGGTCTTCAATAAGCGATTTCAGATCGGCCTTCACGGCATCCTTCTGTTCGGTACGCAAGTAGTCGTCCACCAGTTGGAAGCCCGGGAACAGGGCATACAGATCGTCCACGGTGGCGATGTATGCCGCGGTGCCTTTGTACGTGGTTGCACTGGCAAGCATGTTGGCGCGGGCGTTGGCCCCGGTGCGCTGTGTGGCCAGTGTTTGATGCAAGGTGCTCTCCAAGGTGTACGGAACGGTGTGCAGGGCGGTATCGGCAACCGTGGGCTTTCCGGGAGCGCGTACTGTGGCGAACTCGAACAGGTTTGTGGGCATCAAGGCAGACATGGTGAAATGGACTTGGAGAACGAATGTAATGCCATTTACGCATTCAAGGTCGGACAAGAGAAGCGCCGCGATCTTTCCGGAGGACGATACGCGGAACAGGTTGCGCAGTGGGGTCTACGGGGCGACCTGCACGGAGAAGGCATGCGGGAAATGCCGCATCCCGTTTGCGGGAAGTGCAAACAGATCGGGTGCATCTGTATTGCGAAAGGGATCTTACTCGGCCCCATCGGCAACCCTAAAGATATTGAGGTTGTCCACGCCCAACTGCTGTCGCACGCGGTCGTTCCAGCGTTTCATGGCCTCGTGGTCCGCTCCGTAATGGGTCTCCTTCAAGAAGGTTCCGGTGCGTTGGTCCATGGCATGCTCCGCATCGGCATGGATGGCGCGGATCCGGTCCAAGGTGAGGCCGGGCACGTCCAGCGCGGCCTGCATGCGCTTCCGCTCGATCTCGCACAGGTCGAAGAAGAGGTTCAGCAGCAGGTCTGCCTTGCGTTTGTCCGCCAGGTGGCAATAGGACCTGAAGCCGTCGAAGACGGTGGCGCTGAAGGTGCAGTATCCTTCCGGGGTGCGGTCCACATTGAGGTAGAGCTGCACCTCCAGGTGCAACTGGTTGGCCGTGGCGGTGGCACCATCCGCATGGGCCTGCAGTGGTGCGTAGGCCGCACTGTCCAGCATGTTCTTCAAGCGGATGCGTTTGCCAGCTGACCAGAAGGCGTAGTTGCTTTCGAAGAATCCACCGCGGTTGCGCACGGTGGGATCCAACTGCCGATTGCCCAACAAGAGGCCTTCCGCAGCAAATAACGTTTCATCCTGTCGCTGCTGTTCGGTACGCACCAAGCTTGGGGCAGCGGCCCAGAACGCGCTGTCGTACGGCATGGAAAGCACTTTGCGGTAGTCCGTCTGCCCTGCATCGTACCGGAACAACGGCAGGATGAACGACTCCCCTGGCGCGAAGAGGTGCAGGATGCCCTTGGTCCGGAAATGCCAATCGTTCCGGAATCCGGGATCACGCTCCGCCAGCCGCGCCGATCCGGGACCGGTATGATAGGTGTAGGAATACTCAAGAGCCACTGTGTTGATGACCGGGCGCGCGTTCCAGGTGGAAAAGGTCTCCCGGTAGTGCAGGGCGACATTCCGCAGTTCATCCTCGGTGCCCATGGGGAGAAAAGGATGACGCGTGCAATGCACACAGTTCAACTCCATGCTGCGCACCGTGCCCGCGGCGGATCCCAGCCACAGGTCCCCGCTGAACCAGGCACCACCGGTATCCTTGGGCGTGAAGCGCACTTGGTACAGCTCATCCGGCGCGCCGGTGATGGACACCACCGTGAGGTCGTATGCCCGGCGCAGCGCCTTGCGCGAACGGTACTGCAGCGGCGTGGCGGGGAATGCGCCGTTTCGCCGCGCCGGGGGCAGCAGCCGCGCTCGGTCCAGGGTGTGCGGATGCGGCCGATAAAATAGAGGCCGGCGTCGAAGCGCTCCGGCAGCGCTGCAAAGCCTTTTTCACCGGCATCCCAATTGCCCGGCGGCAGGTTGAACAGCGCCTGCGTCAGACCGTTCTTCTTCAGCCGTTCGCCGACGGCGTCCGC
>CALMYC010000090.1 GCA_937873385.1 uncultured Flavobacteriales bacterium | reverse complement strand
ATGGTATTGCAGCGCGGAAGTTGTGGAAGTTGCGGGCACGTCCCCCCTGAACGACCCCCTGAACGACCCCCTGAACGACCCGATGTGACGGGAGCGATCGACGAGGCGGGTGGCGGGGGAGGGGAGACCACGACACAGGCAACCCTGAATGTCACGGGTAAAAATGCAGTGGTGGACTGGGTACTGGTGGAGCTGCGAAGCAAGGCCAATTCATCGGTGTTGATCGCCACCCAATGTGCACTGCTACAGCGCGATGGCGACATCGTGGGCGCTGATGGCTACACGAAGCTGGTGTTCAACGTACCTGCGGACATGTATTACATGGCGGTGCGCCATCGCAACCACCTCGGTGTGATGACCGGCACGCAGGTGGTCCTGGGCAAAACAACGGCAACGGTGGATTTCACCGCCCCTGGCTTCTGGGTCAATGGCACTGCCCCGCGTAAGGCATTCAGCAACGGGAAGATGGGCCTGTGGGCGGGCAACTCCGTAAATGATGGCCGGTTGAAGTTCACGGGCAGCAACAATGACCGGGACCCCATATTGGCCACGGTGGGGGGAAGCATGCCGACCGCCACGGTGCCGGGATACCACGTCGAAGATGCCAATATGGACGGATTTGTGCGCTACACGGGTGCCAAAAACGACCGGGACCTGTTGTTGATGAACGTGGGCGGAATGTCCCCCAATGCCGTGCGGGTGGAGCAACTGCCTTGATCCGTGCATTGCCGCCAATGAAAAAGCCGCCTGTCAGGCGGCTTTTTCATTGGTTCAAGGTTGGCCGTTCAATACACAATGCGATCATAGCTGGCCACCACCGAGGCGATACGGACGGCATCCCAGATCTGGTCCTCGGTTGCACCCAGTCCGATCAAGGAGGCCTCGTGGCTCTTCACGCATTGTTCACAGCCGTTCACCGCGCTCACCGCCAGGCTCATCAGTTCGAAGAGATGCTTGCCCGTTGCCGGGCTCATCATGATGTTCATGCGCAGGCCGGGGCGCAGTTCCTGGTACTTTTCCTTGCCGGTGAAGTGCCGGAACCGGTAAAGCACGTTGTTGGCGGAAAGCAGGCTCGCACAGGCCACGGCCTCGGCGCTTTCCTCAGGTGAGGCGCCGGATTCGGCAGCCAGCGCATGGAAGTGGGCCATCAACGGGCCGTTCTTCTGATTGGCCGCAATGCACAAGGCCAGTAGGGCCGTTTCCCTCGCGCTGAGGTGTGCACTCTTCAATACGGCTTTCAAGTTCAGCTTCAGGTCGCGGGCATAGCGGGAGGCCACGCCGCCCAGCAATTGCAAGGCGGTGTTGGCATGATCTGCAGGGATCCCCACTTCTTCGAGGAGGGATGCAGTGCCTTCCTCATAGGCAGCCATGGCCTGTTCCATGTTCAGTTCAGGGTTGCTTCGCCCTTGGTCCAATTGCAGGGGCAGAGTTCGTCGGTTTGCAGGGCATCCAGTACGCGCAACACTTCCTCCACGCTGCGGCCTACGCTCAGGTCGTAGGCGCTTACCCAGCGGATGATGCCGTCCGGATCGATGATGTAAGTAACACGGTAGGCCACCTTCTCATCGGCGGTAAGGATGCCCAGTTCCTCGGAGAGGCTCTTGCTGGTGTCGGCCAACATGGGGAACTTGAGGTCCTTGAGGTCGGCGTGGTCGCGGCGCCAAGCCGCGTGCACGTATTCGCTGTCGGTGCTGGCGCCGATCAGTTGAGCATTGCGGTCCTTGAAATCACCGACGGCCATGTTGAACGCGGCGATCTCCGTGGGGCACACGAAAGTGAAATCCTTCGGCCACCAGAACATCACCGTCCAACGACCCGGCGTGTTGATCAGGTCATCGCTGCTGATCTCGGCGAACTCCTCGCCCTTTTCAATGCGCACGCACGCCTTCTTCTTGAAGATGGGGAACTTGCTTCCCAGGCCCACCATGCGCTGGGGGGCGAGTTGAACTTGTGCTTTGGCTTCCATGTGGTTTTGGTTTTTGGCCCGAAGGCCGTGTTTTCGTGGTGCAAAGTTCGCCCTATTGCACGATCAATGAAACTGAATGTTTCTATGTGTTTATAGATGGTGTCAATCATAGCTTTGCACGATG